>JAJOJN010000086.1 GCA_021208565.1 Nitrincola sp.
CCTGACTCACGCCAATATACGGTAAAGTGAATCGGACTAGATTCTAATGCTTTGACGTCTTTGGGCAGTTTTTCAATCAGCTCGCAGATCACCTCACAGGCTTCTTTGCTGAGCGCATACTCACCCTTTTTCCATGACCAACCTAGTGGTAATCCTTGATTAGCCACATTCTCCATTCTAAAAATCTGCCAACTAATCCAATGATCTTTCTCATCACGGGTTAAATCGTTGCGTAAGACACGGTAAGCAGGCACGCGAATCTTTTCAGGCTCCATCTGCCCCTTGCCCCGCGTAGTTTCTATGTGAGCCAGCTGTACGATAAAGCCAAGCTTTCTGGCATGTAATCGAATTGTCGAGATCATTCGCTCCCTTGGACTCGGGCGAATCCACATAATCGATCCAATAATCGACAACATCACGACAATAGAGATTACCCATTCCATACTGTTATCCTATACTTAATAACAAATCATTCATTTAAATAAGGGCACGGCCATGAGCACTTACTCGCATATCCTGTTGGCAATTGATCTTTCTGATGAATCTGACCAATTGATTACCAAAGCCGCAGAGCTCGCTCGTCTTTATCAAGCGGAGCTAGATATTATCCATGTCGTCGAACCTTTAACCTTTGCCTATGGTGGAGATGTCCCGATGGACCTCTCCACCATTCAAGAGCAGCTGGATGAACATGCCGAACAGAAACTTAACCAGCTCTGTGCAACGATCGACCACCCTGTCAGCAAGCGTTACATCGTGACTGGCCATACCGAATCTGAGATTCATCGTGTTGCCAAGGAGATCAACGCCGATCTGATTATCGTGGGTAGTCATGGACGTCACGGTCTGGCTTTACTCTTAGGCTCAACCGCAAACGGTGTATTACATGGCGCCCAATGCGATGTACTTGCCATAAGAGTGAAAGACAAGAGTTAGATCTTAAGACTCTTGCAGCGCTTCTAGTTCGACCCAACGCTCCATTAAGCGCTCCACTTCAGCTTCCTGCTGCTGGAGCGCTTCCAGCTTTTCCGCCACTAGGGCATGATCCTGATTATAAAAATCAGGTGCAGCACAAAGCTGTTGTAAGGCTTCTAGTTTAGCCTCTGCGGCTTCCAACTCGGCAGGTAAGGCGTCCAACTCACGCTGAAGCTTATAACTGAGCTTTCGTGATGCCGTTGAAACGGATTTGGCGCTAACCGTTGTTTCGATGATTTTATCGGCTTCCTTTTCAACTGGCTGTGTCCTTTCAGGTTCGGCGAATGACTGGCCAGCCGACTGGCTAACCACTTCGCCACGTTGACGCAACCAATCTTGATAACCACCGACATATTCTCTAACTCGACCCTGGCCTTCAAAAACCAGAGTACTGGTAACCACATTATCCAAAAATGCACGATCATGGCTAACTAACAAGACGGTGCCATTGAAGCCCATCAGGATCTCTTCGAGCAGTTCAAGTGTTTCAACATCAAGATCATTGGTCGGTTCGTCAAGCACTAACATATTGGCAGGTTTACTAAATAGCCTAGCTAACAATACGCGGTTACATTCACCACCTGATAGCGCTTTCACTGGCGTTCTGGCCCGTTCCGCACTAAATAGAAAATCGGATAGATAGCTAATAATGTGCCGAGAGCGTCCTTGAATATCGATACTTTCACGACCGCCAGAAATATTGTCGATGACACTTTTTTCAGGATCGAGACTGTCCCGAAGCTGGTCAAAATACGCCACTTCCATGCGCGTTCCGATACGAACTTGCCCTGATCAGGCTGCAACTCTCCCAATAACAGCTTTAACAACGTACTTTTACCAACGCCATTAGGGCCAATCAACCCGATTCGATCACCACGCTGAATTTTCAGATCCAGATCACGAATAATAGGCTTATCACCAAAAGAGTGTGAAACCTGCTCCAACTCGACCACTAACTTTCCTGATTTAGCCGCCTCATCCAACGCAAAGCTCGCTTTACCTTGACGCTCGCGGCGCTGAGATCGCTCCCGACGCATCTGCTCAAGCGCTCTGACTCGACCTTCGTTACGGGTTAGTCTGGCCTTAATACCTTGACGAATCCACTTTTCTTCTTGCGCCAACTTTTTATCAAACTCTGCCTGATGGCGGCTTTCTTCTTCTAGCAACGCCTCTTTCTGCTCTAAGTAACGCGCATAATTACCTGGAAACTTTGTCAAAATTCCTCGATCCAGTTCAACAATCGAGGTAGCCAGATGCTCCACCATGGCGCGGTCATGCGAGATCAGCAAAACACCACCTTGAAACTCCAACAGCACCTGCTCTAACCACTCAATCGCTTCAATATCCAAGTGGTTGGTAGGCTCATCTAACAGCAGTAAATCCGGTTCTTGAACCAGTGCTGCACCCAGTGCCGCTCGGCGACGCCAACCTCCTGAAAGCGCTGACATTGGCTTGTCTGCGTCTAAGCCTAGTCGCGTCAAAACGCGCTCGACCTTAAGTTCAAGATTCCATCCGTCAACAGCTTCTATTTTATGTTGTAGCACTTCAAGCTCACGCATGGCTTGATCATCGTGACGCATCGCCAGTGCTTCATAAGCTTGTCGCATGGCCACGACATCCGCCAAACCATCGCTCACCACTTGTCGAACCAGACGCTCATCGGCTTGCGGTAAGGCTTGGGGAAGCTGCGCGATGCGAAGCGTTGGGGCACGCCATATCACCCCACTATCGGGTTGGACCTCACCACTAATGAGCTTCATCAGGGTTGATTTACCTGCGCCATTCAACCCCACAAGCGCAATACGCTCACCTGCTTCGATTTGCAAGGCGGCATTATCAAGTAGAACTCGATTACCTAGGGCTAGAGAGAGGGATTCCAGTCTAATTAGTGCCATTTTGATTCGCTTACAACAAAAAATTAATAGGCGCGCATTCTAGCAGAAAAGCGTGACATGATCCTGTAAGAATATCATCGAGTTTCGATCAAAATTGCTTCTCAAGTGAACCTCGCAGGCGCTACACTGTCTGGGGTAGAGGCATCTGTCGATGGCTTCAATGGAGGTGTTAAGGTGTATTGGTTAAAACGTACGGGTCTGTTGGTATCGGGTCTTTTTTTATCGGCGTCATTAGCGGCTAGCCCCGTTAATAATCAGCGTGAGCTATTTCTAGATGCGCTTGAGGCGGCTCGTGCCGGCCAACATGAACGTGTGGAACGTCTTCTACCACAGTTACACAACTACCCTCTTTTGCCCTATGTGCAGCATGCACAAGCCATTCAACAATTAAAACGCCTCTCACCTGATCAAGCCGATGAGTTTTTGGCGACATTTCAAGGTACACCACTGTATCAACGCTTTGTCAGTGCTTATACCGTCAGCTTGGCAGAAGACAGACGCTGGCCAGAATTTTTTCAATACCTTGCTAAAGTTCGTAACCCGAGCCCTCAGCTGCAGTGTCTGGCGGCACGCGGCGAATTGAATTTAGGCAATGCCGAAAAAGCTTATCAAGAAGGCTTAGCACTCTGGTTAACAGGTGGCTCGCAGCACGCCTCATGTGATCCTTTGTTTAATCGCATGATTGAAAATGGCAAGATCGACTCCTCGGCAGGTCTAGAGCGTGCTCTTCTAGCACTAGAAAGTAATAATGTGGCGATTGCCCGATATGCCGAACGCTTTATTACTGACCCCGCCGCCAAACAGCAGATGTCATTAATCTGGCAACTCTATAATCAGCCTCAATCACTGGCTGAAAACCCTAGACTAATCTCCAACAATACTGCTTATGCAGATCGACTCACAGCGCTCAGCATTCAACGCTTAGCTAGCGATGACCTTAGACGCGCACTGCTGACCTGGGCGGCGATTAATCGTAATGTGCAACTTTCCACTGAAGTTCAAGCGCCAGTGATTAATCGCTTAGGTGTTCTCTACGCAAAACGTTTTCTACCTGATTCAGAATCTGTACTGGCCCAAGTCGATCCAAACTTCGCCTACAGTAATGTTACCGAGTGGCGCGCAAGACTGGCCCTAATCGATCAGGATTGGCCGCGAGTACTTAAATTGATTAGCCATCTTCCTGAAGAGGTCCAGTCAGAAGGTCGCTGGCTTTACTGGTCACTTGTCGCCAACTTGCAGCTGGGTAGACAGCCAGATGCTGAAAAACTGAATCTACTGACATCTGAGCGCAGCTATTACGGTTTTAAAGCGGCTGAACTGACAAATCGTCCCTTTTCTATCAATAATCGTCCCAGCAACTTTACTACAGCTCAAAAACAGCAGATCGCTTCACTTCCAGCGATGCAGCGCATGTACGAGTTTTATCAACTGGGACAAACACGAGAAGCCACTCAAGAGTGGAATTTCATGACTTCTATGCTCTCTCCAGAACAATTACATGCTGCATCTCATGTTGTGCAGAGTTGGGGATGGTATTTTCAAGGCATAAGAGGCGCTATCGCCAGCGATCAATGGGATGATCTAGCACTGCGCTTCCCTGCTCCTTTTAAGAGCCTGTTTGATCAAGCCAGCAGAGAGTTTGAAATAGAACCCTCTTGGGCATTAGCTGTGACGCGTCAAGAGAGTGCTTTTTTGGATGTAGCACGCTCCGGTGCAGGCGCAAGAGGTTTGATGCAATTGATGCCTGAAACCGCTAGAGAAACAGCAAGACGTGCGAATATTCCGCTAAGCAGTTTAGAGAGATTAAACGAACCCGAAATTAATGTTCGACTTGGCTCAGCCTATTTAGCTCAAATGCAGAGACAATTTGGCAACAATCGTGTCCATGCTACCGCTGCTTACAATGCTGGCCCGGGGCGTGTTCGCCAGTGGCTATCTGCTCGAGGGCATCTCCCCTTGGATATCTGGATAGAAACCATCCCTTTTGACGAAACACGCGGCTATGTTCTGAATGTGCTGTCATTTGGCGTTATTTACAACACGATGGCGGGTCAACCTGCGCGTGTATTCAGTGACTATGAACGCGCCCAATTAGCTTGGCACGCGCCCAATCGATAACAGTTCTTTAGCGAAACTCGCGAGCTGGGTGGCATCAAAAGGCCATGCCAGCTCTTTTTTTTTGCTGAGGACAAACCAATACTGGAATGCTTTCAGCATAGCGATTCATCAACTCATCATCATAAGCAATATCCACCAAATCTACACTAAACTTCTCACCATCAAGAACTTGCATCAAAACGGCCACCGCTTCGTCACACAAATGACATCCCAGCGTCGTCATCAACTCCAATTCACAGGGCTCTCGATCGCTTGTTGCGCTGCACATAAAATTTCTCCTAAGTATTAGACTCATCTCAACCTAAGTGCTAATGTGGTAGTAGAGTGAATCGGTATAGAGTGTACCTGAATTCATAATTATGATAAGACAACTCAGTGCATAAACGGGCAGCATCTATGGATAAGAAAGAAAACTACACATCGGACCCACAAGCTTTCATTAACTTTGTGAGTGAAGAAACAGGCAAACTACTGGAAATGTACTCTGCCACCGGTGGTGATGATATTTTTAGGCAGTTCACAAATTCTTGGACTGAATTAGCAACACGATCTTTAGAAGATCCGACGCTCTGGATTAAAGCGATAGCAGACTACCAACAGGCTCACCTGAATCTTTGGAAGAATCTTTGGACAGGCGCAAGCGAACAGGTTGCGCAACCGGCTCCGGGTGATCGCCGCTTCCAAAATGAAGAGTGGTCCAAAAATCCTATTTTTGACTACATCAAACAATCCTATCTTCTATCCTCTAAAATGCTGTCCGAAATGGCTTCCAATGCGAACTTATCTGAAAAGGAGCAAAAGAAGCTTGAGTTCTATACTCAACAGTTTATCGATGCCATGTCACCCACCAACTTTGCCATGACCAATCCTGAAGTCCTGAATCAGGCTTTAGAAACCAAAGGTCAAAGCTTGGTCGATGGCTTGAAAAATTTGCTGAGTGATATCGATAAAGGTCACATCAGCATGACTGACGAGACCGCTTTCGAACTTGGCAAAAACATTGCCACGACCGAAGGTGCTGTAGTTTTCCAAAACGATCTGTTCCAGTTGATTCACTACAAACCAGAACAAGAGCAAGTATTTGAAAAACCATTGCTGATTGTTCCACCAAGTATTAATAAGTTTTACATCTTAGACCTTCAGCCGCATAACTCTTACGTTAAATACTGTGTTGAACAGGGTTATAACGTATTCCTAGTGGCTTGGGTTAACCCTAGTAAAGAGATGAGCCACCTTAGCTGGGATGATTATGTTGAGCGTGGCGTACTCAAAGCCATCGAAGTCACCAAAGAAATCAATGCTGCCGACAAAATCAACGTCGTTTCTTGGTGTGTTGGCGGCACTCTGACCGCAACAGCTATGGCGGTCATGGCCAACCGTAAAGATGCCAGTATCGCATCGGCCACTTTCTTGACCACACTGACCGACTTTAAAGATCCAGGCGATCTCAAAGTCTTTATCGATGAGTATCAGGTCAAGTCACTTGCAGAGAAAGTGAATAAAGAGGGTATTTTGCACGGTCGCGAGCTGGCGACCTCTTTCAATATGCTTCGCTCAAATGATTTAATCTGGTCTTACGTAGTGAACAACTACTTAAAAGGTCAAACCCCTCCACCGTTTGATATTCTCTACTGGAACAGCGATCCAACCAACTTACCGGCTCGCATGTACACCTTCTATTTGAACAAGATGTACCTTGAGAATAAACTGGTTGAGCCTAATGGTGTTAGCATCTGCGGGGAACCGATTGACCTGAGCAAGATCAAGACACCTTGCTATTTCCTATCGACCATTGAAGACCATATCGCGCCTTGGAAAAGTACTTTCAGTGCAAACTGAAAACCTTCAAAGGCCCCATGGAGTTTGTACTTGGCGCCAGTGGACACGTTGCCGGCGTTATTAACCCTGCATCAAAAAATCGCCGCCACTATTGGATCAAAGGCGAGTTAGGCAAAGGTCCTGATCATTGGCTAGAAACGGCTGAGAAACAGGAAGGCTCATGGTGGAATCACTGGTCTGAATGGCTAAAGCGTAAAGCCGGTAAGAAAATCGAAGCACCTAAAGAATATGGAAACAGTACCTATACGCCGATAGAAGCCGCTCCTGGCAGCTATGTTAAAGCACGTCTAGACTAATCACTGTTCTCTGTTAGACTATCCAGCGGGGTGCTTAAAAGCACCCCGTTTTTTTATTCAGGATGATGGTAATAACAGATCTACCTGACCAAGGAATGGCACCTTATATCACCCTTTTTTTCGAGTAAGACAATCTGCGATGTTTAATCGAGCACCCGCATTTTTAGCTGGCCGATCTATAGAAATTCGTCAACTCATGCTACTCGCTTGGCCCATCATGATTGCGCAAATGGCGCAAAACTCCATGGGCTTTGTTGACACCCTAATGTCAGCAAGAGCTGGCAGTGAAGACTTAGCGGCCATTGCCTTGGGCACCAGTCTATGGATTCCGGTTTACCTTGCCTTCTCAGGTATTCTGATGGCTGTTACCCCCACTGTGGCGCATCTAGTGGGTGGTCAAAAAGACATTGAAACACCGGGGGTTTTTCAGCAGGGAATCTGGCTGGCTTTTTTGCTCGGCATTGTCTCCTTCTGGCTACTTCAAAATACAGATCCCGTGTTATCGCTGCTATCTTTGGAACCTAGTCTTCAGGATAAAACTCGTCGCTATTTAGAAGCCATTTCCTGGGGATTTCCAGCACTGATGCTCTATCAAACCATTCGTGGCTTTAGTGAGGGGTTTGGAAAAACACGCGCTATTATGAAGATCGCTTTATTGGCACTCGCGTGTAACATCCCACTGAACTACATCTTTATTTTTGGTAAATTTGGCCTACCCGCTATGGGTGGGGTTGGCTGCGGTTGGGCCAGCGCTATTGTGATGTGGTTAATGTTTTTTACCGGCATTAGCTATACACGTCTAAGCCCACAGTTTAGACCTCTCCCCCTTTGGAAACCCTGGCACAGACCGCAAGCAGTCAGCATGATTCAGCTACTCCGATTGGGCACGCCTATAGGTATCGCTCTTTTGATCGAAGCTAGTATGTTTAGTGTCATCGCGCTGTTACTGGCCCCGTTTGGAGAAATCACGCTTGCCGCACACCAAATCACGATCAGTTATACTGGCATGGTGTTTATGATTCCTTTGAGCATCGCGATGGCACTCACCATTCGGGTGGGACAACTTCAAGGTAGTGGTAACAGTCAGCAGGCACGATTTGCAGCGATGACCGGTATTGGTTTTACACTGGTCATTGCACTCATGACCACATTGCTGACCATTTTATTAGCACAACAAATAGCACGCCTCTACATTGACGATATGGAAATCAGAACATTAGCCGTACTCTTATTGATGATCGCCGCGTTATTCCAATTCTCTGACGCTTTACAAGTCAGTGCAGCCGGCGCATTAAGAGGCTATAAGGATACCTTTATTCCACTGCTATTGGTTTTTGTATCCTTTTGGGTCATCGGGCTACCTGCTGGCTATTTATTAGGCTTAACGGATATGTTACGTCCCGCTATGGGAGCGGCAGGATTCTGGTATGGGTTATTGATCGGACTCAGTGCCGGTGCCGTAATGCTAATGACACGTCTAAATCGAGTATCCCGAAATGCGCTGCGGTTATCTGATTCTAATTTCAGTGATTCTCCTTAGCGGTTGCAGTCAACCGAATGCTGAATCCATGCTCAAGGACTATACCCAACGTGTGAGTAACGCTATAGATTTTCCTATTGAGTTTAATCCGCATCAACTGAATTACCCGAGTTTACCACCACGACGAGAAAGACGTCTTGAGGTAGAGGAGCTTCGAGAAGGTGTTATCGATGTGCTTCGTTTAAGACATTGTGACCTGCTACCTCTGATTTCTGAACGCAATAGCAATTTGGGTAGAGTGATGCTTCCTTCTCAGCAACTGCAATATGAATTGCGCTTTTTACCGGCAATTCAAGCCTGTGAGGAGCGATTAACCTCTAAATTAAGTGAAGATCCTGAGTTAGAAAACCTATTGCTTAGAGTGACTGAAATTAGGGAACTTAAACAAGCGCAATTACCTAAAGTGATCTGGAATGCACTCTATACCTCACCAGAAATGGAGCAGCAGTTTTCAAGATCCTCAACAGCACTTCCGCTTTCATCGTCTGGTCATATCAATCACATTCAACAAGTGATTGACCCTTTTATGGTGATCGCCAAAAGTGCTCAATCCCCTAAGTTAGAGATCGACCCTAGCCTAGTGCAATCGATAGAAAATCACTTCGAGCAACTCTACAGAACAGAGCTAGGTAGTCAATGGTTAAGAAGTGTTGCATTACTGACCGATGCCATGAATGCGGTCTCTGATGGAATTGAACAACGTTTGCAAGAACGTCCTATCTGTTACAACAGACAGCCTAATAACCGCGCCACTATTATTCAAAACGTATTTAGAAATTTCTACGCGGCAGAGTTTCAACCCTATTTAGCAAGTACCGATCAATTTGGAAGGCGATGGACTTCTCTTCAGTTAGCACTGCTTGAAACACTGCCAGTACCCGATACTACTGCCGAGTATTTAGCCGATATACTGGATAAGGAAACAGAGAATGGATTTTTGTATCATTACGAGCAAGCAAAGCAAAGACATGTAAATGCTTGGCAAAGCTTGCTCGATCATTGCGGTCTGACAGCAGGCAATCTATCTGATTAAAAATAGAGCACCTCAAAAATAGTGTACTTCAGCTTACTTTTTAGGATTCAAGGTCAACAGCTGATCCAGCTTTGCGCTTAGACGATCTTCCTTTTCTTTTTTACGCGCTTCACGTGCTTGTTCTTTCACACGCTCACGACGCGCTTCTTGCATCGCTTTAAGTTTACTTTTGGCGTGCTCGGCTTCTTCGGCCGACACTTTACCGGCTGGCTTACCATCTAATCCAATACGATCGGCATTTTCTTCAAAGCTTTTCAAATACTGAGGAGATCTAACGTATGAGGCTAATGCACGCTTAATCTTGGTCCGAGACACTTTATCGTCTGCAACTAAGTCTTCTTGAATACCAATTTTTAAAGGCTTAGGGTTGTCACGTGAAAAAAACTTCAGGGTAAGCATCCATTAACAATTGAACCGCTGCCATGTTAGCTATACGATTTTTATTAGGCTTGTTGGCAGGCTTTGCTTCAGCAGACGGTCTCATTTCTGGATCACTCACGTTTTTTCTCTCAACTCTCTGATGTTTAAATTCTATCTGTTCGAGCATACGCTCACATTGATTGAGTAACTGTTCGGTTTGATGTGCTGCAAACTCAGTCTCACTCATTTCCTTTTTGAATAAAGTATTCATAGCATTCATCCTGAAGTGACTGATCAATCAACTCATGACCCAGAAACTCACAAAACTTCGGAATATCTCGTTGTGTTGACGGGTCAGTTGCTTTGACATACAGCACTTGACCCGGGCTCATCTGTCTAATCTGCTTGTGCAACATCATGACCGGTTCAGGACAAAACAAGCCTGAAGCGTCAAGCGTCAGATCATATTTACAAGAACTCATGCTGCCTCGCCTTCAAAATAGACGCGCATTGTCTCAGAAAAGTATCGTCTAATAAACCTACCGGAATGCTTGAAAGCAAAGAATTCAAACCAAAGCATTAGCGAAGATCTAAATGACAGGTGACCTCTTCGCGATCATGGTAAAGATGTCTTGCGGATAATCGATACGTAATCTTTGCATCATCCAACGCATCAGTAATCATTTGCAGACATTGCATCACCGCCTCATGGCGCTTCTTCATCGGCAATTTCAAGTTAAAAATCATTTCTTTACACCAACCATTCAAGGCCCACTCTAACATTCTGGCGGTCACTCTAGCGGGCTTATCAGCCACATCACAAACCATCCAATCGACTGGTTTTGCTGGTTTAAAATAAAAGGCATCCTGAGTTTCATGCACGACCTGACCCGTTTCCATAAGTGTTTCGGCCATAGGCCCATTGTCAACAGAAGTCACAAACATTCCTTGTTTAACCAGTTGCCAGGTCCAACCACCCGGCGCTGCTCCTAAATCCACTGCTGTTTTACCACCACCCAACCTGTCAGACCACTCCATCTGAGGAATAAACCAATGCCATGCCTCTTCTAACTTAAGTGTTGATCGACTTGGCGCTGCACCCGGAAACTTCAATCGGCGAATTCCCATATCCAATGAAGAACCATTGCGTCTAGGGCTGACTCCAATAAATAGGGACTGACTCGATAATACAAAGAGATGCATTCTCCAATCTGCACGAGCCTTTCTAGGTAACATGATACCCTTCTGTCTCAACTGCTGAGCTAATGCGGAAGCCAGCTTGCCCGCAAAAGGATATAACTCACGTCCTTGCGTCGTGTCGGGAACCTCAGCCAACAACTCCGCAGACACCGGTAGCTGAGCAATAGGATCTAATAGTTGCGTGACTCGATCATGCGTGGGCAGCTCCTCAAACAAAGGCAAACAAGCACACCATTGACGCACAAAGACTAACGAACGAAAAGGAACTCTTTGAATAACATCCAACGGATCAGCAAACAACTCAAATACAACATACCCGGCTTGGGGTATGAATTTTGGATATCCAGCCACACCGATGGCACTGCAATGCTCCGTTATTTCAGCTGCACACTCGGCTTCGAAACCAGCTCGACACTGCAGCAATAAAGATTTCAGCAACTTAACACCCTCTAAAAACCAACAACCGTCGATCTCGACAACTTAATGGAGTGTTATACTGCATCACACTCTTGATCCATATCAACAAAACTTTAAATAAGTCACTAAGCATCTACGCCCAAAGTGGTATACCCAAAGCAAATTCAAACAAAGACAGCTCATTAGAGAATACTTAAATAGCAATTCAAAATATCATATTTATGATATTTTACAGATACTTATAAAATCACAAAAGCCACCACATCTCGAAACAAAATATTAATTTTAGACAGAAACAACCTGCGACAAGCTGTCGCAGATAAACCGGACTTTACATTGAAATACAGCGCCAATTCACTGATAATCGGCGATGGAACTCTTCTTACTATTAACAGCTTGTTGATGAGAGCCTGATATGAGCATTGCAACTGATCATCCTACTTACAACTACAAGGTGGTTCGTCAATTCGCCATCATGACCGTTGTCTGGGGTATTGTCGGTATGACCGTTGGCGTACTGATAGCAGCCCAGCTGGTCTGGCCGGCTTTAAACTTTGACACACCTTGGCTAACCTACGGACGTCTGCGTCCGTTACACACCAATGCGGTTATTTTCGCATTTGGTGGCTGTGCCCTTTTTGCTACGTCCTACTATGTAGTACAGCGCACCTGTCAAACCCGTCTAATTTCAGATGGTTTGGCGGCGTTTACTTTCTGGGGATGGCAACTAGTCATCGTCTTAGCAGCAATTACACTGCCGCTAGGTCTAACCTCTGCAAAAGAATACGCAGAACTTGAGTGGCCAATTGATATACTCATTACCGTGGTCTGGGTCGTTTATGCGATCGTTTTCATGGGGACAGTATTCAAGCGTAAAACCGCCCACATCTACGTGGCTAACTGGTTCTACATGGCATTCATCCTCGTTATTGCTGTTCTGCACGTGGTGAATAGTGCAGCGATGCCTGTGTCTATGTGGAAGTCTTACTCTGCATACTCTGGCACCATCGATGCAATGGTACAGTGGTGGTATGGTCATAACGCTGTAGGCTTCTTCTTGACAGCTGGCTTCCTAGGTATGATGTACTACTTCGTACCCAAGCAAGCAAATCGTCCAGTTTACTCTTACCGTCTATCCATCGTTCACTTCTGGGCGCTCATTGCGACCTACATGTGGGCGGTGGTCACCACCTGCATTACTCTGCACTACCAGACTGGACTCAGTCAGTGGGCATGGTAATGTCTTTGATTCTACTGGCTCCATCATGGGGTGGTATGATCAACGGTATGATGACGCTTTCAGGTGCTTGGCACAAACTGCGTACTGACCCAATTCTTCGCTTCCTTGTTGTCTCTCTGTCTTTCTATGGTATGTCAACCTTTGAAGGCCCGATGATGTCAATCAAAACAGTTAACGCTCTGTCTCACAACACAGACTGGACTGTAGGTCACGTTCACTCAGTGCACTTGGCTGGGTTGCCATGATCTCTATCGGTGCGGTTTACCATATGATTCCAAAATTGTTTGGTAAGGCAAAAATGTACAGCACTGGCCTAATCAACCTGCACTTCTGGATGGCTACTATCGGTACGGTTCTATATATCGTATCCATGTGGGTCAACGGTATTCTGCAAGGCTTGATGTGGCGCGCAGTTAACCAAGACGGCACGTTAACCTACAGCTTTGTTCAAGCGATGGATGCGAGCCACCCTGGTTACCTTGTTCGTGTTATCGGCGGCGCTATCTTCCTAGCAGGTATGTTCGTTATGGCATACAACGTCTGGCAAACAGTCCGTGGCGGCAGCTCAGTTGAAGCCGCAGATGCAGAACCATCTGCACAGACTGCATGATTGAGGCGAGGAGCATATACCAATGATTAAGCATGAGACTATTGAAAAGAATGCAGGCCTGATGGCAGTACTGATTATTATTGTAATCAGTGCTGGCGGCTTGGCTGAGATTGTTCCTTTGTTCTTCAAAGATTCAACAACTCAACCGATTGATGGCATGCGTACTTACACAGCACTTGAGCTAGAAGGTCGTGATATTTACATCCGTGAAGGTTGTCACGTTTGCCATACGCAAATGATTCGTCCTTTCCGTGCTGAAACAGAACGTTACGGTCATTTCTCAACAGCAAATGAGCACGTATGGGAACATCCATTCCTGTGGGGTTCTAAGCGTACAGGTCCAGACCTTGCGCGTGTAGGTGGTCGTTACTCTGACGATTGGCAGCGTGCCCACTTGTACAACCCACGTGATGTAGTTCCAACTTCAAAAATGCCATCCTACCCATGGTTGTTTGATAACGTCCTAACCGGCGATCAAACCGCAAGAAAAATGGAAGTATTGCGTACTCTTGGCGTTCCTTACACCGACGAGCAAATTGCAAATGCTCAAGCGGATGTTCGTGGCAGAACTGAGGTTGATGCACTAGTGGCTTATTTACAAGCACTTGGCAGAACTCATACAAACTACGATGTACGGTAATCCATTGTGAGCTATGAAGTCTATGGCCCGTTCATGCCACTGATCATGTTGATCACTTTCATCTGCCTGTTTATCTGGGTGTTACTGCCACAGAATAAAAAAAGGTTTGATGATGCTGCCAACCTCCCCTTCGCTGATGATGAAGAGGAGTTCACTGAGCAGGATGGCAAAAAACGCGCCCATAACGGGAGAGATGAGAAATGAGTGCTTTTTGGAGCGCATGGGTTACAGTCCTAACCCTAGGTGTTATTTTTGGCTGCGTGTGGTTGCTGTTTGCAACTCGCAAAAGCCAGCCTCATCAAGAGATCACTGAAGAAACAGTTGGTCACTCTTTTGATGGCATTGAAGAACTCGACAACCCCATGCCTAAATGGTGGTTTCAGATGTTCGTTGCAACAGTCATTTTTGGTCTAGTTTACCTGCTTCTATATCCTGGACTAGGTAACTTTAAAGGTCTTCTTGGCTGGACTTCACACGGACAATGGGAAGAAGAGATGGCTTATGCTGAGCAACACTATGCTCCAGTATTCCAACGCTTCGCTCAGTTGTCAGTTGAAGAGTTAAAACGCCCTGAAAATGCTGAAGGTCTGCAAATTGGTCAACGCCTATTTGCGAACAACTGCTCTGTCTGCCATGGTGTAGGCGGTGTAGGTGCACACGGCTTCCCTAACCTCAGTAATAATGATTGGTTATGGGGCGGTAGTGAAGAAGCGATCAAGTACACCTTACACAACGGCCGTATGGGCGCCATGCCTGCTTGGGCTGATGTTTTAGGTGAAGACGGTATCCGCGACATGACGCACTACGTACTAGCATTGAGCAACCGTGAGCATGACGCTGCATCTGCAGAGCGTGCACAACCACAGTTCGCTTCTTTGTGTGCGGCGTGCCACATGCCTGACGGCACCGGCATGTACGTTCTAGGTGCGCCTAACCTAACTAACGACATCTGGTTGTATGGTGGTAGCTTCGAGCAGATCGCACACACCCTTCGCCACGGTCGTTTCGGTGTTATGCCTGCATTCTCTGGTTTGCTAAGTGAAGATCAAATTCACCTAGTAACAGCCTATGTAATGAGCTTAAACAGCAACTAATCTTTTTAGTCTAAATAAAGGTGATATGATGTAGGTCATATCACCTTTTTTTTTTGGCATAATATCATTGCATAAGATTTTTCTTATAAAGTGCAGTATTAATAACCTACCTGTTAGTGAATGGCGGCTTGAAATGAACCAGATACCAGTCAAAGACGTGACTCCTGGAAAGGACAACAAAACACAAGTCTATGACTTATATGCTAAAAGAGAGCATATTTATGTCAAATACTACAAGGGGCTCTTCAAAAACCTTCGTTCAGGGGCAGGCTTTGCCCTCCTCCTAATGTTTTTCACCTTTTCCTGGATTCAGTATGACGGTCGTCAGGCAATCCTTTTCGATCTACCTAATAGACAGTTTCACATTTTCAGCGTGACCTTTTGGCCACAGGATTTCATGCTCCTATCATGGCTGCTGATCATCCTCGCGTTTATTCTCTTTTTTGTTACCGTGTTTGCTGGACGACTTTGGTGCGGCTATGCCTGCCCTCAGTTTGTATGGACATGGTTCTTTATTTGGGCAGAACGTATTACGGAAGGAGATCGCAACAAACGAATGCGTCTTGACCGTGAACCCATGAGTAAAGAGAAGTTTTTGCGCAAAGGTGCAAAGCATATACTCTGGGCAACCATTGCTATTTTAAGCGCCGTGGCTTTTGTGGGTTATTTCACACCTATCCGTGAACTTATCCCTAGCATTCTAAGCTTTAACCTAGGGCCTTGGGAAATGTGGTGGCTGGGCTTTATTAGCGTGGCGACATATGGCAACGCTGGATGGCTAAGAGAGCAAGTGTGTATTTATATGTGTCCTTATGCTCGCTTCCAGAGTGTCATGTTCGATCAAGATACCTTAATCATCTCCTATGACGAAAAAACGTGGTGAAAAAACGTGGTAAACGCAAGAAAGATGCAGACTACAAAGCCGAAGGCTTAGGTGACTGCATAGATTGCCAAGCCTGTGTACATGTCTGCCCTGTTGGAATCGATATCCGTGATGGACTTCAGTATGAGTGTGTTGCCTGTGGCGCCTGTATCGATGCCTGCGATGAAATTATGGATAAGATGGGATATGAACGCGGTCTTGTTCGCTACACCACTGAACACTCTCTGAATGGTAAACCGACTAAACTGCTTCGTCCCAGACTCATGGGTTATTTGGCCGCAGTGTTGATCATGTGTTCAGCTTTTGCCTATGCCTTATCTAACCGAGTACCGATTGAGTTCGACGTTATTCGTGATCGTGGAGCACTTTTCTCAGAGGTCAGTGGTGGCATCATCCAAAACGTCTACACACTCAAGATAGCGAATAAGGAACAAGTTGACCGTCAATACATTATCTCTGTCGAAGGAATCGAAGGGCTGAGAATGGTTAATGATTCGCAGGTGTCAGTCACGGCGGGTGAACTCTTAGATGTTACTGTTCGCTTACAAATTGAAAGAAACCTGCTAAATCAGGCGAACTCTTCCATCACTTTCACTGTCGAAACGATCGACGAACCGAGGGTAACGGCAACGGCTGAAAGTCGCTTTATGGGACCCGCACCTAGTCGATAAGATGAAAACGGGTTCGTTTTTCAGGTATCATAGGCGGTAATTTTTTACCGCCTGTTTCTGTGAGGTTTACATTAATGAGTTATGAAAACGCCGCTGCACCATGGTTCAAACAGCCTTGGTTGTGGTTTATTTTATCTCCCATCCTAGCTGCAATGACCGTTGCTTTTGTGGTTCTGCTACCCAATGCAATAAAACAGCAACAGATCGACCCACCTTTGGATAGAGAGTTTGTTCGCGATGGAAGAGGCTATGCTGTTGACGAGTCTCTTGCAATTAAAGCCAGAGAGTTAGGTTTATATGGTGAACTCCGCATCGATCTTGCTTCCGGTCAGGCCATCTTGAACATGCAGGGTGATTTGTCTGATGACCTGAACGAAATCGAACTACACATCAAAGTTGGTGCCAACCAAAATCTTGACCATGTTGTTAAACTGAAAAGAATTCAGACCCTTAATCAATTTAACGGCAGCCTGGTTAGCCCCATAACGGCTCGCTCCACATTTATTCTCCTATCACCAGAGGAAGAGTGGAAAATGCTCAAGGATGCCAAACCACCGTTTAGCAACGTGATTGCATTTACCCCTTAGAACGTTGATTGAAATAACTCTTTAACCACCGGAAGTAATTGATGGCAGTCGTTGAGAAGCATACCCTGACAGAAACTGAATGTTATCATTGTGGTTCTGGCATCCCTCCTGGAAGTCATTTTTTCACCACCATTAATGGCGAAGAAAAACGCATGTGCTGCCCCGGATGCCAAGCCGTTGCAGAGACAATCGTGGCGGGAGGACTGGATAGCTTTTACCGCCATCGGGGAAGTGACCTTAATCCGACCAGTGACTTACTTGAACTAGAGGCGATCACTAAGGAACTTGCGCTCTACGACCATCCTGAGATACAAAAAGATTTCGTTAGAGATCTGGGTTCTGATCAACCTTCAGCGACCTTAGTTATTGAGGGTATAAGCTGTGCTGCTTGTGTATGGTTGCTTGAAAATCATATTACTAAACAACCCGGCGTCGTTAAGTTCTCAGTCAATCTGACCAATCATCGCGCACAGCTCACTTGGCAGTCAAATGAAGTCAAACTGAGCACCTTACTCGGTGAAATCATTCGAATTGGCTATAAAGCCCATCCTTATCACCCTGATAAAGAAGAACAGCTTCTCGCCCAAGAGAGCAAACGATCGATTATTCGCCTAGGTGTGGCCGGTATTGGCTCCATGCAAGCGATGATGTTTGCAGCTGCCATTTATGCTGCTGACATAGCGGGTACGGGCATGGATGATAAGTATGTCATTTTGATGCGCTGGGCAAGCATGGTGGTTTCTACTCCCGTCATTCTATACGCTGCCCTACCCTTCTTGAGAAACGCTATACGAGATATTAAAGCTCGACATTTGACGATGGACATCCCTGTTTCTATTGCTATCTGGGGTGGCTACATCGCGAGTATATGGGCAACCGTGTTTAACACGGGGGAAATTTGGTTCGAATCAGTCACAATGTTTGCTTTCCTTCTCCTGATAGGACGATTTATGGAGATGAAAGCGAGACAAAGAACCGGACGTGCTGGCAACGCTTTACTTAATCTTATACCCGCCAGTGCACTGAAGTTGAATGATAAAGGTGAAGAGGAACTTGTTTCGGCCAACACCCTCGTTCCTGGCGACAGAATTTTAATTAAACCAGGGCAGACTATTCCTGCCGACGGGATTATCGTCAAGGGCTTTAGTTCCATCGACGAATCGGCACTCACAGGTGAGTACATGCCACTGTCGAAGAAAGTGAATGACAGTGTCGTAGGTGGTACGATTAATATCGAGAATCCCATAGAACTTGAAGTTGTCGCGGTTGGCGAAAAAAGCCGGGTGTCTTCAATTGTTCGTCTGCTTGAAAGAGCGCAAAGTGAAAAGCCTTATGTCGCCAGAGTGGCTGACCTAGTGGCACGTTTACTTTGTTGGCGCTTCATTGATCGTAGCGATTTGCGTTTATACCGCATGGTATTTCATCGACCCTTCAAAAGCCTTCTGGGTAACCCTGGCCGTCTTAGTGATCACTTGTCCTTGTGCCCTATCACTGGCCACCCCAACTGCACTTACAGCCGCAACGGGAACCTTGAGACAAATGGGGCTTTTGATTACGAGAGGGCATGTTCTAGAGTCCTTTAGTAAAGCAACACACATCATCTTTGATAAGACAGGGACCCTAACTGAAGGAAGACTCGCCATACAAGAAACACACCCTCTAAATGGCACTTCTTCAGCAGATGCACTGATGTGGGGTGCAGCGCTTGAAGCCTTATCAGAGCACCCAATCGGCCGTGCTTTTACCCCGTGGTACTGCTTCAGTGCTGACGCTATTGAAAACTGTGTCGGGCAAGGTATTCAGGGAAAAATTAAGGGAGTGGCTTATCGTATTGGCACACCAAAATATGTGATGGCGCTCAGTGGTCAAGAGATCCCAGCGATGCCGGACGAACTGCGACAATGGATTCTACTGGGTAATGAACAGGGCGCACTAGCTTGGTTTGCACTGGACGATCAAATTCGTCGTGAAACACGACAGGCTATTCAAAAAATTAAATCCTTAGGTTTGAGTGTTGAAATCTTAACTGGCGATACGTCTCCGGCCGTGCAACGCATCGCCGAGAAGTTGGATATTCAGATTATCAACAGCGGTATGAGTCCAGAACAGAAGCTTGAGCGAATCAATCAACTTCAATCTGAAGGGAAACAAACCATCATGGTCGGTGATGGCATTAATGACATCCCAGTATTGGTCGGTGCCCAAACTTCTGTTTCTATGGGTGCAGCAACAGACCTAGCCAAGACAAATGCGGATGCTGTCTTGACCAATAATAATCTACTGACACTGGCTGACAGTATTGTAATGGCACGTAAAACGCGTCGTATCATTAAAGAGAATCTTGCCTTATCGATTGGTTACAACATTATCGCCTTGCCCGCCGCGTCAATGGGACTTATCGCACCCTATATAGCGGCGATTGGCATGACGGCAAGCTCTCTGGTGGTTACGGGAAATGCCATGCGACTGTCTCGACTACCGAAGACAGCAAAGCCCGTTTCTGAAACGAGCATCAAAAAACCAGCTAATGTAAATGCAGGAACCTGATGGAAATTTTAATCATATTAATTCCGATTGCTTTAATTCTGACAGGATTTGCCTTTTGGGCTTTTTTTTGGAGCGTCAACAGCGGACAGTTTGATGACTTAGACTCGCCCGCTCATAGTATTCTTTATGATGATGATGAAGATATGATCCCTGATGACGCCAAAGTTGATAAAAAGCATCTAAACAAAACCGATGATTGATCCGTTATTGTTTATAACGGCCTTTACGATAGGACTACTTGGTAGTACTCATTGCATCGGCATGTGCGGCGGAATTGCCGCCAGTATTGGTATGAGCACCCAGAGTGCTCATCGGCCTGCTTGGGCTATTTTACTCGCCTACAATTTGGGTCGAATCAGCAGTTACATGGTGGCAGGAAGTTTGCTTGGCCTTGTAGGTGCAGTGATCGCTACCAGCACTTTGGGTATCCTATTGCAGCTAGTCGCCGGATTACTCTTGATTGCCATGGGTCTGTATATAGGCCAATGGTGGTTCGGTATCACGAGACTTGAAAAAGCGGGTGGGCACTTATGGCGCCATCTTCAACCCTACGCCAGCCGATTACTTCCCGT
This sequence comes from Nitrincola sp., assembly GCA_021208565.1. Classification (GTDB taxonomy): domain Bacteria; phylum Pseudomonadota; class Gammaproteobacteria; order Pseudomonadales; family Balneatricaceae; genus Nitrincola. The sequence continues at coordinate 20,518 of JAJOJN010000086.1, forward strand.
TAAGCACCTTCATCAAGCCCTCTCCCTAGGTTTGTTATGGGGCTGGCTTCCTTGCGGTTTGGTTTACAGTACTCTTATTTGGTCATCATCCAGTGGAAGTTGGCAAATAAGCGCCGTTACTGATGGCTTTTTTTGGGCTAGGTACACTTCCTGCCATGTTCATGACCGGACTGTTAGCCAAACAAGTTCAAGCTGTGATGCAAAAACGAATAACACGCCAAATTGCCGGAATCATGATCATATTATTTGGCTTATACACCCTTCCACTTAATCTTCTTTTGAATTATTAAGTGACAGGCAAACATTATTCTTAACGACTTTGAGGTATCTCCGTTGAAAACTGACAGCCGTATTGTCTGGGACATGGATCTAATTAATCGCTATGACTTATCAGGTCCAAGATACACTTCTTATCCCACTGCTGTTCAATTCGATCCTAACCTATCGTCGACCAGTCTCGTCAGCCAAGGACAGTCAACGGCTGATCGTAGCGCTCCCTTGTCACTCTATGTTCACATCCCTTTTTGCGCGCACGTTTGCTATTACTGCGCCTGTAATAAGGTAATCACACGCAATAGAGACAGAGCGCAGCCTTACCTAGATACTGTTTACCGTGAAATGGAACAACTCTCACAATGGTACAGTGATGATCGACTCGTCGATCAACTTCACTGGGGCGGCGGTACGCCTACTTTTATTAGTGATGAACAGATGTTCGAGCTAATGAGTGCACTGCGTAAAAACTTTAACCTTCGCAATGATGATCAAGGTGATTATTCAATTGAGATAGATCCAAGGGAAGCCAGCCCTAATACCCTAGAAGTTCTTAGAAAAGCAGGTTTTAACCGTATCAGTTTAGGTGTCCAAGATCTCGATCAGAAGGTTCAAGAAGCCGTGAACCGAGTTCAGCCGCTTGAACAAACACAGGCGTCTTAACCAAAGCCCGTCAGTTGGGGTTCAACTCGATCAATATGGACCTGATTTATGGGCTTCCACACCAAACTCTCGAGAGCTTTGATCAAACGTTGGATGTCGTCATCGGCATGAGCCCTGATCGTCTGTCGGTATTTAACTATGCTCATTTGCCTGATCGATTCAGATCACAGAAACATATCAACCCCGAAGAGCTTCCTTCTGCTGAAGTTAAGCTGGCCATCTTACAAAATACGATTAATAAACTTTTAGATGCAGGCTACGTCTATATCGGTATGGATCACTTTGCCAAACCGGATGATACGCTTGCCCTAGCACAAGCTGCAGGTCAACTGCATCGTAACTTCCAAGGTTACACTACCCACGCAGAATGTGACTTGGTCGCCATGGGCGTTTCAGCGATCAGTCAAATTGGTCGGGTTTATTATCAAAATGAACATGATCTTGCCGCATATACACAAGCAGTTCATCAACAGAAACATGCCATTCGTCGTGGCGTGAGTTTAAGTGATGACGATATCATCCGTGGCGCAGTGATTAATCAACTGATTTGTCACTTTGAGCTGCAACCATCAAAAATTGAAGAACGATTCAATTTAAGCTTTGCGAATTACTTCAGCAATGAACAAGCTGAATTGATTCAATTCGAAGCCGATGGGCTCATTGAACGACATGCTGACTTAATCCGAGTAACGCCAGCGGGTCGATTATTGATCAGACGCATTTGCATGGCTTTCGACGCCTACATTCCTAAGCAACAACCTACACGAGGCTACTCGCGTATCATTTAAATCACACTGATTCTAAAAGGTAGGTGAACTTAAGAACGTTCATCAGTTCTTCACCTACCCTAAGAAATGTTACATAATGGGGCACACCCTAACAGTTTTTTTGGGAAGGATCGGGAAATGGATGAAAAGAAGTTTACGGGCAAGGTTCATAGTCTTAAACAAGTGCATTGCAGTACCTGCAGTTTAAGTTCCCTTTGTCTTCCAGTATCGCTCAATATGACTGAAATGGAGAGACTGGATACGATCATCGATAAAAGCCGTCCTCTCAAAAAGGGTGATCATCTTTTCCGACAAGGTGATAAATTCAGTAGTGTTTACGCCATACGTGCAGGGTCTGTTAAGAGCTACTGCATCACAGATGATGGCGAAGAGCAGATCACCGGTTTTTTCTTCCCAGGTGAACTAGTGGGTCTGAGTGCTTTTGATACCGCTGTTTATCCTGTTTCAACCAAGGTTTTAGAAACCACAACAGTTTGTGAAATTCCTTTCGAACGCTTAGATGACCTCTCCAGTCACATGCCTGAGTTACGTCGGCAAATTCTTAGAACCATGAGCAAAGAGATCTGTAACGATCAACAGATGATGATGCTATTGGCCAAAAAGAATGCTGAACAACGTGTTGCTAGCTTTTTGTTGAAGCTGTCTCAGCGTTTTTATGAGCGTGGCTACTCAGCAAATCTGTTCAGACTGTCTATGTCACGTAATGAAATTGGCAACTATCTTGGACTCGCGGTTGAGACCATTAGCCGTATTTTTACTCGCTTCCAATCTTTAGGCTTAATTCATGTGGATGGCAAAGAAGTAGAAATATTGAATGCTGAAAAACTACTCGAGCATTCCGGTGAAGCTCAAGAAGTTGAGTCGAGCTGCAGTAAACAAGGACGCTAAGTACTCCCCTTTTTAAGTTTTGTTTTTGGAGACACTCATGTCCTATGATGAGTTTTATATAAAATCAGCCATACGCTCTATCCCCGACTGGCCAGAGAAAGGCGTTATTTTTAGAGATGTCACTACACTCTTTAAAGACCCTAAGGCGATGCGTATGGTGTGTGATGCATTTATTCAGCGTTACATGAATGAACCCATCACCCATATTGCTTGTATTGATGCGCGTGGTTTTATTTTTGGTTCTATCGTCGCTTATCAGTTAAACCTACCTATGGTGTTGATTCGCAAGAAAGGCAAACTGCCCAGTGAAACCATTAGTGAAGAGTACACCTTAGAGTACGGTACTTCAGCGGTTGAGATCCAAACGGATGCTCTAGCTGCAGGTGATAGGGTCGTTGTGTTTGATGATTTAATCGCTACTGGCGGTACGGTGTTAGCCACTATCGCACTGATTCGCAAACTAGGCGCTAATATTCACGAAGTGGCAGCACTGATCGACCTTCCCGACTTGATGGGCTCTCAAAAAATTCAAGACAGTAATGTACCTGTCTATAGTTTGTTAGCGTACGAAGGCCTATAAGCAGATGAATAGTTTTAAAAATCTGCTTTGTTATCGTTTTCAAGCTGATCCAGATTTTTCACCTGAAAAACTAGAAGACAGTTTACAAGCACATCCTTTCACTCCCTGCGGACGCCAAGAGATACAACGAAGTGGCTGGGTATCACCCTGTCACTTCTCTGACAATTTGGTTTTCAGCAGCAGTGGTTACCACTTAATCTCTCTTTTGAAAGAAGAGCGAATTCTCCCTAGCAGCGTGATTCGTGATGAAGTACAACTGCGAGTGAATAAAATTGAAGCAGATGAAGCCAGAAAAGTTTATAAAAAGGAGAAGGATCAACTCAAAGATGAGGTGATTCAGGAACTTTTGCCTCGTGCTTTTTCTAAACGACAATCGACTCGCGCTCTGATCATTCCAAATGAAGGCTGGATTATTATTGATGCCAGTAGCTTTAACCGAGCAGAACTCTTGTTGAATGAACTACGGGAAGCACTGGGTTCACTGAAGGTTCGTCCGTTAAATGTCAATCAAGCACCGGCCAGTGCGATGACGACTTGGCTCCAAGATGAACATCAAATTCCAACTGGATTTGAAATTGGCGATGAGTGTGAGCTAAGAGATACCGCCGCAGAAGGTGGTGTTATTCGCATTAAAGGTCAACCCTTACACAGCGATGAAATAGTTGCTCATTTAGAAACCATGCAAGTAACCCGCTTATCTGTAACCTGGGAGTCACAACTGGCTTTTTTAATCCACTCAGATCTGAGTCTACATCGTCTAAAGCTGACGTCAGATTATGCTGATACACTTGAGCAAGATCGTCCTGAAGATGAATATGCCGATTTTGATGCCAGCGTAGCACGCACAGGCTTAGAGATAACTCGTTTACTTCCTGCTTTGACCCACTGCTTTGGTGGTGAGCCCATCTCGGAATAACCCATGTATAGCGTGAAAGAAGTTTTTTATACGCTTCAAGGAGAGGGTGCTCATGCTGGGCGCCCAGCTATTTTTTGTCGCTTTACGGGGTGCAATCTCTGGTCTGGTAGAGAAGAAGATAGAGCCAAAGCGGTCTGTCAGTTTTGTGATACGGACTTTATCGGAACGGATGGTCAAAACGGTGGTAAATTTGCAACCGCCAAGGACTTGGTTGACCATCTAACAGCCTTTTGGCCTAGGGACACCACTATTCCACCCTATGTTGTCTGTACGGGTGGAGAACCTGCTCTACAACTCGATCAAACGCTTGTAGATGCTTTGCATGCCGCTGGCTTTATCATTGCCATTGAAACCAATGGCACGAAACCCTTACCACAGGGAATTGATTGGATCTGTGTCAGTCCAAAAGCGGATGCTGAAGTCATTATCACTCAAGGTAATGAGCTAAAGTTGGTATACCCTCAAGCGCTTGCCTTGCCGGAACGCTTTACTCACATGGCGTTCGAGCATTTCTATTTACAGCCGTTAGATGGCGAGCACGCCGCGCTGGCATTAAAGGATTGCTTGGACTATTGCTTACGATATCCGCAGTGGAAACTGAGTTTACAGACCCATAAAATCATCGGTATTGACTAACCAAGGCTCCTACCCTCACGCACACCTCGAGAGAAGATTTCTCGATTTCTCCAGGCAATCAATATCAATGCGGGTATTTGCATCAGCACCCCGTAGACAAGAGCACTAGCGGACATTTCCGGACTTTGCAGTAAGGTACTGGTGACGAGCAATGCCGTGCCAGCATTTTGCAAACCCACCTCAACCAGCAGGGTAATCTGCTTTGGCTCTGAAAAGCCAGCCCACTTGGCGGTCAAAAACCCCATCAGCATCGCGGCTAACACCAGCGTCATCACGGGAAGCGCTAATTGAGGTAATACCAGAATCAATCGTGACCAACTGGTAACAACCAATAGCACCACGGTCATCACCATTAAAATAAGTGCTAAAGATCGACAAACACCCCTAAGACGCTGATTCAGAGTTGGATACAGATAGGCAAACAACATACCTAAGCCAACTGGCAGCAGTGTAATCAAGAGCATTTGCATAATCGTTTTTGCGACAGGAAAATCGATCTCAGCCGCCCCCATGGATAGCGCATTAAAAATAATCAAAGCTAGAAGGGGTAAACTGAATGGCACAATCAAGCTGTTGATCGCGGTTAAAGATACCGATAAGGCTGTGTCCCCTTTGGCCAACAGCGTAATGGCATTTGATGTTGCTCCTCCTGGTGCCAAGGTCAAAATCATCAACCCAGCCGCTAACAAAAGCGGTAGATTGAAAAGATGGATGACGCCCCACCCCAGCAAAGGTAAACAGATAAGTTGAGCGAGCATCCCTAAAAGGATAGCTTTAGGCTGAGCAAGGACACGTTGAAAATCGATCACCTTGAGCGACATGCCGACACTTAACATGATTACAAAAAGTGCCAAAGGAAGAAAAACCTGGCTAACGAGTGTTGCTTGCATGTTGACGAATCCTATGAACCTTTACCAATCACTTAAGTCTAACAAATGTTGTTTAAAATTGCTGCAACGCAAAATAATGGGTCGTTTTTTTCGCTGTGGATACTCGATAAAGATAGCGAAAGCCCCATGTACTCTAGTCTTGGGAAGCCTACCCACAGCTTCTGTGGATAACCTTGTGCAAAAAACAAATATAAGTCTAAGGTCACCCTGTTTTTACACGCCCCTGCTTAGATTGGTTAAATTTTAACCACCTATTTAACCCATTAAAAATCATTAAGTTACATTAAAATATCAACATTTGAAATCCTTTTCCGGTTTCACTTTTGTATTTTTCTGGATTGTTGAAATCTTTTCCCTGTCAACCCCTAAAATGAAGGTTATGCACACTTTATTTCATTTTTATGGCGTTTTAGTTTCCTAATCTTCAAGATGACTTCAGCTAACTGTGCGGGTTAAGATAGCTCTATCAGCATCAAAATGGATAACGGCAATGCGACATAACCCAAACGAAAAGAAAGTCGCCGCTCAACGCATCAGTGTGATCGGCGCACTCGTCAATTCGTTTCTCAGTGTTATCAAGATCATTGGCGGTTTTTTAACGGGATCTGCCGCACTGGTAGCGGATGGTTTTCACTCCCTATCAGATGTCGCGACAGATATGATGGTGATATTTTTGGTGGGCGTCTCCCACAAAAAACCTGATAAAGAGCATCCTTGGGGACATGGTCGATTTGAAACTCTCGGTACTGTCTTTTTAGCCGTCATACTGTTGCTGGTTGCTGGCTTGATGACATGGGACAGTCTTAAGCTGCTATTTTCAGGCGAGATCCCCGCCCCACCGGCATGGCCAGCGCTTGTGATTGCCGCGATCTCTATCCTAGCCAATGAGTTACTGTTTATTTATACCCTAAAAGTAGGCAAAGCGAATCAATCCAATTTGATTATCGCTAATGCCTGGCATCACCGAACCGATTCACTCTCATCAATAGTCGTGTTATTTGCCTTGGCAGGCGCGATGTTGGGCGTTTGGTGGTTGGATGCACTGGCTGCCGTTTTAGTCGCCTTACTCATAGGCAAAATTGGCGTAGACCTGCTTCTGAAGAGCCTTGCTGAACTTGTTGATACGGGGTTACCCCCTGAACGAATCGAAGCGCTGCAGAAAACGGCGCGTGAAACAGATGGGGTAATCGATGTACATCATGTCCGCACCCGTCTAATGGGCGGTCAGAGCCTTTTAGAGATACATATCCAGGTTGCGCCACATATTAGTGCTTCTGAGGGGCATTACATTGGTGACAGTGTTTGCGAAGCGCTTAAAGAAGAGTTTGATGATATCAGTTACATCATTTACCACATCGACACCTATGATGATGAAGAAGTCCTCGCTGCCGATCTTCCAAAGCTAGCCAGCCGAAGAGAAATACAACAAGTAATCGACATGGCTTTTTCAGATCTGCTCGGTGATATTCCTGAATATCACCTGAGCATTTACTATTCGAAAACCAGCTTTGCCATTGAGATCAAACTACCGGATAACCGTATGCTTATCACAAATCGTTTAAGTAATGATCAACTGCAACATTATCTCAATGAAACCTTCTCGACCATCAAAGGTTATCGCTCAATTTCCATATGGACTTCAACAGACACTCTCGAACACTATTCGCCGTAACGACGAGAGGGTTCTCGCATCGTGACAAACTCCTCCGCAGCGGTGGGATGTATGCCAATAGTGGCATCAAAAGTGGCCTTGGTAGCGCCCGCTTTCAAAGCAACCGCGATACCCTGAATAATTTCTCCTGCATCAGCACCCACCATATGAACCCCCACTACGCGATCTGTCTGACGATCCACAAGCAGCTTCATGAGTGTTCTTTCCTCACTGCCACTTAAAGTATGTTTCATGGATCTAAACTCAGAGCGATAAACATCGAGTTGAGGAAAACGCGCTACCGCCTCTTCCTCTGTTAAACCAACAGTTCCGATATTGGGTTGCGAAAAAACAGCGGTAGGGATTAATTCATATTCAACATCAGGGCTACCCTGACCGTATAATCGTCTAACCAAAGCCATGCCCTCAGCAAGAGCAACCGGTGTCAACTGCACTCGATCAATCACATCACCCACAGCATAAATAGAAGGTATTGAGGTTTGGTACTGGTCATTCACTTGGATAGCGCCATTCTTTGCCAAATGCACACCAACCGACTCCAAACCCAGCCCTTGCGTTTTGGGCACTCTTCCTGTTGCCACCATCACTTGATCAACAAGTTCATTACCTCCCTGCTTGAAGAACACCTTTAACAAACCATCGACTTGCTTCTCAATGCGTTCAATCTCAGTATTAAAGCGAAGCTTGACACCTTTTTTCGCAACTTCCTGGGCGGTATATTCGCGCACCTCTTGATCAAAACCTTTTAAAAACAGATCACCTCGATGCACTAACTGAGTATCAGCACCTAAAACCCGCAAAAATGCCTGCAAACTCAATCGCAATATAACCCAACCACCCACTACAAGGATACGTTTGGGGAAGGTTTCTAAATCAAAAAACTTCATTGGAAGTGATGATATGTTCTGCTCCAGGTATATCGGGAACAAAAGGCCAACCGCCAACGGCTACCAGTATCCGCTCTGCGGTGTATTCATTTTCACCTACCCTAACCGCATGTGGGCCGGCAATCACAGCCCTACCCTCGATCAGAGTACAGCCAGAATTCACCAATAGATTCCGATAAACGCCGTTGAGTCTTGCGATTTCCTTTATCTTATTGTCTCTCAAACGTGGCCAATCGAAACTGACATCCGCTGCACTCAAGCCAAAACCAGCAGCTTCTTTAAACGATTCAGCATAGTTTGATGCATAGACATAAAGCTTTTTAGGCACACACCCCACATTTACGCAGGTACCACCTAAATAACGCTCTTCAGCTACCGCTACACGTACACCCATACCAGCGGCCATGCGTGCCGCTCTTACACCACCGGATCCTGCCCCAATCACGAATAGATCAAAATCAAATTGACTCATGAATTGCTCCTGTTTGTCACACTATTCAATTTATCTAAAGAATACACTGAATCTAGAGACTTTGACCAATCACTGCTAACTAAATATCAGATTAATAAAGACTATCAATCTAATCACTGGATTCGATTTGCTGTATCATCAAATGGCTTTTAGAATGTGTCTACCTTTGATTACGGCAAGAGAGTTCAGTTCATGAAATTGGTTTCATTTAACACCAACAGTATCCGGATGCGTTTGCACCAACTTGAGGCTTTGATTCAAAGCCATCAGCCCGATGTCATTGGCATCCAAGAAACCAAAGTCACTGATGAAGACTTTCCACTGGCTGAGATAGAAGCATTGGGTTACCACGCTTATTTTCACGGGCAAAAAAACCATTACGGGGTCTGCTTACTGTCCAAGACACCAGCCATCAGTATTCAGAAAGGCTTTCCTAGCGATGATGAAAATGCACAAAAGCGCCTGATTATTGGCGAGTTCTTGAGTGAGTCAGGCAAGCCATATACCCTGATTAACGGGTATTTTCCTCAAGGGGAGAATGTTGAACATGCGGTTAAATTTCCGGCAAAACGCAAATTCTACGCTGATCTTTTAGCATTGCTCCATACCCAATATACAGCCGATCAGCCATTGATTGTTATGGGAGACCTTAACATTTCGGCAGAAGATATTGATATCGGGATAGGTGAAGCAAACAGAAAGCGCTGGTTAAAAACGGGCAAAACCAGCTTCCAACCCGAAGAAAGGGAATGGCTAGCTCACTTACATACTTGGGGGCTTATTGATACTTACCGCGTTATTCACCCAACGAAGGATGACAAATTTAGCTGGTTCGACTATCGCAGCAAAGGCTTTGAAGATGATCCTAAACGAGGTCTTAGAATAGATGCTATCCTAGCCACTCAATCCTTAGCAGATTGCTGCACTGACAGTGATATTGATTATGACATCAGAGGCATGACCAAACCCTCAGATCATGCCCCTGTCTGGTCTGCGTTTAATTACTAATCTGATCAGGTTTAATCACTAAAACATCACAAGGTATAGCGTCGAGCACTCTCTCGACGCTACTCCCTAGCAAAAGACGATCAATCATTCCTCTAGCTAAAGAGCCCATTACCACAATATTGATACTTTGTTGATGAACAAATTGGGGTAGCACTTTGTGAAATTCTCCCTCTTGTACATGCAATAAGCCTAAGTCAAAAGAGGCGTCATATTCTTTAACCACCTGCTGCAGTTTGAGTTGATGCTCTTCCCTCATACGCCGATGGAGCGTTTCAAAGTCACCAATAACCGTATCATCAAAAATAGCCGCTTGAGGTATTTGAGCATAGGTGTGAAGTAAATGAAGCTCTGCACCCAGTGCATTGGCAAGCTCACTGGCGTAATCCAAAATATGTTGATCTACCTGTGTAGCTTGATCATGTTCATGAAAAGGGTCAATGCAAGCGACGATTCGCACATGTTCTGGCCAAGGGCGTTCTTTACACAGGAGTAAGGGTGTTTGAGCCTGCCTAAGCAGCAACCAGTCTTGTGGTGCTAATAAACGGTGAAGAAGATGCGGATGCTCCGCGACCTCATGCAAGATTAGATCGGGCTGAAAACGCTCTGCTTTTGTCAGTACACCATCCGTAACATCTTTCGCCCAAGCCACATCCGTACCGATTCTATAGGGCTTATGTCGATAAGAAGACGCAATACGATCCAGATCCTTTTCCATGTCCCGCAATCGCTGATGTTGGATATTCTCCAGTAGCGAAGGACTAATCATATTCATACTACTGGGGTAAGATTGATATCCGCATTGAAACAGTTCGATCGATGAATGTGCGGCATCACCAATACGTATTGCTTTATCTAACAAACTGTCAGTGGGCTCATTAGTCGTCATGTTGACCAGCATTTTATTAAGCTTAACCATCATTGCTCTCCAAACATTCTGTCTGTTTAAAGTCTAGCTGATAAGCGTTTATTTATACTGATCTATCTCAGCAAAACGGCCAAATACAGATTCGCGAAGGAAGACGACAATTAGGGAGTTGCGACTCATAAGTTCTGGCACGACTTTCGACAGTACGCGCGACATTAATTAACCAAGGTTTATTATTGTAAGTACGGTTTCTAAAGCCGGTGTGTCCTTCATGATAGTTTAAGTAAAGATTAAACGCGTCATTCAAGGCGACGCCATTTCGCTGATGAGAGATACTGTTATACCAACCAATAAAATCTAAGGCATCGTCGATATTGGTTCGTCTTGCCAAACGATTACCTGTCGCACGTTGATAATCACTCCAAGTCCCATCTTGTGCTTGCGCATAACCAAATGCTGAGGATTTACGGGGCATGGGGATAAAACCGAATAAGGTTGGCCTTGGCGGTCTGGCGTTGTGCACGAAGGAGGATTCTTGTCTCACAAAGGCTATCTGTATAGAAACCGGCGTTCCCCAACGAGCCTCAGATTTTCTGGCAGCGCGATACCAGCTAGGATCATGAGCGATGATTTCACAGATATTGTCATGTGCTCTTGCCGGTGGAGGTGACGAAGCACAGCCGGTCATCAACAGGATGGCAGACAATACGAGGATTATTAAGGAGTTTTTGATAAGACAATTCATACATAAAATATACCTGATTATGTACGAAAAAAAAACCCCACCCTAGTGACAAACATGGTGGGGTTTCGCGTGTTACGGAATCCGATTAATGAGGATGCTTACCCTCTTCCACCACGGCGGGGTCGGGATTCTCTTCTATATGTATCGGCTCTTCAGGTGCTTCACCAGCATGCTCTTCCTGAGCTTTTTTGCTACGCATTTCGATCAAGAACCAAAGTACAAGACCTGCACCTAAGCCCCATGCAGCACCATGAGTCGCTAATACAACACCCATGATACCCGCAACACCCATCGAAGTTGCATTGTCAATCTGCTCAACAGCGACAGCAATACACAGGTATCCAGTGATAAGCAGTGTGATCGATAAGGCGATTGGCAGTACAGGTCTGAACAAGGTCACCAAAGGCAACAAGAACAGAGCGATAAAACCAACGATCCAGAAGACACCCGCACCCGAATAGATGGTATCCATTGCACCACGACCATAGCGGTAACGCTCAGCAATAGTGGCCATTACACCGGTAAACAGTGGACCTGCCAATCCAGGGTAAGGTGCAAAGAAAGAGTGCATCAGGTTACGGATACCTGTCACCAAGTGAACACGGTCAACGTTGACTTCAATTTTTTCATCTGGGCGAAGATGGTCAACACGCTTGAGAAGACTCTGACCCACGATGATGTCACCAAAAGCGATGATGTAAGCAATGATCGCGGTAGGTATCGCAGCTAACATCAACTGGAAGGTTGGGAAACCTATAGTGAATGGCAAATAATCCCAAATTTTACCAAAAGCGGGTAATTCAACGCCCCACTGAACCGCAGGTAACGGATATTCAGAAACTGACCAGCCGATGACCATAGTGATCAACATGCCAGGCACCATACCGTAACCTGCAATAATTTTAGCCCAACGATGCTTCTCGACCCAATCACGGAAAGAGAGAGAGAAAAGCACGTAAACGGTAATTAAACCACCAATGCCTAAGGAAATGGGCGTATTATATAAACGACCACCTTCACTGATTTCGCCACTGATCGCCGCAATACCAGCACCTAACAAAATACCCGCTTTAATTGAGTTAGGAATGTTATTGACCAACTTACTGCCTAATCGGGTAATCCCCATGAATAGGAAGATAAAGGTAACAACCAACTGAAGTGCCACCAAGGCTCTAATAGCATCAGGGCCCGGTTCGAAACCGCCGATGAATAAAAGCACAACTGGAATGGCTGGAGTAATCCAACCGGGTACAAAGGGAACACCTAAAAGGTTAGGCAACATAAATCCAATGCCACACACGACAACATAAGCGAGTGCAACATCATAAGGCAGGCCAAGATAACGCTCTAGCAACGGGATCATACCCATCGCGACCACGAACATGACCAGTGCTTGAATCGTTTCTGCCACTTCCCAACGGTAGTGTATGAACGGCAGGCGGATCTTAAAGGGACCCGCAGGCCAGTAAGGGTGTTCCTCACCATGCTTACGCTGATATAACATAGGGCTCTCTCTGTATTTTTCCTTAGAAAGGGGTTGAGGTCACAAAAAACGAACCTCATGGGACGTGGTAAAGGTAAACCCTTACATAGAGTGAAGTCGATACTGATGAGAAATACTTTAGTCGAAATTAGCCACTAAAGTATTAGGGAAAATCCTCATATTTGAAGAAAGTGAATCTTATGTCACTTTTTGCGATCATTGAGACTATGGATTCAATTATACTAAGGCGCCACCATCATGGAAAAATTGCTCAACTCAAGTCGATTTTTAGTGCTTTTTATTGTCGTCATTTGCTCTATATCGGCCCTATTACTCTATACATCGAGCTTTAATGTCATCATAAATGTTGTCATTGAAGTGATAGGACAGGTTCCTGACACTGCAGATAGTGGCAAGCGTCTAGCTGTTAAACTATTGAAAATTCTTGACACACTACTGATTGCCGTCACCTTTCAAATCATCGCTGTAAGTCTTTATCGATTGTTTATCTCATCATCAGAAACCTGTGGTTCTGGATTGCTAGGTGCGCTAAAAATCAATGATTTTCATGATCTTAAAATCACCCTAATTCAGGTGGCTATGGTGATCATGGTGGTCCTGTTTCTAGAGCAAGCGGTTGAAGTCGGTGCCACACTGGAAACCTTATACATGGGTGTTGCTATCTCATTAGTCATTTTTAGTGGCATCTTCGCAGCGAAAAGCATGGGGCATCGATCAGACTCAGCACAAAAAAGCGATTGACAAGTTCATCGAAAAAAAACGATCTATAATTATCAACTATACTGTTTTACCGATACATCTTCAGTGCTATAACTAAGTTGTAACCCAACGCTGGAGGTGTACCATGAAAACAATTAGACAAGTATCACTGGATTCACACAAAGCCGTGAACGAACTGATCCTAAAAGAAGGCTACCGGATTGTTAAAACTGAATTCAGCTTCAATCAGTCAATTGTTGCTTGGATAGAAGAACCCCTAAGGGCCGATCTGCCTAGCGTACATTGCTTTTTGAAAGTTGTAGAAAACAGTCAACCTGTGCCTTTAGTGTATGAATACGTGAGCTCTGCTTTTAATCCATTCGATTCAAAAGCAGTTCACTTGTTCCGAGTACCAGAAAGTGTGGTCAGGGCAGAACCGACTCGGTTATCGGCAGTTGCCTGATCCAAAGACAAACCATCGGAGTCGCTTTTGGATAAAAAAATCAACTACAAACATCTGCATTATTTTAGAACCATTGCCAAGGAAGGCTCTATTGCAGCCGCTAGTGATATTCTTAAGCTCGCTCCGCAAACATTAAGTGGGCAATTGGCTCAACTGGAATCTGATTTTGGTCGCCTACTGTTCAAGCGCGAAGGACGCAAGCTTAAATTAACCTCTTTTGGACAACAGGTATTTGATTATACCGATGCGATGTTTTCAATCGCTGATGAGCTTTCTTACTTCCTGAATACTGATCAACTGATTGAACGTAATATTTTCAGGGTAGGTGTCTCTTCCTCCATACACAAACTGATTGTCTTTAACCTTATCCAACCTGCCTATAACAAAACACCACAACTCCATCTGATCTGCAAAACAGGAGAAACCGAGCGCCAGCTCAATGAATTGCGCACCCACAAATTGGACTTGCTGATTACTGACCGCTTAAAAGTGATCGAAGATATCACTGCTTTCCAAATCAAAGAGTTGCTTAGCTCCGGTATTAGCCTGTTTGCAGCACCTTCTATTGCTCAAAAACTTCGCGATAAAGGCTTACCTGAGAGTTTACAAGACCAAGTATTACTGGCCAATGCGCGTAATGCTGTGTATTTCGAGCGATTGATCGCCTGGCTAGCCAAGCGCAATATTCACATGCGTATCGGTGCTGAAATAGATGACAGTGCGCTGATCAAAATTTTTGGTTCACACCAGATGGGCGTTTTCGCCGCTCCCACCATGATAGCGGATGAAGTTTGCCGTCAGTATCAAGTAGAGCACCTGCTGGAAATCGACTCAGTACAAGATAAGATTTATGCGATTTATAGCGACATTTCCAACGCATCGCCCTGGATTGAAGAGATTTGTAATACCACTTTCAATTAGAGCGTCTGTTTTTGAAAGGCTGGATTCCCTTTTGGCTATAAAAATATCGTACACTCTAGCAGTCAGATAACTAGGGTAGGAATTGTCATGCAAAAAGGACTCTTAATTGGTGGTGATCAACATCAAGTTCACCTGAATCCACGTTATGCTAACCGACATGGTCTCATTGCTGGAGCAACAGGGACCGGAAAAACGGTCACCTTACAGGTGTTAGCTGAAGCCTTTTCCAACATCGGTGTACCAGTCTTTATGGCCGATGTGAAAGGCGACCTTTCGGGATTATGCGTGGCCGCTAAACCACACCCTAAAATTGACGAAAGGATCACAAAAATAGGTATCGATGATTACCATCCAGATGCCTTTCCTGTTGCTTTTTGGGATCTGTTCGGTGAACGTGGCATTCCAGTCAGAACCAGTATTTCTGAAATGGGACCCCAACTGCTTGCCAGTTTGATGGAGCTGAACGAAACACAAGAAAGTATTTTAACCCTCGCATTTCAATATGCCGATGATGAAGGTCTTTTACTGGTCGACTTGAATGACCTGCGCACCACTTTGCAGTACCTTGCGGATCATGGAAAAGAGTTGGGCACGCAACTAACGGTATCGAAAGCCTCCGTGAATGCCATTTTAAGACGTTTACTCATGATAGAACGAGAAGGCGGCCAACATTTCTTTGGTGAGCCGGCGTTAGATCTAAGAGATTTTAGACGTACAGATCGAAATGGGCGTGGCACTATCAACATCTTAAGCGCTGAAAAGCTGATACATTCACCACGTATCTATTCAACCTTTTTACTCTGGATGCTCTCCGATCTTTTTGAAAGCCTCCCTGAAATTGGTGACCCCGAGCAGCCAGAACTGGTATTTTTCTTTGATGAAGCCCACCTTCTTTTCAATTCAGCACCTCGAGTCTTAGTGAACAAAATTGAGCAACTCGTTCGTTTAATTCGATCTAAAGGAGTGGGTGTTTATTTCATCACCCAAAGCCCTGCTGACCTGCCGGATTCAGTCCTAGCTCAGCTTGGCAACCGTATACAGCACGCGCTCAGAGCCTACACACCGAATGAGCGTAAAGCTGTCAATGTGGCCGCTCAATCTTTTCGCACCAATCCAGCGATTAACACCGTCGAAGCCATCTCGAATCTGGGGATAGGTGAAGCTTTAGTATCTGTATTAAGTGATGGTGGTGTTCCCACACCTGTAGAGCGCATTCTCATCTGCCCTCCTCGATCACGCATTGGACCGGCTGATGAAGAACATCGAGAAGCGCAAATTACCTCTGACGCATTGTTACGACGCTATAAAGAATCCTACGATCCTCACTCTGCACATGAAGAGATAGAGTCTCGTTTAAGAAATGCTGAAGACCTTAAGCGACAGGAAGCACTCAAAGCACAGGAAGAAAAGGAGGCTCAAGCTGCACAAAGGACGGCAACAACACCAAGAACCCGCTCTCGCGAAAGTGCCAGCGAAGCCATGATGAAGAGCCTAGCTAGGAGCATCGGCAGTGGTCTTGGCCGCCAACTTCTTCGCGGCGTGCTAGGTTCCTTAACTAAAAAATAGTCAGCGCTGATCTGGTTCAGTTTCGGCAAAAAGCTGAGCCAGATCGACCTGTAAAAACTCCATTCTGGCATCGTCCAAGCCACTTAAACGCTGATTCAATGAGACTTCCCAAGGGTGAACATCCTCAATATCGGTAGCCTCAGGGATCGGCCACGGAAGTAAAGCGGCCAGCTCTTTTACAGAAAAATGGTGAAGATCTCGACTGAGCAGGTAGGCTCCATCAGCTGTTCTGCGAATAACATCGGTATGCATTAACAGCTTAACGTATTGATCCCAGTGTTCTTGGTTTAAACAGGGGGTTTGTTGCAAGAGCTCAGTCGCAGTCATCGCTTTACCTTCCTGTTGCTTCAACCACAACTGACGTATCAAATGCAGTATCACCCACAGATGAGGTCTCGACACCCTTTTATGACTCGATTGATAGATGGTTAAGGCTCGACTTAACTCTGCGCCCATCAGAATGATAATCCAACTGATAAAAATCCAAGCCAGAAACATTGGAAAAGCGGCAAAAGCACCGTATATCAACTCATAAGATGGAAACTGTGTGACAAAAAATGCAAAGCCTCGCTTAGCAAACTCAAACATGATCGCCGCGAAGAAGCCACCTGCTAGTGCATAGCGAATCGGCACTGAACAATTAGGGACGGCCGTATAAAGCAAGGTAAAAGCGATCATCGAAAAGAGTATCGGCAAAAAACTGATCACTCGATTCGGCCCCACAAAATCAGTCGCGCTGGTATGGACAGGTAAGGCGGTTATGTAGGACGTGATGACAAATCCCAAACCGACCAAGAGTGGCCCTAAACTCAACACTGCCCAATAAAGCAAAAAGCTAGAAACACCTTTTCGGGGTTCATCGACACGCCAAATTCGATTGAGCGCATCCTCAATATTTTTCATCATCATAATCGAGGTGATGATCAAGAAAATGACCCCGACCGCAGTTAAGCGTCTGGCTTGGCTGGTAAAATCATTCAAATACTCATAAACCACCTCACCTGTTGCTGGCACAAAATTTTCCAGCACCCACTGCTGAACCACTTCACCAGCCCCTTGAAAAGCCGGAATAATTGCCAGCATAGAATAGGAGACGGTCACTAAAGGAACCACTGCAAACAGAGTGGTATAGGTCAAGGCCGAAGCATTGAGTATGCCTTGATTATCA
>JAJOJN010000131.1 GCA_021208565.1 Nitrincola sp.
CCACTAGACGAATGGGACGTCGTATTAAATACTCTTAAAGGATATACCGTTAAGATTGGCGTCCCATAGGGGGTTCGAACCCCTGTTACCGCCGTGAAAGGGCGGTGTCCTAGGCCACTAGACGAATGGGACGCAATTAACACTTTCGTGTCTCTTGTTGAGGGCCATGCTCTTCAAGAGGCGCAAATAATACTTATCGATAATGTTCAGGTCAACACTTAACACTGAAAAAATTAACCTAAACCTAAACCTAAAATTTATCGAGCGTTCAAGGATTTGAACGCTCGATCGTGCGCACAACTCGGTTCTGAGTTACTATGTAAGTAGATTCTTAACACAACCTTTCACTCTGAAATTAACTATGAGCCCCACTGAGACAGCTGCAATTATTTTGACGGGTGTGTTTATCATGGCGATGGCAGCAATCGCCGTGCAAACAGCAGAGAACCAGCGACGTGAAAGGCAGCTGCAACTCTTAGCTATTCGAAACCGAATCCGTGGCACTGAGCATTTACTCGACAGTCTCCCCGTTGAGTTTCAGACTCAAACACTGCGCACCTTAATGATCCAGACACTTCGCGCCTTATGGATCAGCGCAGCTAAGCTGGATCGAGGAGTCAATGCTCAAGAACAGTTACAGAAACTTGCAGAACGTGAGAAAGAGCCTTTTTCGCCACCTAGCTTTCCCGCCAATCAACTCACTTTATTCATGGACCGTAATACAGCACAACGAAGTCGGTCGCTAGTGCGTGAAACCGCACAGTTGATAATCGAGTTGAAACAGAAAAACCTGATTAGTTTTGATGCGGCACAGCAGCAGTTAATGCATCTAAAAAATGCCTATCAGCGCTGCAACTGTGATTTAGTGCTACACGAAGCGCAGGATATGCTCACGAATCGAGGTCCACATGTTGCTATCCATCGTTTAGGACAGCTATGATGCAACTGAGAAAGCTTAATTTTAACCACCAACTCGAGTCGCAGGTGAATCAGCTAGAAGCGCTGATTCACCAATTAGAACCACACCAACTCAACCTCCATCTTCCGTGTCTATCGATCCAACCGATACAGTTAAACCCTAGGCTCGGTCAAAATACCCTGACGATAGTCAGACAAGCCTGTTCGATCTCATCCATAGTGTTCATCACGAAAGGACCATACTGTGCAATCGGCTCACCCAATGGTTTAGCGGCAATCAGCAGCAACCTAGCTGCAGAATCAGATGTTTTCAAGACTAGTCTATCGCCATCTGATAGTTCTGCAGCCGACTCAAAAGGAATGAGTTGCTCATTTAAGTTTACAGCGCCTTCGAAAAGATAAACAAAACCGTGTAATCCTTTATCTAATGGGAGATCAAGTGAAGCATTGGGCTCCATCTTAATATCAACAAACATGGGTTGTGTTGAAATCCCGCCCACAGGACCCGTGTAGAGTTTACCTTCACGAGTTAACTGTCCAGCCACTAATCGCATCTGAACTTTTGGCTCAACAATCTCTACCACTTCTTCAGGTTCAATATTTTGATAGGCTGCTGGTTTCATTTTTTCAGCAGCAGGTAAGTTAACCCATAGCTGAAAGCCTCTCATCAAACCAGACTCCTGCTGTGGTCGCTCTTCGTGAATCACACCCCTTCCGGCTGTCATCCATTGCACACCACCACTTTTCAACAACCCTTCGTTACCCATATGATCTCGATGGAGCATTTTTCCATCCAGCATATAAGTAACCGTCTCAAATCCTCTGTGTGGATGTGGAGGGAAACCGGCTATGTAATCGTCAGGGTTATCTGACGAAAACATATCCAGCATCAAAAAAGGATCAATACGGAGGTTTTGCCTATGACCTAAGCTACGCTTAAGCTTTACCCCCGCACCATCTTGACTATCTATCGCAGGAATGACTCGCTTGATGCTTCGATTAATCATGGCAAACCTCCACTTATTAATTAAAAACGATCGAATCTATAGCTTGCTGTGCTTCTGCAATCGACTTATCCGCGTCAGACATGTTTAATCCTTCTGCCATAATCACGTGCACATTCTTTAAACCCACAAAACCCAGAATCAACTTCAACCAAGGCACCTGATAATCCAATCCAGCGTCATGATACATACCACCACGAGTCGCCAAAATATAAACAGGCTTATCTTTCAGCAAACCTTCTGGACCATTTTCTGTATATCTAAAAGTAACGCCATTCCTGGCTATCTGATCAAACCAAGCTTTTAGCTGACTTGGTACAGCAAAGTTATACATGGGTGCCGCAATAATGATGGCATCAGCATCTTGTACTTCAGCGATCAACTGATCAGACAAAGCCACGATCTCTTTTTGTACAGGCGTCTGATCTGCTGCAGGGGTTGAAAGTGCCGTAATGGCCGTCATATCAAAATGCGCAATGGGCTGACTTACTAAGTCACGGGTGATCACTTCAACTTCTGGTGTCTGGGCTCTCCAACGCTGAATCAATCGATCCGCTAACTTTGAAGACTGCCCGCCCTCCCCAAACACACTACTTTTAACAAATAACAATCGACTCATGATTTATCTCCTAATTAAGGTAACAGTGGATACATTATGGTATTTGATTAATTGATAATAAATAGCAATAATTAGCTAATTATTATCGATTTATTAGATAGGTTATTCGATGCAGGTATCACTTGAACAGTGGCAAGCTTTTATTGCCGTAGTAGATGCTGAAGGTTTTGCACAGGCTGCCGAACAACTTAAAAAAAGCCAGTCATCTGTCAGTTATGCTGTAAACCGCTTGGAAGCGCTTTTAAATATTAAAGTTTTTCAAATTGAAGGTAGACGTGCACGCTTAACAGAGGCCGGTGAAGGATTGCTCAGACATGCGCGACAATTGACAGAGCATGCTCAACGAATAGAGGATTTAGCGAGTCACTTTTCACAAGGCTGGGAAGCTGAAATACGCCTCGCCATCGATAGTATTTTTCCTGAGGAGTTGTTACTGCGTGTATTAAATCAATTTGCTGAAGAACAACCTAACACTCGAATACTCTTATCAGAAACCGTCTTGAGTGGAACCGATGAGGCACTGCTTAAACGTGAAGCGGACCTTGTCATCGGTGGCCGAGTCCCTCCTGGTTTCATCGGCGACCCCCTAATCAATATTGAATTTTTAGCGGTAGCGCATCCAGACCACCCGCTTCATCAACTTGAAGAAAATCTCACTCTGGAGCACCTCCGCTCTTATCGACAACTTGTTGTGAAAGACTCGGGTTCACGTCGACTCGATGCCGGATGGTTAGGTGCCGATCAACGCTGGACTTTTAGCAATGCGTCAACTTCAATTCAGAGTGCCTGCATGGGGTTGGGATATGCGTGGTACCCCAAGTTAAAAATTGCTAAGTATTTGCAACACAATTTATTAAAGCCCTTACCTTTGGAAACAGGGGCTAGTCGTTTTGCACAACTTTATCTGGTCTTGAGTGAAGGTGATTTTGCCGGCCCTGGAACCAAAAGGCTGGCTCAGTTAATTCAACAAGCCGTTAAACCGATATGATGCCTAGTACGTATGATAAGTATTCGATTTTCGGAGAGCCATCATGAAAAAAATTTTAGGATTATGGATCATGTTCACTTTTCTTTTCAGCAGTGCGTCTCATGCAGAACCCAATTTAGACGTGCTGTTAAATCACGAGATGAGACGATTACACGCCAATGAAATGGTTGATCTCCGAGACCGATTTGAAGGAAAGCCACTATTATTCGTAAACACAGCCAGTCATTGTGGATTTACGGGTCAGTTCGAGGGGCTAGAAGCATTACACCAGCGTTACAAAGATAGAGGCCTTATGGTGGCAGGATTCCCTTCCAACAGTTTTAGACAAGAATCTTCTGATGAAGCGGAAACTGCCCGTGTGTGCTTTTATAATTTTGGGGTAACTTTTGATATGTTTTCGCCCATCGATGTAAGAGGAGATGACGCACATCCAATTTTTCAGGAACTCGCAAGACAATCACGCGCTCCTAGATGGAACTTTTATAAGTATCTGATCGATCGAAATGGTAATGTGGTCGAAGTATTCCCAAGTACAACTCGCCCAGACTCCGCTCAGGTTCGACGCGCGATTGAGAAGCTTCTAGAAGGATGATGAACGGCTGGTACCCAAGTGCGTCTACGTACACCCGTTCATCAAAAGTTGCTTAACGCTTGTTCAATTTGCCAAGTAGGCTATCGAGCAAGTTTTTCATTTTGTCACTTGCGCCTGCTAATGCATTGTGAGTTGAATCAGCGTGGTGAGTCACAGCCTGAGGCTGCAAACCAGCTAAGCGCACTTCCAACAGGCAACGCTTATCATGATCGCCAGGCTTGTGCGCGTTTTCATCATGAAGATGAACTTCTACACGGGTGACTTTGTCGCTAAAACGACTCAGCGCTTTCTCAACCACAGTTTGCACATGCGCCGTTAATGCAGCGTCGTTTTCAATACTACTATCAGTATTTACCTGAATAATCATTCAATTCTCCATCTAATACAGGTCACGTTAATATGATCTAGGTTAGTCTTTCTTTCATATCAACAGTTCAATTCTACCCTGTCAGGCAAAAGGCTGCCATAAACTGCATAGAGACTGATGAATCATTTTAATATTCTGTCAAAATCGCGTAATATTCGCACCGGACAAGCCCGGATTAGGTCCACAGCTTACTGGAGAACTCAATGACTAAATGGTCAGCGCCGCTATTCGCTTCAATTTTCATCTTAACAACTGGCTGTGCGCCGAATCATCTCTTTGTTGAAGAGGGTGTGGTAGAGTCGATTGATCTTCATCTTACCAGTCAAGAAGCTCAGCTGAATCAACTATCTGATGGACAACATCTGATACTTGAACGCTTGAATATCTCCCAAGAGTTGGTGATCAGCCGCTTACAGGAGACTATTGCCGAAAAGGTGACCCCTCCCGTCTGTCCTCCTGAGCCCATCCTTGTTTGTCCGCCAGTCAATGCAAGCAGCTCAATCGTATTGGGCGGACAAGAAAAGCAGGTTGTTGGCGAGCTGGAAAAGGTACATCTATCACCACTCGACATGGTATTTAATGCACGTATTGACACAGGTGCAACAACCTCGTCGTTGGATGCCAGAAATATTCAGCGATTTGAACGTGATGGCAGACGCTGGGTAAGGTTTGATACCGCTAACCCTGAAACAGGGGAAGATCTCACCTTTGAAAGACCCGTAGTTAGACGAGTACGCGTCAGTCAGGCGATCAGTGATGATTTTGAGCGGCGTCCCGTTGTTGAACTTCATTTCACTCTAGGCGGCATCAGCCATACCGCAGAGTTTACCCTCAGTGACCGAAGCCACCTTGAGTTTCCGGTTCTTATCGGCAGAAATATTTTACGCGACCAATGATAGTCGATGTCAGCAAGCAATATATTGCCCCCATCGAGTTTTAATTTAATAGAGTTGATTATTAACTGAGCAGAGGATATCGCTCACATGGTATCGAGAGTCCCCTTTTATACAACCGTGGCTATTTTGATCCTGCTTGGATTGAGTCTTGCCGTCACTCGACACCTTCAATTGGGCATTCCCTTTTGGCCAGGCGAACAAAAACAGGCTTGGTTAATCGAGGCACGTGTTGATTTTATCAGTCTTAATCAGCCAGTCTTAGCCAGTTTAAACCTACCTCACAACCCACCGGGCTTTACTGTCATTAATGAATTAGCCGCCTCCCCAGGTTATGGGTTTGCGATTATTGAAAATGATGGTCATCGTCGAGGTGAATGGTCAAAAAACCTAGCATCAGGACAGCAAACGCTTTACTACAAAGTTCAGTTAATACCCGATCAGCGTCAAGACTTAACAGCTCACAATGAATCTCCTTCGCCAAGAAGTGTTCTTTGGAGCGAGTCAGAAGCGATTGCCGCCAATGACATCATCGCACAAGCTCAAAGCAAATCCAGTTCACCTGAAAGTTTAACGCGAGAGCTATTAAGACTGCTGCGTAATCCTGAGCCCGGACAAAACACGGCTCTACTCCTCACCAACCACTCAGTCGCTGCAGCACTGGATAAGCTTTTGAATCAAGCAGGCGTTCCGACTCGAGTATCTGTAGGCTTATATCTTGAGGATGCTAGACGCCGCCAAGGGTTAACACCAATGATCGAGGTTTTCACCAACAATCGCTGGATAGTGTTTGACCCCCAGACAGGCGAACAAGGTTTACCTGACAACCTGCTCCTATGGCAGCGCGGAGGTGAATCCTTGCTAGACGTTCTGGGTGGGCAAAATTCTCGTGTCAGCTTCTCAATGATCGAACAAACACTTCCTTCAATCGAACTGGCCCAGTCTCAATTTGCCGGACAAGGTCTATCTTGGCTAGGGGTGCACACCTTACCCATTGAAGAACAAAGCATGTTCAAGCTTCTGTTTTTGTTACCACTAGGGGCAATGGTTGTGGTGTTTATGCGGATTATTATCGGACTCAAAACATCCGGTACCTTTATGCCCATTTTGATCGCCCTAGCCTTCTTACAAACGTCTTTAGGTCTGGGTCTCGTCAGTTTCATTTCGATAGTTGCCATGGGCCTGATCATCCGAACCTGGTTATCAAGGCTCAATTTATTGCTGGTATCGCGTATCGCCACACTGGTTGTACTGGTGGTTTTTTTAGTGTCGTTGCTTAGCTTAGTGGGGTATCAACTTGGCTTTAGTACCGGTATGACCATCACCTTCTTCCCGATGATTATTATTGCTTGGACAATTGAGCGCATGTCGATCCTGTGGGAGGAAGAAGGTCCTAAACAGGTATTTGTTCAGGGTGGTGGTAGTTTATTAGTGGCGGTTCTCGCTTATCTAGTTATGCAACTTCCAGTGCTCGGACACTTAACGTTTAACTTCCCCGAGCTAAACTTTGTCATCTTGGCATTGATTATGTTGATGGGACAATATACTGGCTACAAACTTTCAGAGTTACGCCGCTTTCGTGCCATGTTGGAGCAGAAGTGATGCGTTGGGCCAGTCCTTTTAAGTTAAAGCAAGCCGGTATTTTAGGCATGAATTGCCGCAACGTTGACTTTATTGGGCGTTACAACCTTCGTCGCTTTTACCCTTTGGTAGACGATAAGTTGAAAACCAAACTACTGGCTGAAGAGTATGGCGTCGCAACACCTGCATTGATTTCAGTTGTTCGAACGCAGCATGAGATCAGTCACGTTGAAGAACGATTGATGCAACTGCAAAGCTTTGCCATCAAACCTTCAAGAGGTTCGGGTGGCAAAGGGATTATGGTGATCACAGGACGAAGAGATGAGTTTTTCGTTAAATCGTCTGGAGTTGAAATTAGTCTTGAAGATATCAAACGACATCTCACCAATACTCTAGCAGGACTTTATTCACTTCGAGGTAATCCAGACGTCGCCATCATCGAGGACTTAATTGAATTTGATGACACCTTTGAAGGCTATTCTTATGAAGGTGTTCCGGATATACGTATCATCGTATTTCGAGGCTACCCTGTCATGGCAATGCTACGTTTAGCCACCCATAAGTCGGATGGTAAAGCGAATCTTCATCAAGGCGCTGTAGGGGTTGGTTTAGATATCGCGACGGGTAAAAGCTTGAAGGCCGTACAATTTGCCGTACCTATTGAGACTCATCCTGATACAGGCAAACGCTTGATCGATCTCGAAATACCTGACTGGGAAAACATGCTGCTATTGGCTTCTCGTTGCTATGAGATGAGTAACTTAGGCTATATCGGTACTGACATCGTACTGGATAAATCCAAGGGGGCTCAGCTTCTTGAACTGAATGCCCGCCCGGGTTTATCGATTCAAGTCGCTAATGGTCGAGGCTTATTACCTAGATTGAGGCATATCGAAAGCATTCGTAAACCTCATCGTACCGCTGAAGCCAGAGTCGCCTACGCCATCGAAACCTTTTCAGCAACAGGTCTGTGACTGCTCCCCGCCCTGACGGGCGAGGCTTCCAACTTCTCAGGCAGCAACCGGCGCGTGGCCGGATTTACGCAAGCCTCCATTGGCAGGAACCGACAGTCCTTCGGCCCGTAGTTTGATAACACC
>JAJOJN010000024.1 GCA_021208565.1 Nitrincola sp.
ATGGCTACCTTAGCACCGGCGAACCTGAACACGTAAAACCGCTTATAACGCAGTACAATGCGAAAAATTCGACCTGAAAAAGATGTGCGATAATAAGCCATCAATTAACAGGAATCAGGTCTATTTCATGAAGATCAGTGATATCGATGTCGACGCCATCATCGCGAATGCTAGGCAGCAACTGAAGGATGACCCTTCTGTTTCTCCATCGTTAAGATCAACGATTGAAATACTCCTGTTAATCATTCCAATACTCTTAGGTCGCGTCAGCACCAACAGTCGGAACAGTAGTAAACCACCGTCACAAGATCCAAATCGTGAAAAGAAAACACGTGCTAAGAGTGATCGTAAACCCGGTGGTCAACAAGGACGCATAGGCACAACACTCGTGCCTACCGATGATCCTGATGAGATCAAAGTGGTCACCGTTGATCGTCGCACGTTACCCAGAGGTCATACGTTTAAATCCGCTGGCTTTGAAAAGCGACAGGTATTTGATATCGATATCAGTCGTCTAGTCACAGAGTATCGTGCTGAAATACTGGTAGATGATCAGGGTAATCGTATCGTCGCTCCTTTCCCTGAAGCGGTTAAGTCATCTGTTCAATATGGCCCGGCGATCAAGGCGCATGCAGTTTACTTGTCACTGTATCAGTTGCTGCCGTATGACCGTGTGCGTGAGTATTTTGAAGACCAACTTCGTATCCCGTTGAGTGTCGGTTCGTTGGTTAACTTCAATAAAGAAGCATTCGACAAAGCGGCACCCTTCGAAGCCTGGGTGAAACGCCAGTTGATTCAATCCCCCGTGGTTCATGCCGATGAAACCGGCATCAATATCGGTGGTAAGCGGCATTGGTTGCACTGTGCATCGAATGACACACTCACCTGGCTTGAACCTCATCAACAACGAGGGCATCAGGCTATGGATGATATCGGGATATTACCGTACTTTGCCGGTACGCTCTGTCATGATCACTGGAAACCCTATTATCGCTATACCGATTGTGACCACTCGCTGTGTAATGCTCATCATATACGCGAGCTTCAACGTGTTGTTGAACAAGACAAGCACGTCTGGGCTGAGCGTATGCAGACACTGCTGTGCACGATGAATGACGCAGTGATCAATGCCGGCGGTGCGCTAACATCCGAACAGGCAGCCGGTTGGCGAAAAGCCTATCGGGACTGCTTAAAGAAAGCTGAGATAGAGTGCCCGCCACCCGATGAAGCACAACGGGATGGAAAACGGGGCCGAATCAAACGCACAACCGCTCGTAACTTACTCGAAAGACTCAGGGACTTCGAGGATGATGTACTGAGGTTTTTAGATCATCCTCAGGTACCCTTTACCAACAATCAGGGTGAACGGGATATACGGATGGTCAAGGTACAGCAAAAAATATCAGGATGCTTCCGCTCAGAAGAAGGCGCTCAAACCTTCTGT
Organism: Nitrincola sp.; assembly: GCA_021208565.1. Classification (GTDB taxonomy): domain Bacteria; phylum Pseudomonadota; class Gammaproteobacteria; order Pseudomonadales; family Balneatricaceae; genus Nitrincola. Next base: position 1,445 of record JAJOJN010000024.1, read on the forward strand.
CGTGTGCGCAGTTATTTATCAACGGCGCGCAAACAGAACATCAGTGCATCTGAAGCGATGACGTCCTTGTTTAATGGTGAGCCTTTGCCCTTCGTGAGCGAAGCTGAGAATACTAAATAAACGTTATCGGCTTATAATGTGTGAATAGATACCAAAAGTCTTGCTTTTTACGCAGCGCTCAACTCAGCAGCCTCGCGCTTTGCTTTACGCTTTTTCATCCAGCCCATACCTGCCAAACCTGTGAGGAACAACCAAGCAGCAGCAGGAAGCGGAATTTCTGAAACATCATGAACAGTAAAAGATAGGCCTCCTAGCTTAAAACCATGACCCCATTTGTCTGAACCGCCGCCAAACACAGGATTATAGGCGCTAATCAACCAGTATCTAGATAGGATATTACCTTGAACAGCTACCGCATCACCTACGCTCAATCCTTTATAAGCATCTGGGCGACCAGCATGTTCCCAACCATTATCAAGGAGACCTCCCCAAGCAGCACTAAAGTTTAATGGCGCATTTAAATCGGATAAAGCTAGTAGCGATACATGATTATAACCATCTGCCCACCGTGCATGCGACAGTGTAAAGGTGTCCAAAGTCACGGCCTGACCAAAATCCAATACCAACGCCTGATAAGAGTTATTAAAATTGGTGGTCATATGAGTACCACCATCCACATAAACACCCCAGTGCCCCCACTGATAGATATTCTCTGCTTTGTTGGGTCCCCAGTAACCTGACACACCTGAAATCGTTAAACTTTGGTTATCACCATAAGCGTAATTGAAACTCGGTTGAGGTCCAATGTAAGCCATTGGTGTAAAATCAAAGCTATATGACGCCGCCGAAGCAGTAGTCACAACTGATGCTAACAGCAAACCTGCCGCAGCGGATTGTAGAAGTTTTTTCATTGCAAAGTTCCTGTACTGAATTAATGAACTTTTTAACCATGCCACCATAAGGTCGCTACATGGCAAAAAGTGTTACTTCACTGTAAACACAAGGATCTTGGTACAACAAAAAAACCAACATCCTGTGAAATAACTGACCAATTATATAGGGCAAGCCCTAACTACACATTGGCCACAGGTACTATAAATCAAATAACAATTACTTTAAAAGAACTTACTGATATAAGAAAATGCATAGAAAATTCATCACGAAGAATTCAAACATCATAAGCGCTTTTTAGATTAATTTAAGGATATTGTACAGGCTGCATTAAAACAATATACTTAAAAATTAACCTTTAATATCAGTAAGCTAAGAATATAGTTAGTAAAGAATTAAAGCCCATTGTAATTTTGAGCACTTTTAGTTTTATACACATGCACTCAAAGCACTCAACTCTTAGCTCGTCTAATTAGATTTTTCGCATTTGACTCGCATTCATTGACTGCTACGCTTGATTAAAAAACATGTTTCAACTCGACTATTAAAACGAATGTTTTCGTGGTGAACTACTATGATTGCTCCAGATCATGACCATGACACAAATACGAGTTCTTACCGCTTAACCGTTGTATCGATTGGCACAGCAACCGCTTCAGCCGCAAAAGTCATTGCCAGTGGCCTGAATGCGCCCGTTGAGAAAGTTGCTGAAAAGCTCTATAGAGCGCCATCAGTACTTGCCGAGAACTTAACCCAAGAAATGGGTCAACAACTTGCCACTCTTATCCAAAACATGGGTATCGAGATCAAGATAGAGTCAAACGATTTACCACCACCATTACCATCAGAACTCTTCGACATTTTCTATTCAAATGCCGATATCCAATATTTACCTCAAATTGTTGAGCAGCTCTCACCTTTTTTAGGAGTTGATGAGGCCAGCGTCGTAAGCCTGTTAATTACGCCACCTGCAATCATATTAGGAAGTGTTAGCACAGCAACCTTATCATCACTCAATAATCGACTGAACTTTCCGGGTGTTACCATTGTTTCGTCAAGGCCCATTAGTGCGAAATATGATCTTATTTCATCCCCCCTCACTATGCATCAATCACAACAACTGAATCGATTTCTTCAACGACTTCAACTTTCTCTGCGCAACAATGAAAATCTTTGTCTTACCAATTTAGACTATTCAACAGCACAAAGTATTTGGAAACATTTCGGTCACAATTTGCCTTTAAAAATCATCAACCAAGAATTTTATCGTTATGACCTGCTCTTAAATTCACTGCCTCCTCCTACGGAAAAAGCAGCCCAAAAATATTTACAAGAAACGATTGGCATCTCGCCTGATGACTATCCATCTGTTCAACCTCATTTACCTCTAGTAATTAAAGAGAGCATGAGCCACATCGACGCTAATACACAAGAAGAAGAATTTGCAATGAATGGACTGGATATCGAAAAAGTAAACATTACTTTTCAACGATTAAGAATTCAGATTCATGAAGCTAAAGATATCGCTGCCTTAAATTCGCTACTTCAACAACTGGGATTAATGGACGCTCCCTTGAAAACACTTCCGTACATTACACGAGATACATCAGAAACCTATGCCAGATTTGCTAAATATCTACTTGAATCCAGTGGTGCCAGTGTCAGCTATCAGGAGTGTGCCGCATGAGCACTGAAAATGTTCACCTTTTGCATTTAGGTTTGGCTGAGCAAGGTAAAATTCATGCATTAAAGAATGAGCACAAGGAAGCATTAAAGCATTACCGTGAAGCGATAAAAATCGCGGTTTCATTGAAAGCACCTGAAGTCTTCTTTCGCCACTACACCCAGTGTGTAGTGGAAAGCTTAGAAAAATTAGGCAACTACGACGAAGCGATTCAATTTTATCAAGCTGCACACGAACATTACACAGCACAGCACGTCAGCTCTAATCTTCACAACAAAGATCATGCCGATATTCTTCAAAAGCTAGGTTGTACATTGCTTAAAAAAGGCGCCACTGAGGAGGCGAAAAACGCCTTTAATCTGGCCATAAAAATAGCTGGCGAAGCTGATATTTCTTTGTCTAAAGAACTGCTTGGATGGCTTCAACGTGGTTACAGCGTCAATCTCACACGAATCGAACAGCTACAAATCAAACATCACTATTTTGTAGTACGACAGGGTCAAGTCAATGAAAAGATTTGCTCGATCACTGTCTCAAGGGGCCGCATGCCGGTGTAAAACAAAAATGAGGTTCCGCCATGAACGATTACGATGGAATGTCACCCGGTCAGGTGCTTAACGATGCAAGCGTTGCTGATTTTATAAAATCCCTAGGGCTAGGGATTGCTGAAGCTCAGAAAGCCTTAGATATTAACTCTGTTGAACAGCTAGATGCCTTTACTCGACCCATATCGGGTCTAGGCGGAAAGTCACTCTTAGAGTTGGGTTTACAACCCGCCTTCTATCATTTTCAACATGCCGACTTATCTTGCTCGCTACAGCTGTCCTTGAAAGTGCAAAAGTCATTCGGTGTCGATTTTGGTATCGACGCTAAATATGAGAACTCGGATAAAACGAAAGACTTTGACGAAAACACACTTACTCAAACAGAAGGCTTCTCGTCAGAGCGGACGCAAACGCGTACAGCAGAAGTCACCATCAAGAGTAATTCTCGTGGTGCTATGCAGATCAATGGTCAAAGCGTTAACTTAGAAGGACAAAGCCTTGATGAACGGATCAAAAACTTCGCTGAAGCTGTCAGAGGCAATCAGGATATTTCCAGAGCAATCCCCATCAATCAACCGACAGCCATTTCTCCACCTCCTCAAAAAGTGAGTCAAGAGATCGCAGATGATGAGGTTGTTTTTACACCTAATAGTGTCGCCTTTCTGGGTAATAAATTTAATCGAGGAACCATTATCATTCGAGAAAACCCTTCTAGTAGCGAAACCTATCAACTTAAAACCGACACCAGTGTTGACGTTGAACCCGATAGCAACGCTAAAGACTTTGCTGCTAAGGTAGCGAATGCCATTGATGCCATTCAAGGTTACAAAGCTGCCGTCTATCCTCACGACGAACCGCTAGCACAATTTTACTTTGGGGTTAATCTCGATATCCCTTACTCCAACGACCAGGCAGATAAGCAACGCACCAACGAACTATCGACTCGGGAAAGTAGCGAGTTGATTACACTTTACGCACGCGTAATCAAAAACCGGGGTATAAAAATGAGAGTTATTGGCCATGCCAGTCGAACAGGTACAGACGAATTAAACCGAGATCTATCCAAACGAAGAGCGGAAAGCATCAAGCAACTCTTAGTTAACTCAGGAGCACCCGCTTCACTCATCACCACAGAAGGTAAAGGCTTCAATGACGCACCGGCATCAGAGGGTGAAAACCCACTACGTCGAAAAGCGGAGATACTGATTGATGAATCTGTGCATCTCGTGATCGTCGATGCACAACAGGGACACGCCATTAACAAATTGGAAGTACTACCCAACAAACTGGAAAACACAGCGAATCAAGGCAATGGTTTTATCTATGTACTGGATGCTCTAAGTCTCAATCACTTAAACAATAAACAGATCTCCATAAAAGGCACAAATTTCACCCTCTCAGGAAATGCTATCGACGGCCTAGAAGCCAACTCCCCTGAAGCCTTTGCGGCTAACCTTAGTAAAGATGTAAATGCATTGAATACCCTGCAGATTGAGGCTACACGAAGAGGTCATATCACCTACTTAAGCAACGCATCAGATGAAGTTAAACTGATTCTCGTGAGTGAATCTTCAAGAGAAATTAACCTAACTGGCAGCAATGGCGTCACCATCAAAACCAACTTCACTCGTACACAAACTCAAACCACGCGTAAAGAACGTGAAGGAAACACCACGGTTGCAGTAGGCGCATCGCTCAATGTTCGCTACTCACGCCAATTTGAAATGGAGATTACGGGTAACTCATCGATTTCAGCTAGGCTGGTATCCGTTCCACCTCCCTCTGAGTTTGTAGAATCAATGCAAGCCATCCTGAATGATAAAAAAGGAGGCGCCTAATGTCCGCTGTACCCAAAGTCACGCGGGCATTACTCAATGCCCCACTGCCATCGATCATAGAGCGATTGGGAATATCAATCGCTCAAGCACAAGCGGCCTTAGACCAAACTCTATCGAACTGGCGCAAGAGATGGCAGCAACCGAAGTCGATATAGGAGACAAAAGCTACAACTTGCTGACACTAGGCTTTCAACCCAGCTTTTATGCCTTTACCGAAGCCACAGTCGAAGCCAAGCTGAGCTTCAGCATGATGGAGTCTACTGAGTTCGGCGTTAAAGCTGGGGTAAAGGCCGGCGCTTTTGGTGGTCCCGTCATGTTTGCCGCCAGCGTAGAAGCCTCCTATGCACGAAAATTTTCAGTATCAGCAAATGGTATGAGCTCGATTGCGGCAAGACTTGTCTCTTTGCCCGCACCCGACGTGTTTACTCAACTCCTTAAACAGCAATACGAAACGCCCGTTACCTAACGGACCAGGAGAAAAATAATGTCAAATGATGTATCACTAGGACAAGAACTGCTCAATGTACCCATGGGTGACATGATTCGAGACATGGCCTTTGCAATCGCCGATGCTCAAATGCAACTAGACGCAAATTCTGTTGAAGTCGCAGAAATGATGAGCGGATTAAAGGTCATCTATGATGAAAGTGGTAAAAAAGTTTTTGATGACAGTCGAGTTTACTTTGGTCATACCTATGATGCGAGTGGCAATCGAGTCCCCACACGCGTGTCCATGCTAGAACTTGGTTTTACCCCGACCTTCTATCAATTTGTTGATACCATTATCGAAGTCAAAATCGCCATCAAAATCACTCAAACCAATTCCTCTCTTGATCGACAACGCGACACGACTCGAAATACCAACACGACACTGTCAGGGGGTCTCGGATTTTTAAGAGCCAGTGGTAATCGCAATAAAACTGTCAATACCAGCCAAGTCGATGCGACCTACTCCTCACGATATTCCTATTCAGCAGAAGGTGCCAGCCTACTCAGAACCAAGCTATGCCCTGTACCACCCCCACCAATTCTTGAAGATCGAATTCGCGCACTGATGGAATTAGAAGCATCCAGACAACCCAAAACTGAAGGCTAACCACTAAAATCTTCGTTTAACGAAGGAGTGAGGGATTATGAGTGTTGGACAAGAATTACTGGCCGTACCCTTCCAGAAATGGTCAAAAATCTAGGGGTTGGCATTGCAGAAGCACAATTAGAGCTTGATCTAGTTTCCTTAAGAATTGCACAAATCATGGCAGGACAAGATCCCGGAAACGAAACTACTGATGGACAAACGGCTGAAAACCCCTACCGAGTTGAGTTCACCGATGGAAAAAAATACAGCCTACTGGAATTAGGTTTTACGCCCACCTTTTACCAGTTCGTAGATACCGTCATTGAATTAAAAATGTCGATCAGCACACAACCGAAACGGAAAGTAAAAACAATCCCGACCAAAGTACAAAAGCGAAACGCGGGGGGA
>JAJOJN010000054.1 GCA_021208565.1 Nitrincola sp.
GACCGCCGACTAACACAGCAACATCAGCGGCCTGTTGACCGGTTACCGCCATTGGTGCATCACTTGGAGTTGAACATATTCAGGGACACCCTCACGCCAGAGTTTAGCGCCATTAATACCTGCCGTTTTACACTCCAAGATCTGCACGTCATCTGAGCCGACCACTTCACGATCCAAGTTGGCTAGCATCCAGGGATACTCAGCATGCTGTAAGACCGCATTGACACGACGAACTTTAAAGCCCGTTCGCAGTGCATATTGATCGGCCACAATCGGTTCTAAGACATTACCCCAGAAAAGAGGCGAATCTGAGCTTACCTCTTCAGCCTGCTCAGTATCAGATGAGCTGTTTAATCGTCCTGTTTTCTCCATCCAGAGTTCGAGTTGTGATTTGTAGGGGTTAAGACCTACAGCGGCAGCGGCATCCGAGGCACCAATGCCTTGTTGTCGAATAGCGAGCCAGGTTGATCTATTCATACTGCGCGTATTGACCAAACGATGTGCACGCGCATGACGACGTTTTTGAGGGGAGGGTGTGTGTTCAGTTTTGAGTAACGTCAAATTTGACATAAAAATCTCCTAATCCCTAGACGGCATAAAGCCCAGACACGCTGGGCTCAGTCGAAAGGGGATAATCTACAATCGTTGGAATTTACTGGGATGATTTGGAATCTAAAGGGATAGGCTGGGACTATTCGCTGCGGAAGGTGGTGCCACAATCGGTACATTCGCAGTTATCCAGAACGCGTTCATCCAAGCTGTCACCGATTTTAGAACCGGCTAGGCTTCCGGTGACACAACCGATGAGTCCGCCGATAATAGCGCCCGATAATGAACCTAGGGCAATTCCCACTGGTCCACCGACAAAACCTAAAGCTGCGCCTGCCTTGGCGCCTGTAGAAGCACCGGCTACGCCACTGGCTGTTCCGGCAATGCCTCCGGCAGTGAGCGGCGACTTTACGGCCCATATGACGAGCAATGATCTGAGTTGATCCACAAGATGGACATTCAATTGACATAGTTGACCTCCAGAAATGAGTAAGCAATACCGAGCGAGTGCTCGTAAGGACAGTCAGTACTGTTCTCGTGAAGGTGATATACATCTGAAATTTTTTTATTTGAGGTTCCAACCATGAGATTCATTCTGATAATGAGTGACTAGGGTGAATTGAGTGTTAACAGTAATTTTTTACAGTCCCGGGATATCCCATGAGTTAATCAACCTTGGAGACCCAACACATGAAATTTCTCAGATTACCCGAAGTCGTCAACGCTACTGGACTGTCACGTTCATCGCTTTATCGTTTAATTGAAGATGGGACGTTTCCATCATCGATTCGTATCGGTGGTCGTTCTGTCGCTTGGTGTGATGAAGAAGTTAACGCTTGGATTGAGGAGCGTATTCGCAACCAACCGTAATAAAAATAAAACCTACCCCTTTTTTTATTCTGCTTGTCATTCTTAATTCCCCGAGTTGTCATGACCGAAAAAATGCCATGAATTGAGTCAAAAACCGCTGAACTCAGGCATTATTACGCTTGTATAAGAGTATAGATCCTACCCTCCCTATTCAGCAGTTTCACTGCTAGGTTGTTCATACTATACGCAACAATCTCTCTCACTTTTATACAGCTAGGTTCATAACAACTAGGGGACGACTACCCAATAGGAGAACCCCCCCCATGCATTTACGCTATATACCTGAAAACCATAACCTAAAGTACTGGTGTTTAAATGAGTATCATGGTCTACCGGTGCAGTACACACCGGATCAGCCACTAGTGAAAGAGTATCTTGATAAGCTATGGAATTTAGTCGATCTGTATACCCAAAAATTTCCACGTGTCCTGGCGATCAGAGTGGATTTGCATTGCTTTGAGCCCACTCCAAATCTCATGACCAGTAATGATGTCATGCAAAACTTTAAAGACGCTTTAGTGTCAAGAATTCATGCCTATCAGCGTCGACAGTATTCTCAAGGAAAACGCATTTTTTGCTGTCCTGTAAAGATTGTCTGGGCTAGAGAGCAGAAATCATCTCATGTCCCACACTTCCATCTATTAATCCTTATCAACCATGACCTCTTTTATAGCCTAGGGGACTTTCAATCTAAAAAAAGGGAGTTTGTTGGCTATGATCAAAGGCGCTTGGAACACTGCTCTAAAGATCCCTCATGAGGTGGATTTTGGTCTAGTTCACGTTCCCAAGAATGCAGAGTATCGATTGAAGCAGAGTGATCAATGGAGCGAATTACCAGATCTCTTTCATCGAGCGAGCTATTTGTGCAAAGTTGATACGAAGTGCTTTGGTCAAGGTATCCAGAGCTTTGGATGCTCAAGCGTCAAGCGTTCCTAATTTGACGTGATTCCTACACATGTTATGGCAGTTGCCAAATCCATTAACGTGTGTAGGAGACAAACCATGTCAAATGACTATTCCTCTATTGCTGAGCGTTGGAAGCAACACTTTGAGCAAATGAATCCTCAAGTGGCTTCCAGCATTCAGAGTGAGCTGAATCAGCAAACGTTACCCCCAATTCTGCAACATCCGTCAGAGCCGTCGAAAAACCAGGCTTATGCGCGTCCTTGGACAGAATCATTACGGCAATGCGAGGAGGAGCAGGCCATTGATCCAGTGATAGAAGCCGTAATTGAGGTTCGCAAATCCATGGGGATGACACAAGCGGCGTTAGCGCGTTGTTTGGATATCAGTCCACGTACCTTAGGTGAATGGGAGCAGGGTAAGCGTCATCCCAGTGGTGCCGCGAGAACTTTATTGCAATGGGTGGTGGAAAGCCCTGAGAAGCTGCGCTCAGCGCAACGAATGTTAAGGCAGCGGTTTTGACGTTCAATTAGCAGTGTTTCTGGCTCAGTTACGGCAATGCAGTAATTTTTTACGTCATTGACGGATGATACGAACAAGAGGTTCGCAATACAACAAGGACGTTATCAATCGCTTAGGAGACACTTCATGCAACTCACAATTTGATTCCACAATGACAACAAAACGTAAACAAAGCGCCAAGCAAAAAAACACGATTCCTTCAGCGTGATAACGCTCGCCGATTACTGGAGCGTCATGGCATTTCGTTTTGGTCACAAAATGAAGGTATTCACATGATCGTCAGCGGCAACTTCCAGTTGATCGACTTCTGGCCTGGAACAGGGCGCTGGAAAACACGTGATAAGCATTTTGAGGGGTCGGGCATTCAAGGCCTATTAGAGATGATTGATAGCGGTCAGATCTAATACCACTCTTGCCTTAACCATGATGCATCAGGCATAGAAAAGTCGTGCTTCGTCGCCTGATGCACAGCTTAGGATACCTCTGCGTATGACACAATCCATCGTATTAAATACTGATCAGCAACACGCTATGAATCAGGTTGAATTTTTTCTAAGAAACCCACGCATGGATGCCTTTATTTTGTGCGGTAGCGCGGGCACGGGTAAAACGACACTGGTCGCTAGGATTATTGAGCGCGTTCGTTCCAAAGGTGTTAGCTGTATGCTCGTGGCACCAACAGGCAGGGCATCAAGAATATTGAATACTAAGCTTGATCAGCTACTGGCAGAAGACGATCAATTACCGAGTGTAATGACACTCCACAGCGCGATCTACTACTTCAAAGAAATTTCTGTGGACCTTGAGCGTGAAAGCGTAGGTCAAAGCGCCATTAAAATGCGCTTTCCCATTAAACGCGATGGTCAAACCTGTCAGCTCGTCATAGTCGATGAGGCGTCAATGGTGGGTGATAATCAACCTATCGGGAGCATGATGAGTTTTGGATCTGGACGATTGCTGAGCGATTTGGTGGAGTATATCAACAAGACCGTCGAGAAAACTAACAATAAGATAAAATTACTGTTTGTCGGGGATTTAGCTCAGTTAGCGCCAGTGGGTTCATCGAAATCGCCCGCTTTGATGCCAGACTATCTTGAAGATCAATTTGGCTTTCAGACGCAGCGATACGAGTTGACCACGGTCATGCGCCAAGCGTCTAAAAGTGGCATTTTAGAAGCAGCGAATAGGGTGAGAGCCGAAGTTTTTGAGCCGACAGGAAAGAAGATTCAGATTCAAGATAATGCCATTGATATTCGCAACGTATGGATTGAAGACGCCTTTGGCATGATTGCCCACAACTTAAAGCACAATCATTCATCAGTGGCGGTTGTTTACAGTAACAGGTTAGCCCTAATGTACAACGTTGCTGTCAGGCGTCTGTTATGGGGTGGAAATGGCTGGCGGTCAGTCGTGCCGGGTGAGAAACTCTTGGTTACTCGAAACTGTCATGAGTTGGATCTGTGTAACGGTGATATTGTCATCCTTGAGCAGGCCGAATTAAAGCCTATTAGCAAGGTTGTTCGACTGTCGAATCGAAAGGAAGTCATGCTCAGATTTAGAGAGGTTACCTTCGTTAAACGCACCCAAGATGAAGAGGCTAAACCTTTTTTATATCCTGGAGAATTTGCTGCTTTCAGATAGACGTGACTTAAGCCAAGATGAGCAATTGGCCTTGTTGGAAGACTTTGAGCAGCGTCATCCCACCGTTGATCGCAAGAGTGAGTCATACAAAACACTCGTTGCTGAAGATCCTTTTTACAATGCCTTGCAAGTAAAGTTTGGTTACGCGCTAACCTGTCACAAAGCGCAGGGGGGTGAATGGGACCACGTTATCATTGATAGTGAGGGTGTGAATACGGCAGAACAATCTGGACTGAGGTGGTTGTACACAGCGCTGACGCGTGCGTCTAAGTCGGTTAGTTTGGTGCAACGGCGCTAAGTTCGTAAGCTAGGGTGGTTAATGACCTAGCAGATATCATTTAGCGAAATGCATATTCGCCTACTGTTTTTCGCCTTAGGCGAAAAACCATTTAGTGTTTGAATCCCCCCCATCCCTCTTTTTATCCTAACAAACATGACTAATAGCTAGCGGCTTTCACTCGAAACCTTTGATCGTACAGAGTACAATCTTGTTTAGATCTTACAGATAGCAACATAAGGATTTCATCGTTGTCTAGACCCAATAAGCCGGTTGCCATTATCGGCTCCTCTTTTCGTTTGCCTACAACTGACAATAAAACGTTCACAGAGTGTCTGCTCGATAATGCAGATCTGATTACCCGTGTTGATCCGTCACGCTGGAATTTGGATGCCTTTTTGCATCCAGATCAGAAGTTTCCGGGGACGAGCTATACCTTTGCATCAGGTACTCTCGGTAATATCAACGGGTTTGATGCGGCGTTTTTTGGTTTGTCGCCACGTGAAGTAGTGCATATGGATCCGCAACAACGTTTTCTGTTGGAGATGAGTTGGGAGGCGATGGAGCATGCCGGATATGCCCCTTCTTCATTGCGTGGATCTAACTGCGCTGTTTACATGGGGGTTGCAAGTTTTGACTATGGACTGCGCTACATTGATGACTATGAGGCGATTGATCAGAATACGGGAACTGGAACAACGGCCAGTATAGCTGCAAACCGTATTTCTTACCTTTTCGACTTGAAGGGCCCCAGTCTAGTCATCGATACTGCATGTTCTTCATCACTCGTCGCCTTTCATCATGCGTGTGAATCGATTCGCCGTGGAGAGGTTTCTCTGGCTTTGGCGGGTGGTATCAGTTTGCACTTTCACCCACTAGGCTTCTTAACTTTTTCAAAAGCCTCCATGCTTTCTCGTCAAGGGCGATGCCGCGTATTTGATGCCTCTGCCGATGGTTATGTGCGCTCAGAAGGTGGTGGTGTTCTCCTGTTGAAAGATTATGAATTGGCAGTTGAAGCGGGAGACAACATTTTAGCAGTTGTTGCGGCGTCGGCCGCAAATGCGGATGGCTATAAGTCAGCGCTGACGATCCCCAAACGCCAATGCTCAAATGGCATTGATGAAGCAGGCTTACGATCAAGCGGGTATCTCTGCTGATCAGATTACCTATGTCGAGGCGCATGGCACAGGTACACCGGTAGGTGATCCTATTGAGGCACGTGCTATTGGAGAGCGCTGGGTAAGGCGCGAAGTAAACCCTTACCAATCGGTTCAGTTAAAAGTAATGTCGGACACCTAGAGACGGCTTCAGGCATGGCAGGTCTTGCGAAAGCCTTGGTGTGTATTGAAACTAAAAACCATACCCGCCACTATAGGTATCAATGAACTCAATCCGGTTATTCCATTTGATGACCTCAACCTTGCAGTCGTCACCAATAATGTTGAGTTGCCCCCAGATACGCAGATTACCATTGGTGTGAACTCTTTCGGTTTTGGTGGTGCGAACGCTCATGTTGTTTTACAGGTCTCCTCATCAACACACATGATAGTGAGTCATGTTGATGATGCAACATTGCCGCCATTATGGTTATCAGCAAAAAGTCCAGAGGCGCTTCGTTCAAGGGCTGAACAACTCGCTGATCTGCTAGAACGTTCGCCAGAAAAATATTACGACATTGCGTGGACATTGCGATATCACCGTGAACGTCATGCCCACGGTTTATGGGTAGCCGGTGATGATGTTGCTCAACTCAAACAAGCGCTTTTAGAGTATGTGTCCGGTCAGGAATCCGCTTTAATCCACAGTACTCGATTCATCGGTGATCAGAGGCCCCCTGTATTTGTATATTCTGGAAATGGTTGTCAGTGGCCGGGTATGGCAAAAACGTTACTCAATGAATCGGAGGCGTTTAGAAACATAGTTGAAGAGGTGGATGCTTACTACCAGGCTTTAGCCGGTCAATCGATTCTTGAGGTCATGCTTTCAGCGACACATGACACTTATCAGCAAACTGAACTGGCACAACCGGCCTTGTTTGCGCTTCAAGTTGGAATCACGCAATTGTTGCGAGACTCAGGTATTGAACCCGCCGCTGTCACGGGGCATAGCGTGGGTGAGGTAGCTGCGGCATGGGCATCAGGAGCGCTGACGTTAGAGCAAGCGGTCTCCGTTATTTATCATCGTAGCTATTATCAGGGGCAAACAGCGGGTCTTGGACAGATGACGGCAGTAGCCTTATCTGTGGATCATGTCCAAACGATCATCACTAAGCTTGGTTTAACTCACATTTCTATCGCCGGTATCAACAGTGCTAAAGGAATAACACTAGCAGGCGATGTGGCTGAGTTAACTGTTATAGAAGCGCACTTAACGCAAATCGGTGCACGGTTTAAGCGATTGGATCTGAATTACGCCTTTCACAGTCCCGCGATGGATGGTATTCAGAAAAAACTTCTGACCTCGTTAGCCTCATTGCAACCCAGTGAAACCTCTACAGCAAGGTTTTTTTTCGACAGTAACGGGTACTGAGCTCAACGGAATCGCATTGGATGCAGCCTATTGGTGGCAAAATATTCGTGAACCTGTTGCGTTTCATCAAGTGATGTCACAGTGGGTGGCCGAGTTTGGTGTCGTGGTAGAAATCGGTGCGCACCCCGTTTTAAGTGGCTATATCAAAGAAGCTTTCAAAGAGTGTGAAATAAAAGATTCGATAGTCATCCCAACACTCTCTCGGGAAGCATCAAGTCCATCATCAATCGAATTGTCTATTGCGAGTATCTGGGCAAGTGGTGCTGAGCTGGAGTGGCGTAGGTATTTCCCTGTTACTGGACAGCTTGTTAACGTCCCTGCTTATCCATGGCAAAGAGAAGAGTATTGGGACACCTGCCTCAAATGAAAGCTATCAACGCCTCGTATCATCGTCCGTGCATCGCTTATTGGGCAAGCCTCTCGTACAGATGCGCATGCATGGGAAAATCGATTGGATACACAATCGCACCCTTGGTTAGCTCAGCATCAAATCGGCGAAGGCGGTGCTGTTTCCGGGACTG
>JAJOJN010000056.1 GCA_021208565.1 Nitrincola sp.
CAAAGTAAGCGTTTTCTAGCGGCTATGTCGAGAAACGCACTCAACAGAACGCCTCCTTTGGGATTCTTTAAAGATTTCGTGATGGAGCAGGATGGCCGACAAAATAATACCATTAATATGAAGCGCCGTGGCACTGCGCCTCTTGCCGATTTGGCCAGGGTTCATGCACTGGCCATAGGCTCCAAGGCGCGTAACTCATTTCTCCGTCTTGATGAGATTATCGAAGCCGATATCTTGCCGCGAGGTCGAGGTCAGGATTTACGGGATGCATTGGAGTTGATCTCTATGGTACGTATTCGTCACCAAGCCTTAGCGCTTGAAAAGGGTGAGGTACCAGATAACAGCATCGCGCCGGAAAATCTGTCTGAATTTGAGCGTAAGAATCTGAAAGATGCCTTCCAAATTCTCAGTAATGCTCAAAAATTCATGAAGTTCCGCTATCAAGGTGCGCGGTAAACATTATGTACTTGAGTACTGAGAAAATTAAAGATGACACGTCACAAGTTGACTGGCAGCAAATCTATACTAAGCGCTTAGAGTCAGCAAAGGATGGCCGAATAAGGTCGTTTTATTCGGCAGGTACTTTCGCCGCCGACACACCAATAAAGTCGATTCCGTTTGTGGCTGTCGATTTCGAAACGACCGGTTTTGATCCTAAGAAAGATGGTATTGTCAGTATCGGTTTAGTCCCTTTTGATCTCAAACGAATTCACTGTAAAGGTGCCAAGCATTGGATAGTGCGGCCAAGAACAGCCCTAGACGAAGAGTCTGTTGTTGTGCATGGTATTACCCATTCAGATATTAAGAGTGCGCCAGATTTGATGCGTATTGTTGAATATTTGCTCAAAGCCTTAGAAGGTAGAATTGTCGTGGTACATCATCGCGGCATTGAACGACCCTTCTTAAATGCGGCGCTCGAAAAGCGAATTAATGAAGGTATTATCTTTCCCGTTGTTGATACCATGGAGCTTGAAGCGAGATTACACCGCGCCAAACCGCTAACACTTTGGCAGCGTTTTCGTGGGCATAGTCTTCCTTCCATTCGTCTTGTGGACAGCCGAGAACGTTATCATTTGCCTTATTATCGCCAACATCATGCGCTTACTGATGCTTTAGCGACGGCAGAACTCTTTATGGCACAGGTGAGTCATCGTTTTTCAGAGGACACGCCGATCAGTGAGTTATGGAAGTAGCTATTAGGCTTATGCTTCTGGTTTAACGACTGATCGAAAGCTTCGCCCTTGAGATATGGCAATGCCGCTTAGAATTAAACCTAAGGCTAACCAGTGACTCCATGACAAAACTTCGTTCATAAAGGTCACGCCAAGTATCATCGCCCAGATGGGAATCAAGTAATTGATCAACGAAACGAAACTCGGGCCTGCAAGGTTGATGAGAGTCATATAAATGACTGTTCCTATACCCGTGCAAATAAAGCCCAGTATAGTGATCGCTATCCAAGTCCTCTGAGAAAAGTCAGATAAATGCCCAAAACTGGGTAGACCCTGAAGGTCTACTTGGTGACTAAACCCAGTGGTAAAAGCGGCTAAAGGCCAAAGCATTAAAGCTGAAACCATCAGTACAGAAGCCGCGGTGCTCCATGAATCACTTTTGGGCTTGCGTCGAGTAATGATACTGTTCATCCCATAGCAAACAGCCGCAAAAAGTACTGCCAGCTGCGCCCAAAAAGGCCTCACCACTGAGTTGAAAAAGCGCCGAGCGCGCTGGGTCCAATTAACACGAGTATGCCTAAAAAGCCGATAAAAAAACCGGTTAGCTTCTGCTTGTTGAGGGGTTCATCTGCAATAAAAAAATGCGCCAAAATAATAGTAACCAATGGCATGACTGCCATCAGGATACCGGCAAGCGCACTGTCAATTCGTTGTTGCCCCCAACTGATAAGCGTAAAAGGAAGGGCATTGCCGATGAGTGCCATGGCTAAAATAAACAGGCCTAATCGAGTGCCTTTCGGTAGGGGTCTTCGTAGCAGAAGGGCTAAGGGAAAGAGCAAACAGCAAGCAAACAGATTACGCAAGAAAACTACCGAAGCCGGACTCAGTTCACGAAGCACAATGCTGGTCAACGCGAAAGAACTACCCCAAATCATGGCAAGGGAAAAAAGTAAAAGCCACTGCGTCAGTGGGCGCTGGTTCATGGGGCGGCTCCGATCAAGGTCAGCTAAGGTAAAAGGGTGTTGTTTGATGTTAATAGGCTGGTTTTTAAAGTGTTTTGATTATCAACCTATTCAATACAACCATAACACGAATACGTTAAATGGAGCAGTCTTGATCGCTTGTCAATTCACCTGATTAAAGGCTAAGCTGAGATAAAATAACTACAGGTGTAACGAAAAGGATGCCTGCCATGAAGCTATACGGTTCTACCACATCTCCTTATGTGCGTCGCTTGCGCGTTTGGCTTGAAGATGTCCCTCATGAGTTTATCAATATCGACATATTTAGCGAGGAGGGCAGAGTTTTACTGAAAAGCATTAATCCAGCCATGAAAGTGCCCATGCTAGTGGATGATTGGCAAGCGGTGTTTGATTCTCGGGTGATTTTTAATTACCTCAACAATAAGCTTGAGAAAGAAGTTACCACCCTAGATGATGAAAATGCGATTACGCTGATCAACGCTGCTAATGATTCCTATGTTGAACTCCTGCTGTTATCGCGTTCTGGGATAGATACACAACAAGATCTGTTGTTCTTTAATCTACAGCGGGAACGAATCGAATCCACCTTACATGTGCTTGAAGAGCAACTTAAACTGGGGGCTTTTCAGTATTGGCACTTTCCAGCGATTTGTCTCTATTGTTTAGTCGACTGGGTAATGTTTAGACGCCTGAATGACTTTGCTAAATACCCTGAAATTCAAGCTTTTCACGAGCAACATCAGTATCGAAAAATACTGAAAGCAACCGATCCACGCCTCTGAAACGTTAGCTCAAGCCCTTTAAGTGTAAAGGGCTTGTTTGGCGGCCTCGTTAACCGATCTTCGTAAGGCTTCCATCACCGGACTTTCCATCTGCCAGTAGTGCCAATAGAGCGGAACATCAAGACTGTAACCGGGTACTAGATCTGTTAGTTTTCCATCCTCTAACTCTTGTTTTACTTGCAACTCTGGCATCATGCCATATCCCAAGCCAGCACAAGCTGCACGAATAAATCCCTCTGATGATGGAAGGTGGTGGGTGTATACAGGCTCAGTTCCGGCAACCTCAGATAAGAATTGATGCTGTAAACGATCATCTCGGCTATAAACGAGACAGGGCGCAGCTTTAAGACGATCAGGACTGGGTTGCTGTAAATTGAAGCGTTGAATAAATTCAGGGCTGGCCAAAGCTCTATAACGCATGACTCCGAGAGCCACTACACCCCCACCGTTGACCGCTTCATCGCTGGCGCATAAACAGGCCATCACTTCACCCTGTTTCATGCGTCTTAAGCCAACCGCTTGATCTTCTACCGAGACTTCAAAGCGAAGCATCGGATATTGAGGTAATACCAGAGCCGCGGGTAGCCATGTATCCAAGGAATCAGCATTGACGGTGATTCTGACAATTAAATCATCAGGATTGGCGGATAATTCTAACCCAGCTTCCAGCTGTCTGACTTGTTGCAAATGATTGTGAAGGCGTTGACCCAGCGCCGTTGCTTTAGGTGGAATGCTACGGATTAATACAGGTTGTCCTAACTGTTGTTCTAATTGTTTGATGCGTTGACTGACCGCTGATTGGGTAAGATGGAGCGCAGTAGCGGCTCGCTCGAAGCCGCCTTGCTCAAGAACGGCTGCCATGGCTTGAAGAAGTCGATAGTCAATCATAAGAAATTTTAATAATACTTAAAAATAATTCGTTGGATTAATAATATGATGTTTCGCTAAGCTTGCCCAGCATAATTTATTCAGTATTGGCTTGGAGTTACAACATGACAGCGTTTGCAACGGGATTTATTGTTGCCTTAGGGTTGATTGTGGCCATTGGTGCTCAAAATGCTTGGGTATTGAGTCAGTCGATGAGAGGTCAGCATCGAACGGTAATCGCTATGGTCTGTATTGTCTGTGACTCTGTGCTCATTACACTCGGTGTATACTCTGTTCACCATTTGCGTGAATGGTTACCACCTTTAGTGCCCGCTTTAACCTGGGGCGGCGTAGCACTATTGCTTTGGTTAGCTTGGAATGCGGCGCAACGAGCGATAAAAGGGAGTAGCGGTTTAAAAGCAGATCAACAGGTTAGCATTCAAAGTGCTTGGCAGATAGGTTTGACGGCCTTAGCGATTACACTGCTCAATCCCCACGTTTACTTAGATACCGTGGTGTTGATCGGTAGTGTGGGTTCTGCACAAGCTAATAAGCTGGCTTTTGTGATAGGAGCCTGTTTAGCGTCGCTGACTTGGTTCACCTTACTGACCGGTTTTGCGCCCAAATTGGCGACTATTTTACGCTCTCCAAAACACTGGCGACTATTTGATGGCGGTATGGCGGCACTTTTAACCTTTGTTGCACTCTCACTCATACCTTTAACTGGATAAAAGCGATTTGTGAATGTTTAAACGTTATCAGGCATTACCCCGTTGGTCACGTTGGAGTATCGAGATTTTCCTTGTGCTGATTGTTATTTGGGGAATTCGGTCCTATCAAGCACCTGATATTGAACGAGGCGCTGCGCCGGATTTTTTCGGCGTGACGCTCGATGGTAAGCCAGTTTCGTTAGCGTCTTACCAAGGAAAACCCTTGTTGATCGTTGTTTGGGCAGAGTGGTGTCGCATCTGCCGAATAGAGCTGCCGATGATTGAACCCTTAGCAAAAGACCATCAAGTCTTAACTGTGGCGATACAATCGGGCAGTGATGAGGATGTACGACACTTCTTAAATCAGCAAGGTTTGCTGCAATTACCGGTGCTTAATGATCCGCAGGGTGAGTTAGCAAGTGCATTCGGTGTACGGGGTGTGCCTGTAATGTATATACTTGATGCAGATAGCAATATTCGTTTTACAGAGGTCGGTTTAACCAGTGGTTGGGGTTTGAAAGCGCGTATGTGGTGGGCAGGTCGTTAACAAGGCTTTAGTCAGTGTCAGTTTAGCGTTTGAGTTTGTGCCTGCGTTCTTGTCATCATGATATGATGCCTGTTTATCCAGAAATTCAGGAACACTATGCGATTTGTAGACACAGTCATCATTGGTGCTGGCGCGGCGGGTTTAATGTGTGCAGCCACCGCGGGGTCAGCGTGGCCGGCAGGTATTGGTACTGGACCACGCCAACAAAGTGGCAAAAAAATACTGATGTCGGGAGGTGGGCGATGTAACTTCACCAACACACAGGTTGAACCCAAAAACTACCTTTCAGGTAATCCGCATTTCTGCATTTCGGCGTTAAAGCGCTATACACAGCTTGATTTTATTGAACTCGTTCAGCGTTATCAGTTGGCTTATCACGAAAAAACCTTAGGGCAGCTCTTTTGTGACAACCGTGCCAAGGACTTATTAGAGATCCTTTTGGCTGAGTGTGAACTTGGATCTGTCGAAATACAAACACGCTGCGCGGTGAGTCGTATCGAGCTATCGATGTCAACCAAATTCAGGAGTCTACTGATTCACGCGCGCGCTTTCAGCTAGCGACAAGCAATGGTGTTGTGCAATGCGAATCTTTGGTGATTGCCACCGGAGGCCCTTCTATTCCCTCACTTGGAGCCAGTCATTATGGCTATGACGTCGCTCGTCAATTTGGCTTGACGGTAACGGCACTTCAAGCGTCACTCGTGCCATTTACGTTCAAGGGTGAACTCCTCACTCTGGCACAATCTCTAGCGGGTGTTTCCATGCCTGTTAAGATC
The DNA here is from genome assembly GCA_021208565.1 of Nitrincola sp. GTDB lineage: Bacteria > Pseudomonadota > Gammaproteobacteria > Pseudomonadales > Balneatricaceae > Nitrincola. The sequence goes on from JAJOJN010000056.1 coordinate 5,838, forward strand.
AGTTGCCGCCAGCAAACCTTTAGTGAAGCACTTTTATTTACTCATAAAGGGATTAGCGGACCTGCCAGTTTACAGATCAGTAATTACTGGTACTTTGGCGATGCCCTCAGCATCAACTTTCTACCCGATATTGATCTGTCAGAAGAGGTAAGATTGTGGCAAAAAGAGGGCGTTAAAGCGGAGCTGAAAACACAATTGAGTAAATTTTTGCCAAAACGCTTTGTCTTGGCGTGGTTAGATTTACCGGCGCTTAAGTCTTTGGTTGGAAAGCCCATTGCAGAATTGAGCCGAGCAGATATTGATCAATTAGTGATGCATTTTCAAGCTTGGCAAGTTGTTCCTGCTGGGACTGAAGGTTATAAGACAGCCGAGGTCACACGAGGTGGTGTCTGTACCGATCAAATATCTTCGAAAACCTTTGAGGTTAAGTCCGTACCGGGTCTTTACTTTATTGGCGAAGTACTCGACGTGACTGGCTGGCTAGGTGGCTTTAACTTCCAGTGGGCATGGAGTAGTGGTTGGTGTGCGGGTCAGTATGTTTAATGATCAAAAAAAAACTTTTATGTCGTTTATGCTCTCCCTTATCATACATAAGTCCAATAACAGGGTTTTGGTAGATAAATGTCATCAATAATAAAAGTAGACCGCGTCAATAAAACGTTTGGCACCCTGCAAGTGATCAATGATTGTTCCATCGAGGTTGAACAGGGTTCTATCACTGGTCTTATAGGGCCAAATGGTGCGGGCAAGTCCACCTTATTCAATTTGATTGCGGGTACCTTTGCGCCAGATAACGGTAAAATTTCATTCGATGGAGAGGATATCACCGGCGTTCCATCCGATCAGTTATTTCATCGAGGTTTGCTGCGTACCTTTCAAATCGCACAAGAGTTCTCACATATGACCGCGTTAGAGAACTTAATGATGGTACCTCCTCAAGCAGGTGAGAGCCTTTTCAATACTTGGCTTCGTCCTTCATTGGTAAAAGAAGAGGAAGCACAGGTTCGCCAAAAAGCCCTTGATGTAATTGAGTTTGTGGGCTTAAAACATGTTCGCAATGAATTAGCCGGTAATTTGTCGGGTGGTCAAAAAAAAGCTCCTGGAGCTTGGGCGAACCATGATGGTCGATGCTCGGGTAGTGTTGCTGGATGAAATAGCAGCAGGTGTTAACCGAACCCTATTGCAGGATCTGATTCGCAATATCCAACGCTTAAACAAAGAAATGGGCTACACCTTCCTGGTGATCGAGCATGATATGGATATGATCGCTCAGTTATGCGATCCCGTGATTGTGCTAGCGCAAGGCAGCGTGATGATGAAAGGCACCATTGAAGAAATTCAACAAAATGAAGAAGTCATTGAAGCCTATTTTGGTAATGACGCCCACTGATAGAGTAGAGCAAATCGATGGCATTATTTGAAGCAACCAACGTGCATGGCGGCTATGGTGGGATGAATATCCTCAACGGCGTCAACATGTCACTAGAAGCAGATGAAATTGGTGTGATTGTAGGCCCTAATGGGGCAGGTAAGTCGACCATGTTAAAAGCTATTTTTGGCTTATTGCATGTCAATGAGGGTGAAATCCTGTTAAGAGGAGAGCCTATAACCAACGCTGATCCGGTCGAGCTAGTGAAGCGGAAGATGGCGTTTGTTCCTCAAGAAAAGAATATTTTTCCAACACTTACAGTGGAAGAAAACTTGGAAATGGGGGCCTTTATTCGTCAGGATGATTTTCAACATATGTTGGATAAGGTCTATAGCTTCTTCCCACCACTTGCTGATAAACGACATCAACCTGCGGCGAGTTGTCGGGTGGACAACGTCAGATGGTCGCCATGGGGCGTGCATTAATGATAGAGCCGAGCTTAATTCTCCTAGACGAGCCAACGGCGGGATTGTCACCGCTCTATATGTCAGAAATTTTTGAGCGAATTATT
>JAJOJN010000112.1 GCA_021208565.1 Nitrincola sp.
TTTGGTGCTGATTCTGAATACTTTTTCAGTGGACTGACCGAGTAGAATATCCACCACATGATTAACGCCAAAGCGCTGACCACTTCGATACACCGCTGATAGTGCTTTGCGTGCGGCATCGGTACCATCCCAGACAGGTACAGGTTCAAGACAGGTATCGCAGTTTCCACAAGGGGGGTGCTCCGGCTCACCAAAGTAACTGAGTAACACCTGACGGCGACAACTGGTGATTTCACACAGACCCAGCATCGCTTCCAGTTTTGTCGTTCCACCTGCTTGTAACGATCTTCTGCTTGAGAGCTTTCCAGCATCTGACGCAGAAACAGCACATCTTGCAAGCCATACACCATCCAAGCATCGGCCGGTAAACCATCACGCCCTGCCCGACCCGTTTCTTGATAGTAGGCTTCAATAGAACGAGGCAAGTCTAAGTGAGCCACAAAACGCACGTTGGGTTTATCGATACCCATACCGAACGCGATAGTGGCCACCATGATGATCGGCTCTTCGGTTAAAAAGCGGTGTTGATGATGCTGACGCAGTTCAGCCGATAACCCCGCATGGTAGGGCAAGGCATTAAAGCCCTTTTCACATAACCAGGCGGCGGTTTCTTCCACCCGCTTACGCGACAAACAGTAAACGACCCCCACATCCTGCTCATGTTCGGTTCGAATAAAACGAAGTAGCTGATCTCGTGCTTTCTCTTTTTGTCCAATGCGATAGCGAATATTCGGGCGATCAAAGCCTTGAATAAAACGCTTGGCATTGGTCAGGGCTAAGCGCTGAACAATCTCATCACGTGTTCTTGCATCTGCGGTTGCCGTTAGCGCAACTCTGGGCACACCGGGAAAAAGCGTTGCCAGTTGATCCAACTGCATATATTCGGGACGAAAATCATGTCCCCACTGGGATACACAGTGGGCTTCGTCAATGGCGAATAGCGCAACTTCTGTTCGCTGTAGCAGATTCAATGTGCGTGGCTGCAAAAGGCGTTCGGGTGCCACATAAAGCAGGTCTAATTGCCCGGTCAGGAGTTGATGTTCCGTTGCCTGAAGTTGCTCAAAAGGAATGGATGAGTTGAGACAACCGGCATTGATACCCAGTTGCGACAGTGCGCTGACCTGATCTTGCATCAGGGCAATTAAGGGAGAAATGACAATACCCGTGCCACTTCGCACCAGTGAAGGAAGTTGATAGCATAAAGATTTTCCGCCGCCTGTAGGCATCACCACCAGCGCATCCTGACCAGACAGCAAGGTACCCACAACCTCTTCCTGAGGCTGCCTAAAACTGACTAAACCCAAAGATTTCGGCTAATGATTGGCGAGCAGACTGGAGTAACGCGGCATTATCTATCATGGGCCGATATTATCCGCGAAGCCTGCTAGCTTGTCATTACTTTAACCTGTCATAACTTAAGAGAGCTTCTCTCTGATCAATAAGGTCATGCGCTACCCACTCGATAACGATTTACATCCTGATTCAACTGGCTCGATAATAACTTAAGCTGTTGACTTAATTGATGAATAGCATTTAAGTCATTTTGATTCTCTTCCACTAAGACATCCATCAATCCAGTACCTTGCTCAACCTGTTCGGCTACATCAAACTGACTGGCGGCTAAACCTGCCATATTTTCGCTGAGGTGATAAATCTTATCTACCGCTGAATTTATCTCATCAAACGCATAGCGACTCTGATCCACTACTTTGACACTCTCTTCTGCCAGACCAGCACTTTTATCTGCTACTTCAGTTGCCTTATCTACTTTTGACTGCAACTCACCGATATTTTGATGAATTTTTGATGCTTCATTTTGAGTAATCACGGACAAGTTTCGAACTTCATCAGCAACCACTGCAAATCCACGACCGGCATCGCCTGCTCTAGCCGCTTCAATAGCGGCATTAAGCGCCAACAAATTTGTTTTTTCCGAGACAGACTCAATGGTTTGTAAGATACGATTAATATCTTGAGTATCTTTAGCAACATCCGTTATTTTTTCACGCATATCCGTCACTAAAGAAGCAAATTGTTTGATCTGATCACTTGTTCTAGAAGACGAAGACAACGCCTGAGAAGCTGTTGCCGAAGCACTTTGAGCATAGTGCTCGGACTCTTTCACCTGCTCACTAAAGCGCTTAACAGCATCCACTAACGAATGAATTGAAGTTGATAATTGATGATTTTGCTCACGGTATTGGGTCGATGTGTTCGCTAGCCTCTGCCCTAGTTGATCCATCAAATCTGAAAAGTCATTTAAGGAATGCGCATTGTTTTGTAACTGTCCTATCGCCCTTTCATAATCCGACATAAACTGATTAAACGCTTCTGCCAAGGGAGCGAACTCTGAACCGACCTCGACAGAAGCTCTTAGGGTTAAATCCCCACTTTGAATGATCTGCTGCATGACACGCTGCATATCTTGTACAGAAGAACTGGCACCATGTTCAGAAACATTCAAACCAGCAATTTCATCTTCTACTGGGACACGTAATTTGCTATCCACTTCAATCCGCCAAAGAGAAGCAAGCCCATCACAAAGCCCCAAACAAATACACTAAATACACCAATCAACTGCACCCAAAACTGTTGTAAAACGCTCCCTGCAGCTAATTCACCCACCGCAAAGAAAGGAAGAACCAGCGTACCGAAAGCACCTGCAACACCATGTGCTGAGATCACATTAACAGGATCATCAACTTTAAACTTGTACAGCAAGACATACTCCGCGATGTACACTACAACGCCTGCGAATGCGCCAATCATCACGGCACCCAGCGTCGATACCACATCAGCACTGGCCGTGATCGCAACTAATCCCCCGATAACACCGTTAAGCAACTTTTCCACACTGACCAAACGCTGGTCGTGAAACATCATTGACGCTAGAAAACACGCTGCGCCTCCAGCGGCCGCCGCTAATAGCGTATTGGCAACAATACCGGGAACGGTGGAATCGGCTGCAAAGGTACTACCGCCATTAAAGCCAAACCAGCCAAACCACAGAATCAATACACCGATGACCGCCAAGACTAAATTATGGGCAGGAATCGCATTCACCTTGCCATCTTTTCCAAAACGCATCCAACGAGGTCCAACCACAATTGCACCTGCAAGACCCACCCATGCACCTAAAGAGTGCACTACCGTTGAACCTGCAAAATCCATAAAACCCATTTGTGCTAGCCAGCCCTCATCATTCCAAATCCAATGACCGGATACGGGATAGACGAACGCCACCACCATGATAGAAATGAGCACATAAGACATAAATCGCATCCGCTCTGCGACGGCACCAGACACAATCGTGGCAGCCGTACCCGCAAAAACGGCTTGAAAAACAAAGTAGGTGTAAATACTGGAGTCGCCACTATCGTCCAGAATCATCGGAATACCGAACCATCCAGAGAGTGAGTCACCAAACATGAAGGTGTAACCCAATAGCCAAAAGACTAAAATTGCTGCAAATAAAATCGGTAATATTCTTTATCGCTACGTTGATGGTATTTTTCGCTTTGCGTCAGTCCTGACTCTAAGGCGGTAAAGCCTGCTTGCATAAACATGACCATTGCCGATGCGATAATGATCCATATCAGGTCAAACTGATGTTGCGTGACGAATTCATTCATGGGTAACTCCGCAGGATAGATATATCAATAAATCAGCAATTAACATGCCACTGAGTTAACGATGAACTTAATCCCATGCTCTTTTGAAACGCACGGCAATAGCATTCTGAATATCTTTAACGATGCGATCCTAAACACGACCGCCTTGTATGAATACCAGCCGAGAAGCATCAAGGATATTGAGCGCTGGTTTAGTGATAAACAGGCACACCAATTTCCAATCATTGGAGCCATTAACGAAACAGGAGAGTTGATGGGCTTTGCCAGTTATGGACGTTTCAGACCCTACCCTGCCTTTAATACAACGGTCGAACATTCTATTTACGTTGACAAGCCATTTCGAGGCCAAGGTGTCGCTAAAACATTACTACTTGAGTTAATCAAACAGGCTAATGACAACCAAGTCCACGTAATGATTGGCGCAATTGATGCAGAAAATATCGCTAGCATCCATCTTCATGAACAACTCGACTTCACATTGACGGGAAGACTTCCCCAAGTCGGCTACAAATTTGAGCGCTGGCTAGATCTTGTCTTTTATCAAAAGCAGCTTAATTAGTAATCAATTTTCTTTGAGGCTCAAACGAAAAATGACGCCAATCAACAGCATTTGCTGCCCCGAAGTGATAAAATTGTTTTAAATATTATGTGGTGACAATACAAAAAACATGACCTTTCCCTCGCACTCTTTTTTTCGGGTTATCATTCTTTTCCTGGTTGCAGGCTTAGTCACTTTTACGACCTTTTTTTATCAATACCAACACTCTGTAGCGATATATGAAGAAAAGGTTTTCGAACAAGTTAGCCAACGCTCAAGCGCCCTAGCCATCAAGCAACGAGAAATAGTTCGTGCAAAAATGTTTGAATTAGATCGTGTTTTGCTAACACTTCGTGACGCCATACAAAATGAACACTTTACCCTTAACCAACTGGAAGAGTTGATGCTCTTGCAGAAGAGCTATCACCAAGAAATTGCCGACTTTCTTCTCCTAGATGAAACAGGAAAAATGATTGCTTGGACACGATCAGAGCCCATGCCTGATGTAGCAGATCGGGACTATTTCCAATGGCAACGACTTCAAACTCAAGATCGTGTTTTTCTATCCAGTGTGCAGATAGCACGAGTTGAAGAGCCTTTTTCCTTCTTTGCCATGAGTCGAAAAGATCACTGATAAAGATAAAACCTTTAACGGTGTCATTGTCGCAACTGTTGATATTTATAAGTTTTCCAGAACACTCGATGATGAACTCTTCGATGGACGACTAACCCATGTATTGGTAAATGAAGAATCTCACATTATTTTTCGTTTACCCTTTGCTCATGAATTTGTAAATCGCCGCTTGGAGTCGTTAGAAAAATATGGCCAAAGTATTCCTGATCACGATAGTTTTCTCGTGACCTCGCCGTTCGATTCACTTTCCAGATTAGTGACCTTTCAACGTGTTCCTGATTGGCCACTTATTGTTTACATTGGTGAAAATCTTAACTACTCCTATGCATTAATTGCTGAGTTTAGGCAAAAAGAGCAAAAAGCGCTGGGGCTCATTTGCGGCAATCGTTGCCCTTCTAGGCCTAGTCATTTTATGGTTAATGAAGCGCCGTCACGATAACGATCAGCAAATCGCCCAGCAACGCAAAGCACTGGAAGATTACCATCACCGCAATCGAGCGATCCTGGAAGCGATGCCTGATCTTGTCTTCACACTTGATAAGTCTGGCATCATTCTAGATTACCAATCCAGTAACGATGAGCTTTTATTTACCTCGCCCGATCGGTTTATTGGTCGATCTTTCGTCGAGGTCATGCCCCGCGAAGTATCCGAAAATGGTTATTTTTTACTCAAACAAGTCATTAAAGACGGCACACCCCAAGTGTTTGAGTATCCCTTACAGATCAATGATCAACAACTCTATTTCGAACTGAGAATGTCTAAGATCGATGATGACAACATCTTAGGGATTGCTAGAGATATTACCGAAAGAAAAGAATCTGAAGCACAGCTGACTTGGCAAGCTACTCATGATGCGCTCACCCAACTGCCCAATCGAGTTTTATTTTATGACCGTCTGGAAAGTGCAATAGCAAGATCAAGACGATCAACATCGCCTTTTGCCCTCCTTTATATCGACATCGACGGGTTTAAACCGGTTAATGATACCTTGGGTCATAACCTTGGAGATCAACTACTCATCGACTTTTCAAAGCGTTTACGCACCCGATTAAGAGAATCTGATACCTTTGCTCGATTAGCCGGAGACGAATTTGCCATTATTCTCTTCGACTGCAAGAGCCCTCAACATGCTCAAGAATTAATTAATGAGTTAATTAAACGGATTGAAGACCCTTTTCAAATCGACACACACACCATACATATCTCTGCCAGTATTGGATTAGTGTGGACAGAACGGTGGGAACATGGCATTGATACCTTGGTTAACCAAGCTGACCAAGCCATGTACCAAAACAAAGAAAGACGGAAACGACTAAACAAATTACCCTAACAGATCTGCAAACTCATGATTGGTGTCACGATGCCCAGCTTCGTCTGCTCGAACCGCTAAAACGACATCGCGAAGTTTGGCATCTGCTGGTAATCGCCAATAGTCAATCGCGATCTTCGGCGCGGGGACATTTTCATAAAGGCCGCTATCGATTCCCTCTAAGTATTCTGTGTAGCTGTAAACAGCTTCCTCCTCCAAATATCCCACGATTCGATGCGCTGTTTTACTAGAACACAGATACAGCACGAAAAAAAAGGTTATAAAAAAACGCCCTGAGCAAGCACTATCAGAAATCGCTCTAATCGATTCGGTTGCGCAACCTCAATAAACGTCATGAGGTGCATCCGTTCATTCTCAGCCTCATCTAGCAAGGTCTTTATCCAACCATCATCGTCTTTCAGCCGACGCAGAGAATGCAAATGCTGTAAGGTACCACCCACCATGCCAGGCACAGCTGCAACTGTCTCTAACACCACGGCTCTGTGACCATAACGCCCTTTAAAAAACACATCTGCAAAAAATCGCATAAATTTTACAAAACGATAAGCAACCCAATCAGCAAATGATTTTGGCTCGTAATGCGTTTGTATCACTTCACGCTGAAGTGTTTTAGCAACATTTAAGTCCATAATGACACTCCTCTTATAAAAAACCGGGTTTAGCGTTAACCATCTCCTCTAGCAAACCTTGCATACTCTTTTAACCATCAGAAATTTAATATTTAGTTACCCATATTAGACTTTAGTTCCAAGCAATTATCCGATTTTCGAATCGTAACCTGATATCGCACGGGGACGTGTTAAGAAGAAATAGCAGATTTGTTTTTGCGCCCAAGCCGAAGCTGATAAACTCATTTAAACGCTGTCTAACAAGGAAAAATCATGTCATCAAAAGTCTATTGCACAGCTCAGTTTCTTCCCAAAGAAGGTAAAGAAGCAGAACTTTTTCGAGTCTTACAGTCTCTAGAACCTAATACATTGCGAGAAGATGGCTGTATCCAATACATTGTCACCAAACAGATACAAAGCCCTTTTGCCGAAGGGAAAAGCTTCCCTATCGTGTTTCATGAAATCTGGAAAGATATGGCAAGTTTTGAAGCACACTGCCAACGTGAGGAGATCAGTAACTTTTTTGAACGCTACTGTTTAGCTGAAGAAGGACTAGCAGCAGATTGGAATGTGTGTGTATATTCGGATGAGGGGTAAGCAAGGTTTTATGGATACTTATGGCATGGAAGCCTTTGTAAACTTTAGAGTTTGCTCAGCCATAGACATTACTTTTTTAGATACTTCATCTACTAAGATAATACTCACCACAATCCTCACATACCTCGGCGAGGACATTTTTAACCACTAATGTGACATTGTCTCTTTTGAGCGTAACAGTTGTCGTTCCTAGCTGGGTTTCTCCCAGCTTGCAATGATGCATTTCATTTCAACCTCCAATGTCTGTGATCTTATCACAGATTATCAAATAGATAAAACTAGATTTTATCTATTTGATCCCCGTGTCTACGGGGAACAGCCGCCCGTAAGAAGCTAAAGGCCCTTGGTATTCGGTTAATCCCCGTGCCTACGGGGAACAGAGCAACGCGGTG
>JAJOJN010000073.1 GCA_021208565.1 Nitrincola sp.
CCATCTCTCCTGGAAGGGTAACAAAGGGCGTTTTGTAGCTTGGTACGTTCTTGCACTGGAAAGTGTTGTAACAAGGGTGTTGTGATGATGTGTTCAATTTGGCCTTGCTCGTCAAATTTTGTGATAAAGGCATCTCTAATAAAGAAGTCGACACGATTTGGGTCGTCAGGTGTACCTCGACTGACTTGAGAAGGCGTTCCAAAAAAAGCCCAATAGATAGCTGCAGCCGCCAAAATGGCAAACCCTAAGGCTAGGCGAAGACGACCTGATCTAAACATTAACGATAGGCCTCAAGTAAGGCATTAAGTTTACCTTGTTCGAGTAGAATGAGTTCGCAGAGTTCGCGAGCAGCCCCTTCACCACCTTTTCGATGACTGCACCAGTCCGCTTCTTTGATCACTAAAGGGTGACCGTTGGGCACTGTGGCACCAAAAGCGACGGTTGTAATAGCTGATAAGTCAGGCAGATCATCACCCATGTAGGCGGTGGTGGCGGCACTTTCACCACTTTCTTTCCAGATTTCCTCAAGCGCGATGAGTTTGTCTTCGCGGCCTTGAATTAACCAATTTATTCCCAGTGCTTTGGCTCTCATGCTCACTTGAGAAGAGCTTCGACCGGTAATAATCGCTGTTTTGATACCTGCTTGGTGGAGAAGTTTGATGCCTAATCCATCCAAGGTGTTAAAAGATTTAATTTCTTGTCCATCAGGAAGGAAGTTCAAGGAGCCGTTTGTTAATACGCCATCCACGTCGAAAACAACTAGGTGTATAGTCTGTAGACGCTGTTTCAGTGCATCACCTAATGAATCTGTCATTTTTAAATTACTCCAGCCTTGAGAAGATCGTGCATATTGAGCGCACCTGCAAGCTTGCCTGCTTCATCGGTAATCAGTAATGCATTAATTTTCCTTTCCTGCATGACCTTGAGTGCTTCAGCGGCTAAGGAGCCTAGTTTGATGGTGGTGCCTTTCGGTGTCATCACTTCGGCAATGACTGTATTCTTTAGATCGACTTCAAGATCTAAAGTTCTTCTTAGGTCACCATCAGTAAAAATGCCCAGTAGTTCATCATTCTCATTCACGACGGCCGTCATGCCAAGCGCTTCTGGGTGACTTCCATCAGTGCCTGATGAATAGGTGTGGTGATCGATACTTTAGGAATTTCCTCACCCGAATGCATGATGTCATCAACACGCAGTAGTAGTTGACGACCAAGGCTTCCACCAGGATGCGAAAACGCGAAGTCTTCAGGACTAAAGCCTCTAGCCTCTAGCAAAGCAATTGCTAATGCATCACCCATTACGAGTTGAGCGGTAGTGCTAGAAGTAGGGGCTAGATTGTGCGGACAAGCTTCACGCTCAACAGGCAGATGCAGATTTACATCGGCACACTTAGACAGCGTTGACTCCGGATTTGATGTCATACTGATCAAAGGAGCCCCCATGCGTTTGATTAGCGGTAAAATGGTGACAACTTCGGCAGTTTCGCCAGAGTTAGAAAGTGCCAATACCACATCTTTACCAGTGAACATGCCTAGATCGCCATGGCTCGCTTCACCCGGGTGAACGAAAAAAGCGGGTGTGCCCGTGCTGGCAAGGGTGGCGGCAATCTTGTTGCCGATGTGTCCTGATTTTCCCATGCCGGTTACGATTACTCTACCTTCACATTGCAGCATTAGGTTGCAAGCTTCTGTGAACTGACCGTCAAGCTGGCCTTTTAAGGCAGTTAAGGTTGCCTGTTCGATTTCAATGGTGCGAAGGCCTGCAGCAAGGAAGTTAAAAGTTGTCATCTTTTTTAAAGCTCGCCGTTACTGGAGTTTGATAAGGTAAGCTAAACAGTTTAGCGCAAAACAAACACTTTTCGTATCTCAATCCGTTGAGACATGATCGATTAAGTCTTTTGATACGTTTAATAACGGACGCCGTAATGGTATATTTGCGAATCTTGTTTGAAGTTATAGGGTGTGAGGATGGTTCAGGAAAAACCTACCGGTGAGGTTGCAGCTCTGCCTTTGGATGACATTATTGTTGAAATTAAAGGAATGACCTTTACTCGTGGTTCACGAAAAATATTCGATGATATCAGCCTGAAAATTCCACGTGGCAAAGTGACAGCCATCATGGGGCCTTCCGGCACGGGTAAGACAACTTTACTCAAGTTGATCGGTGGTCAATTGCGTCCTGACGCTGGACAGATCCTACTGGAAGGCCAAAACATACCGACGCTAAACCGCCGTGATCTATTCATTGTGCGTGAAAAGATGGGCATGCTTTTTCAAAGCGGCGCTTTGTTTACCGATATGAATGTGTTTGACAATGTTGCTTTTCCAATACGTGTGCATACGTCGATTCCCGAAGAGATGATACGTGACATAGTGCTCATGAAACTTCATGCTGTTGGGCTAAGAGGTGCTGTTGCGCTTATGCCTAGTGAACTATCTGGCGGTATGGCGAGAAGAGTAGCATTGGCAAGAGCGATCTCCTTAGATCCAGATATTGTCATGTACGATGAACCTTTCACTGGGCAGGATCCGATTGCGATGGGGGTACTGGTTAATCTTATAAAAAGACTGAACCAAGCCTTAGGTCATACGTCTATTATAGTGTCTCATGATATTCAGGAAACACTGTCCATTGCTGATTATATCTATGTGCTTTCAAACGGTAAGGTGATTGCAGAAGGAACGCCTGATGTGCTGAAAACGCAAGATTCTGAACAGGTTAGGCAGTTTGTTGATGGTCTTCCTGATGGTCCGGTGCCTTTCCACTATCCAGCCCCTGAGCTGATGGATGAGTTGATGGCTGGAGGTGTTTTTAAGTGTTAATCGATAAGATACAACGGTTAGGGCACAGAACGCTGTCTCGCTGTGCGGCCTTTGGGCGCTCTGGGCAGATTTTGGTCCAATCGATAGTGGCGCGACCCGCACCGCTAATGATGCTGCCTTTATTAGTCAAGCAGATATATTTTGTTGGGGTGCTGTCCTTAGTCATCATAGTGGTCTCTGGTGCTTTTATTGGCATGGTATTGGGACTACAAGGATATACTATTCTTGTTGACTATGGTTCCGAACAGGCGGTTGGTCAGATGGTGGCGTTGAGTCTCTTGAGAGAGCTAGCGCCAGTGGTGACCGCATTACTTTTTGCTGGTCGAGCAGGTTCTGCGTTGACGGCAGAAATTGGTTTAATGAAAGCAACAGAGCAGTTAGCTAGCTTAGAGATGATTGGGGTAGATCCCTATCGTCGTATTATCGCCCCTAGGCTATACGCAGGCTTCATCTGTATGCCTCTTTTGTCGATGATCTTTGCGGTTGTCGGTATTTGGGGTGCTGCTTTAGTGGCTGTTGACTGGTTAGGTATTCACAGTGGTGCTTATTGGGCCAATATGCAGCAGGCCGTTGATTTTAGAGGTGATGTAATCAATGGCTTGATTAAAGCAGTGGTGTTTGGTTTTGTGGTGACTTGGATCGCTGTCTACCAAGGCTATGATTGTGTGCCTACATCTGAAGGTATCAGTCAAGCAACGACTCGAACCGTTGTTTACGCGTCACTCGCTGTATTGGGATTTGACTTTGTGCTTACCGCTTTGATGTTTGGAGATTTTTAATATGCGTATCCGTACCGTTGAAATCAGCGTCGGTCTATTTATGTTAGTCGGGTTTGCTGCATTAATTGTGTTAGCACTCAATGTTAGTGGTTTAAACCTTACACCTAGGGCAGGTGGCTATACCCTTTATGCAAACTTCGAAAACATTGGTGGTTTAACACCTCGTGCAAGAGTCTCGATGTCAGGAGTTCAAATTGGTGAAGTCAGAGCGATACGTCTTGATCCACAACTCTTAGTCGCAGAGGTGGAGATGAATATCTTCGCCGATGTGGATTTTATTAGTACAGACAGTTCAGCGATGATTTTGACATCTGGACTTTTAGGGCAGCAATACATCGGTATTATCCCGGGCGGTGATCTGGATGTCTTAGGTGATGGCGACTTTATTTTCAATACCCAATCAGCTCTTGTACTTGAGGACTTGGTGGGTAAATTTCTCATGAATCAGGTGAGTGAGTAAGCACGAATGACAAAATTGTACAGAGCAAGTTGGATTTTTATAGTAACGCTGTTATTGAGCGCCAAGGCTTTCGCAAGTGATCCTAACTGGGAAGCAGCGAGAGACGTTGTGGCTGAAACAACGGAGAGTATTATTGAATTGATGCAAGATCGCACTCTCCTTCGAGATGAAAATCGCACAGAGTTGCAATCCAGAATAGAAACCATCGTGACACCAGTGATTGATTTTCATGGATTTGGGCGTGGTGTGATGGGACGGTTTGCTCGCACGGCCACAGAGGCAGAGCTGGATCGTTTTGCAGATATTTTAAAAACAACCTTGATCAGAACCTACTCCTTGGCAGTCAGTGAATTTGCTGTTCGTGAATACTCGATTACGCCACCTAGAGCGCCTAGCCCGCAACCAGATATGCAAGTGGTAAACGTACAACTGACCTCAACAGCTGGTCGAACATATAATATTCTCTATTATATGCGAAATATCGATGGTAATTGGATGCTGGTTAACGTTGCCGTTGAAGGTATCAATCTGCGCTTAACTTTCCAAAATCAGTTTGCTGATATGTTTCAGCGTGCAAGAAGTGTCTCAGCTGTTATCGATGGATGGGAAGAGCGGGTCGCTCGTACGATTGCTGAGGTTGTGGAAGATGTCGAAGGTTGATAATTCAATCGTTGAAATAGCGATTGAAGGTGATCTGCTATTTTCAACGGTTGTAGCTAAACAAGAAGCCATTCTTAATCAATTAAGAAGCCTATCTGGCACCTGTCGTTTAGATTTTTCCAAAGTAGGCCGAGTGGATAGTTCTGCGCTATCACTCTGGCTTTGCTTTAAGCGATATGCAGAGTCTCGTTCAATTAATCTTGAAGTTGTTAATCTGCCAGACGATATGCTTTCGATTGCTAAGCTTGTTGGTATTGATGAGCAACTTAGCCAGGTTTCTATTCACTAGGTCTCAAATCAAAGGTTATTGAGTTATTTCCCTCAATGACCTTTTTTTGCGTTAAGATAGTCCCCCAAAAAATGACTCGAACCTTTCGGAGTGCCTATGCAAGCTGAAGAAGTAAAACGTATCGTTGAAAGCCAAATCGCGGGTAGTCAAGTCGTGACTGCAGGTGAAGGTTGTAATTTTGAAATTACCGTCATCAGCGAAGTGTTTACTGGGCTTTCTCCTGTCAAAAAACAGCAGATGGTTTATGGGTGTCTGAATGAGCAGATTTCCAGTGGTGCAATTCATGCGCTGACGATAAAAACCTACACCCCTGAGCAATGGGCTGCGCTGAACTGATTTCACCCCAATGGACAATTAAATGGATAAGTTATTGATAGAAGGCGGCGCTTGCCTTAAAGGCGATGTGTGGATATCGGGTGCTAAAAATGCCGCACTACCGATACTCGCTTCAACACTTTTGGCGTCAGAGCCAGTCACTATTTCAAATCTACCTCATCTGCACGATATTACAACGATGCTGGAATTGATGCGTCGTTTGGGTGTTGAGATCACCTTGCATGAATCCATGTGTGTAGAGATAGATGCATCACAAATGAATTCAGTGGTTGCACCCTATGACTTAGTTAAAACGATGCGCGCCTCTATCTTAGTGTTGGGTCCACTCCTTGCCCGATTCGGAAAAGCCGAGGTTTCGCTACCCGGTGGCTGTGCCATCGGCAGTCGTCCAGTAGATCTTCATCTCAAAGGCCTAGAGGCGATGGGTGCAAAGATTGAAGTGGATCAAGGCTATATTCGTGCAACCTGTGACGGTCGTCTCAAAGGCGGCACAGTGTTCTTTGATACAGTGACTGTCACCGGTACCGAAAACATTATGATGGCTGCTGCCTTAGCTGAAGGCGAAACATTGATCGAAAATGCGGCTCGTGAGCCTGAAATTGTCGATCTGGCGAACTGCCTGAATGCAATGGGAGCGGATATTCGTGGTGCTGGTACCGATATGATCACGGTTCATGGTGTGGCTGAACTTAAAGGGTGCAGCTATTCCGTCATGGCGGATCGTATTGAAACCGGTACCTTTTTAGTTGCTGCTGCAGCGACAGGTGGTCATGTTAAGACTCGTAATACGCGTCCTGATACACTGGATTCGGTGCTCAAAAAGTTGAAAGAAGCGGGTGCTGAAATCAGTACCGGTGAAGACTGGATCGAGCTCAATATGCATGGGCGTCGTCCGAAAGCGGTTGATTTAACCACTGCACCTTATCCCGCTTTTCCAACCGATATGCAAGCGCAGTTCGCTGCATTAAATGCGGTCGCAATTGGCGTAGGTATCATCAAAGAAACTATCTTTGAGAACCGCTTTATGCACATGCAAGAGATGCGTCGTATGGGAGCTGATATCACCATAGATGGAAATACAGCTGTGGTTGAAGGTGTTGCTAAACTTAAAGGTGCGCCTGTGATGGCAACCGATTTGCGTGCATCAGCCAGTTTAGTGATTGCAGCGCTAGTGGCTGATGGTGAAACACTCATCGACCGCATATATCACATTGATCGTGGCTACGAGTGTATTGAAGAGAAATTCCAGGCATTAGGCGCAAAAATCAAGCGCATTTCGGGTAAGGAGGCGCGTGCATGAGTTCGCCACAGTTAACGATTGCCTTATCAAAAGGACGTATACTGACAGAAACACTGCCGTTGCTGGCCGCTGCGGATATACATCCTTCTGAGGATATCTTCAGCAGTCGTAAACTGATTTTTGATACCAACCACGACAATATCAAATTGCTGGTGATTCGTGCGACCGATGTGCCCACCTATGTAGAATATGGTGGAGCTGATATGGGAGTGGCGGGTAAGGATGTCTTGATGGAGCATGGCGGGCAGGGTCTTTACGAACCTCTAGATCTTGAGATCTCGCGCTGCCGACTGATGGTTGCCGGAATGAAAAACGCCAAACCCGTTGAGGGACGCCTCAGGGTTGCGAGTAAATTCGTTAACATTACCCGAGACTATTATGCGCGCTTAGGCATGCAAGTTGACATTATCAAGCTCTATGGAGCGATGGAATTAGCACCGATTATGGGGCTTGCTGATCGTATTGTGGATATTGTTGATACGGGAAATACATTGCGTGCTAATGGATTAGAACCGCTTGAGCATATTGCTGATATCAGTTCACGATTGGTTGTTGGTCAACCATCGATGAAGATGAAATATGAACTCATTCAGCCAATCCTAGAAAAAATGCAGGCCGCTGTGGTGGCCAAACGCGAGGTGTAAAATGACCCTAGAAATTACCAGACTGGTTGCAGGGCAAGCTGATTTTGACTCAAGATTGGATGCATTGCTTGCTTGGGAAAGTGTATCGGATAAACAGGTCAATCAAATCGTTGATGATGTGATTGCCAATGTCCGAGCTCGCGGTGATGAAGCCTTGGTGGAATACACTAATCGTTTTGATCGTATGCAAGCGGTCTCGATGACTGAGTTGGAAATGAATCAGTCTCGGTTACATCAAGCCTTGGAGAACCTTCCTGAAGATCAGCGTATCGCTTTAGAAGTCGCGGCGCAGCGTATTGCTGACTACCACCAGCGTCAAAAAAAGTGAGTCTTGGCGCTACACTGAAGCAGACGGTACTGTGTTGGGTCAGCAAGTAACACCGATGGATCGTGTGGGTATTTATGTGCCGGGTGGAAAGGCAGCTTATCCTTCGTCTGTATTGATGAATGCGATTCCGGCAAAGGTGGCAGGTGTTAAAGAGATCATCATGGTGGTTCCCACTCCCGATGGAGTGGTCAACGAATTGGTACTTGCGGCAGCAGCGCTTTCTGGCGTCAATCGAGTCTTTACTTTGGGTGGTGCTCAGGCGGTTGCTGCACTGGCTTATGGTACCGAAACGGTTCCGCGTGTTGATAAAATTGTAGGGCCTGGAAATATTTTTGTGGCCACAGCTAAGCGAGCAGTGTTCGGTGCAGTCGGCATCGATATGATTGCTGGTCCTTCTGAAATCCTTGTGATCTGCGATGGACAAACCGATCCAGATTGGATCGCGATGGATCTTTTTTCTCAAGCAGAACATGATGAAGATGCACAGTCCATACTCATTTGTCCTGATGCAGATTATATCGATCAAGTTGAAGCCAGTATTGAAAAACTGTTACCGACTATGGAGCGTGCGGAGATAATTCGTACCTCTCTGAAAAACAGAGCGATCTTAATTAAAGTTGCTGATTTACAGGAAGCGGCTGAATTAAGTAACCGTATTGCACCTGAGCATCTGGAGTTGTCAGTTGAGGATCCAGAAAGTTTATTGCCACTGATACGTCATGCTGGCGCTATCTTTATGGGGCGTTATACAGCTGAGTCCTTGGGGGATTATTGTGCGGGTCCAAATCACGTATTGCCCACCTCCGGAACAGCACGTTTCTCATCACCTTTAGGTGTGTACGACTTTCAGAAACGCTCATCGATCATTATGTTCTCTGCAGAGGGAGCATCAGAGATGGGTAAAGTCGCTTCTGTATTGGCACGGGGTGAAAGCTTAACGGCTCACGCGCGTTCAGCAGAATATCGAATTATTTCTGATAAGTGAGTATGGATTATTTAGCCTGCACGACATTAACGTGCAGGCTGAGCTCTTTCTGACATCTGCGCAACAATTGAAAACTTTCGTTCATTACGAAGTATTTCAAACCTGACGGAATCACCAGGTTTAGTGCGTGCGATACGTCTCATCAGATCACGTCCTGTTGTAATCGAATTGCCTTCCATTGCTAATAAGATGTCACCTGGCTGTAGACCCGCGGTATGAGCAGGTCCATTCCGTACAACGCCTGAAATAATCACGCCGGTACTTGATTCCAAATTAAAGGATTCAGCCAGTTGTGGTGTTAATTCTTGTACCTCAATACCTAACCAGCCTCGGATAACTCGTCCATGCTCGATTAAGTCCTGCATGACCTGGCGAGCAGTAATGGCGGGAATTGCAAATCCAATACCGTGAGAACCACCCGATTGTGAAAAAATTGCTGTGTTAATTCCTACGAGATGACCTTGAGGGTCTATGAGGGCTCCTCCGGAATTACCAGGATTAATCGCTGCATCGGTTTGGATAAAGCTTTCATAGGTACTTAAGCCTATGCTATTGCGGCCTGTTGCACTGACTATTCCTTGTGTGACTGTTTGTCCTACGCCAAATGGATTGCCGATGGCTAGCACAATATCTCCCACTCTGAGTGAGTCTGTCGTATTTAAGATAATACTGGGAAGATTGGGTAAATCGATTTTGAGCAGTGCGAGATCTGTTTCAGGATCACTGCCGATCACTTGAGCCAGAGACTCGCGGCCATCCTGAAGCGATACGACGACACTGTCAGCTCCAGAAATAACGTGGTTATTGGTGACGACATAACCCTGCGGACTGAGGATAACCCCAGAGCCTAAGCTGGACTGGATTCGTTCCTGTTGGGGCAATCGCTCAATGTTAAAGAACTGTTGGAATAAGGGATCGTTCAGTAAAGGGTTGGCAGGTTGTCGAACCAATGTCTGTGTATAAATATTGACCACAGCAGGAGAGGCTTTATCGACCGCATCCGCAAATGAAAGACGAGTCGGTAAACGTCTCTCTTCTGGTTGACCGTTGCTTTGAGCTTCAACAATCTCCACCCTTGGCGCCATCAGAGAATCCTCTCCTTTATAGAAGATCTGAATAAGCAATAAAGCTGCTAAGATGCCAGTGGTAACAGGCCAAGAAAGGAGTTTGAATTTACCCATAAAACCGTTTCGTTTAAAGTGATCGCATATTATACGACTCTCGAAGCAGGATTGGAAAATTTACGATGAATTACAACAGTGTTGAGCTTGATGAATTGGTTGAATATTGTGATGACTTGTTAAAGGCATCGCAATTCAACGATTATTGTCCAAATGGATTACAGGTTCAGGGGCGTTCGCAAATTCAGAAGATCGTTTCAGGTGTTACCGCATGCCAAGCTCTTCTTGATGAGGCGGCCAACTGGGGAGCTGACTTAGTGCTAGTCCACCATGGTTATTTCTGGAAGGGAGAATCTTCTACTATTACGGGTATTAAGTATCGTCGAATTAAAACCTTAATGATGAATGAGATGAGCTTGCTGGCTTATCATTTGCCTTTAGATGCTCACCCTGTGTTAGGTAATAATGCTCGTTTAGCTGTCAAGTTGGGTCTTGAAATCGAAGATACTTTAGAGCCAGGCAAGCTAAATGCTATCGGTAATATTGGGCGTTTATCTGAGCCTTGCTCATTGAAAATTTTTGCTCAACGCGTGCAGCAACATTTAGATCGTGAACCACAGGTGATTTCGGGTGGTGCACACAAAGTGAATAAAGTGGCTTGGTGCACAGGTGCTGCAGAGCGCTATATTGAGAAAGCGATTGAGTTGGGTGCTGATACCTATATTAGCGGAGAGATTTCTGAACCCGTCGTGCATATCGCACGCGAAGCAGGGATTCACTATATTGGAGCGGGACATCACGCGACAGAGCGTTACGGAGTCCAAGCCCTTGGTGAGCACTTAGGTCGCCATTTTGGGCTTGAACACCGCTTTATCGAGATAGCTAATCCTGTTTAGGGAGTCGAATTAGTCTTTAGCTTTCTTCTCAGTTTCATTCTTGTCATTTTCCTCCTCGTGCAGACCAGGATCTGGCTGGGGAGGTTTTGGCGCTTCTTCAGCATTCTTTTTAAGCCCATATCGATCAGATAAGGTGCCTTCATCGTCGGGCTTCTTCGGCGCCCAATCTTTGGGTGGTTCGATATTCAGCTCTGGTTCCGGTTCTGGTTCCGGTTCCGGTGGTTTAACTTCATTAGTCTTTTCAAATGGCTGACCGCTCTCAGCTGTTTCATGTTTTTGTGACTCAGCCTGATTTTCTTGGCTCAGATCACCAGGGGTGCTATCAGGAGATTCTTCACTCGTAACTTTTTCAAGTTTGGGTTGCAACGAAGACTGTAAAGAGCGCCCCGCCGCTTGGTCTGGACAGAGAGCCTGTGCGCCAGTGGCGAGATGCTGATGAACCTTTCGATATTGCTCTGTCAGTTCGTTAACCAGTGTGGCGGTTTGTTCGAAATGGCTAGTGACCTCTTTTTTTGTATCGATCCATTTCGGCGCGTGAGCCGTTTAATTCTGCTTCGAGGGTTTTACGTTGCGCTTCGCTGCTTCCTGACTTGCCCATTAAAAAAGCCAATAAGAACGCCAACAGCGAGTGCAACAATGGCAATGATCCAGACTGTTTCTTGTTCCACTTGATTCTCCTAGTGTTTTTAATTTTGTCCTGCTTCAATTCAGATTATCCTGATTTGTAAGCGGATGTAAAATCATACTTTTATTTAGATCTTTTCAGGGGAAGAAGGTTTCCAGTGAATCTCTTGTCCACCTTTTTCTCGTGCCAGTGTTCTGGCAATGACAAAAAGTAAGTCAGATAAACGATTTAAGTAACTTGCTCCCATAGGGTTTATGGTCTCACCTTCAACACTGGCTAAAGACACCATACGTCTCTCCGCACGTCTACACACGGATCGTGCGAGGTGTGTGGTGGCCGCTGATTTACTCCCGCCAGGAAGGATAAATTCTTTGAGAGGCGGGAGTTTATTGTTGAGTGCATCAAGTTGTTGTTCGAGGTGCGTCACTTTTTCCAAGGTGATCACGGTGTAGGTTTTATCGGCGATGGCGAGTTCTCCCCCTAGATCAAAAAGATCATTTTGGAGTTGAGCGAGCAAATTTGACAGTGGATGAGGCTGGTCAAGTTCAGCGATCACAAGCCCGAGGATGCTGTTTAATTCATCGACATCGCCAAGAGTTTCGATTCTGGGATGTGTTTTAGGAATGCGTTTGCCATTTGCTAGGCCTGTTGTGCCTTGATCACCACTGCGTGTGTAGATTCTGTCGAGTCTGTCAGACATGTGAGTTCGCCTTTTAAAACGTTGAGTTTCATTGAAGCATAGTGGGTTGGGTTAGGCAATCTGCTTGATTATTGTTGCGTGTGTGATGAGTTGGTTGAGAGTTGGTAGTGGTTCCACTTGCCTCTGACACGCTACAAGCACATCCTTGTGGGCTCACTGCAACCATCCATGGTTGCAGAGGTCAGAGTCAAGTGAAACCACTACCTCCTTGCTAATTCTCTGCCTTATTAAAAACGGTAAGTTAGACTGGTTTCGAAGTATCGACCTTGGGTGTTGTACCCAGCAGCTTGTTCATAGTCTTTATCGAACAGATTGTCGATTTTAGCGCGCAAGGTCCAATCAGGGGATAGATGCCAGTGTGCACGTGTATGTGCTAGCACATAGCCGCCCATTTCATTTGAAGTCCATGCAGTATCAGATCTTTTACCCTGACCCTCAAATGTAATGCCCAGACCGCCAATAGAATTTTGATAGTCAATATCGAAACGTCCAGATTCCCTTGATCGTCTTGGAAGTAACCTACCTGAATCTCGATCAGAAGCTCTCAGTGCGATTTGGTCTTCTGAGGTGATGTCCTTAGGGTTTTGGATAGTTATAGAGCCTGACAAGTAAAGATTGCCGCTATTATATTTGCTAACAAACTCTATTCCTCTGATTCGAGCTTTATCGATGTTGTAAAAATCATACAGTCTGTCTGATTGAATGAGATTATCAATAGTATTTTGAAAAACTCTAATTTCATTACTTACCTCGTTGCTGTGTTGGTAACGCCAGTAAAGTTCGTAATTAATCGATTTTTCAGGTTGTAGATTAGGGTTAGCTCCCCATGGACCATAAAGCTCCATTAAGTTAGGTGCACGATAGCCCTGAGAAATGGTAGCTCCGAGGTTGTGTTGATTGTTAAGTTGCCAATCAAGTCCTATGTTGCCAGTTGTCTGGTTACCGAAAAACTCATCATCATCGTGGCGTAAACCACCTGACAACGTCCAGTTATCAGTCAGTTGATATTGGGTTTGCAAGAATACGCCAAAAATATCTCGTTGATCCCTTGTGAATCCTGAACCTTTCAGTATCCGTTCTTTTTGTGCATCAAATCCAGATACAAATCTGAAAGGGGTTGTTGTCAGTTGTCGCCTTGATTCCAAGTTGATCGCGCTGTGTCTGTATTCGGCCATTAGCCTGACCTTCAAAAAAATCTTTACGATCCTCATCCACCCGCTGTAACAGCGTGTCGATCTGCCAGACATCTGTAAGCTGATGATTCCACCCCATACTCAGTGTTTGCATTGCAAACTCTTCCTTGCAAGTATTAGAAGTGCTCCAAGCAGAATTCAAACAGTTGTCATATTGGTTATCACCCTGGCTTCGAATGTAGCCAGCTGATAGAGTGTTACGTGTGCTCAGGTCATGTTCAACCTTTAATCGAAGACCGTAGTGTTCATAGCCGTCTTTTTTCACCTGAGGTATCAGCGGGTCTTGCATTGAATCCATCAGTTTCACGAAAACTTAATGCTGAAGTGAAACGCGTTGATGCGCTGGCTGCGGCATAATTGGTATCGATTAGGCGAGTGTTTTGATTGCCTGCTCCTATACGAATCTCTCCATGGTTGTGAGATGCATCAGCTTGACGTGTGATGATGTTGACGACCCCACCAATTGCATCAGCACCCCATATTGTGGACTGTGGCCCCCTTACAATTTCGATGCGCTCAATTTGGCTGACAGGTAGAAAGTTCCAACTGGCTCGACCATCAGTTGGACTGTTGATTTTTACACCATCAATCATTACCAACGTGTGGTTGGAGTTAGTACCACGCATAAAAAGGCTAGTAACCGAACCCGCACCACCATTGCTCGCAAACTCAACACCGGCAGTACCACGCAGCAGTTGAGCAACTGACTCGGGTTGCAGGCGTTCTATATCGGCACGGGTGATGACGGTGGTGGCGGCTAGGGTTTGGTCAACAGGTTGAGACATTCTTAAGGGTGTGGTCACGGTAACCACTAAGGGGTCTAACCTTGTTTGGGCGTTAAGTGGCAAGCTGATGGCAGCGATTGCGCTTAAAAGTAGTGTTCTATTGAACAGTGAAGTTTTCAAATCTAAATCCTCATACGCTAAGTTAGGGCGTGATGAGGGAGGGAAAGCCAAAAGAACAGCGCTGTCGTTCGACAGGACTGAATGTTTGACTGGGTGAAGCCCTCCGCAACACCAACAGTGTTCCCACCTAGGCCGGTATCCGGGCTTGATGCGGCGCTGAGCGCAGATCATCGCGCCTTCCCATGCTTAAGAGCACAGTGGCCTTTGCGATGACAACATCTTACCGTTGCGGGGGCAGCACAGGTTTTTGACGGGTGTCAGCACCTGTTTCCCGTTTAACTCTGTTGTACGCAACAGAGCACCTAAGTGAAGAATATCGTGTAGATCTTTAAAGCGGACATAGTATAAGGGATCTAAACAGATGAAGTCATCAAGGCTTTCCGCTATCCTGCATGGCTTTAACACTACTGCACTGATGACATGACTCAAACCCACGACTACCTTCCACAACAACATTTCTGCCTGCCTAAGGTGCTGATGGTGCTGTTTGTGTGGTGGCCGTTTGTGGGTGTATGGGCTGAGGAAGTGTCTGATTTTGCTGAGCAGGCCCAGACTACGCCTGTCTATGAACGTATTGTATCCTTGGATTTATGCATGGATTGGCTGTTGGCTTTTTATGCTGATCCTGCTCAAGTCGCTGCTTTATCTCCCTTACATCGTCGTTTTCCATTGCCAATTCAATCGCAAAACTGGCCAGTTCATGATGGTTCTCTAGAGCAGATCGTTAGTTTAAATGCTGACCTTGTTGTCGTTGGGGAATTTAATGCACTACTGCTTCGCTCTCGCTTAGAACGCTTAGGACACCCAGTGGAAGTCTTGTCTCTACCTAGATCCTTAGAAGAGGTTGAAATCTACTTGAACCAATTTTTTCAACTTCTTGGTCTAACTGCATCAAAACGAATTGCAGAAGATCAATGGCCGCGAGAGTTTGATAAAGACGCTCCTCGTTTACTCCTTCTTGGAGCCAATGGGGTAGGGACTGGGCAACAGACGTTTGAAGATCAATTGCTGACTCAAGCAGGTTGGCAAAACTATGTGTTAGCATCGGGATATGTGCGTTTAGATTTAGAGCAGTTGGCGATAGATCCGCCTGATGCGATTTTGTGGTCAGCACCTGAATCTGCGGCCTTAGCCAATCAGTTTGCACAACACCCTGTTTTATCTAAACTGCTTCCCGCATCCGCATGGTTAAGCTTAGATTATTGGCGTTGGCAGTGCCCTGGACCTTGGACCTATGAGTTGATTGATCAGTTAGCTGAATTAAGAAAGGCTCTGGAATGAACAGAGTGCTTGTGTCCAGCTTATTCCTATTACTAGTACTTTCAGCACTGATCTCATTATCGGTAGGGTCATCTGATGTCAGCGTGATCAAAGGGTTGTGGGAATGGGTGACTCGGCAAGCGACACTTGATGCCATTGTCATAGGTGATATACGTTTGCCGCGTACATTAATTGCATTATTGGTGGGAGCGGCACTTGGATTAAGTGGTGCCGCACTTCAGGGTTTGCTGAGAAACCCCTTAGCGGATCCAGGGTTAACGGGTGCCAGTCAGGGTGCAGCACTCGGAGCAGCGGCTGTGTTTTACTTCGGTATCTTTCCTCAGTTGGGGGGTGCGGCGCCCGCTATAGCCGGGCTTTTGGGAGCTGGCGCGGCGATGATGTTGATGCTGTTGTTAGCGGGTAGTGCTCGGCAAAGCATGGTGATTATGGCAGGACTGGCTATTTCCACGCTGACGGGGGCTTTGCTGGCGATGGTGTTGAATTTTGCGCCTAACCCTTACGCCATGCAGGAGCTGGTGTTTTGGTTATTGGGTTCTGTGGCTAATCGCGGATTTGATCATCTGTGGATCCTTCTACCCGCACTGATGATAGGCGGTGGGTTGGTGCTGAGTCAGAGACGCTTATTATTCGGATTGAGCTTAGGTGAAAAAGTCGCGAGCAGTCTTGGGTTTTCAACTGCTGTAGGTAGTCGAATTGTTGTGTTAGGGGCGGCTATTTTGGTGGGAACATCGGTCTCCATTGCCGGCGCTATCGGCTTTGTTGGGTTAATTGTTCCTCACCTAGTGCGTCCTTTTGTTAATAATCGACCGGATAAAGTGTTAATCCCAGCAGCCTTAGTCGGCGCTATTTTGGTCTGCTTGGCGGATAGTTTGATTCGTAGTTTGCCGCCAGGTCCTGAGTTGAAGCTAGGAGTGCTGACCTCCTTGTTAGGAACGCCATTGTTTATTTGGCTGATTTGGCGGGAGCGACGCCGATGGCTTTAGTCGAGTTACACAAGGTTTCGCTTGATAAGCGATTAGATGACGTCAGTTTAGATCTCCAATCAGGAGAGGTCCTAGGTTTAATTGGCCCAAACGGAGCCGGAAAAACATCATTACTGCACTGTTTAGCCGGTATTGAACCTTACCAAGGCGATATTCATCTTTTAGATCGGTCTTTAACGCATTTCAGTCATCTTGAGCGTGCGCGTCTTATGGGGTTGTTGCCACAAGGTTGCCAAAGTGCTTGGTCACTCAGTGTAAACGATGTGATCAGTCTGGGGCGTTTGCCTTGGCAGGATGAAGACCCACAAAAATTCTAGATGCGGCCAAGGCAACGGGCGTAGAAGGTTGGTTGAATCATTCGGTTGATCAGCTTTCTGGCGGTGAACAGTTGCGCGTCTGGTTAGCACGGGTCCTGGCGGGCGAACCGAAAATTCTTCTTGCGGATGAGCCTTTGGCAAGTCTTGATCTCTATTACCAGTGCCAAGTGTTGTCTCTGTTGCGAGATTATGCCCACTTAAACACACCTAAGGAATCAGACCAGAGTGTCATAGTGTCTTTGCATGATCTTTCGATGGCAGCTCGCTATTGTGATCGTCTTTGCTTGTTACATCATGGCAAGGTGTTTGCGTTAGGATCGCCTTCTGAGGTGTTAACCGAGGCTAATTTGCTGGAAGTCTATCAAGTCAAAGCGCAGATCGACCTGCTTGCTGATCCGCCGATTATTTCTGTCATAGGTTAGCCCTTAGGAGTGAGGTATGGCGCTCAAAAGCTCTAAGTTGTTGGATGAAATTTGTTACCCCTTTATCCATGAAACCTCCTATCTCTGTGATTACGAAGTGCTCACTGATGAGTTGGCGACCTTAGTTGGAATGGCGTTGTCCAGTTTGCCGACAGAAGAAATGAAGATGATTGACGATTTGCATCAACTTCAGCCGCTGATTTTTCATGCGAATGGTTCAATTCGAGGTCGTTTAGCACTGTCAGAAGAGAATCTAGATTGGCTCAAAGAGCGTCTTAATGCTTATAAAGCAGGTATTTCAAGCCCTACTCGAGGCTTTGTGTTACCCAGAGGTACGGGCACTGTCCCTTATCTACATCAAGCACGATCGGTTAGTAAAAAAGCGATCCGTGCGCTGGTTAGAGTGGATTCAGAAGGCATAGCGGTTCCCGAGTTGATTCCTCGTTTTTTGAATATTTGTTGCAACTTTTTCTTTGTGCTGACCCAATATTTGAATCAACAACATCAGGTTGAAGAGCCTGTTTTTATCAGTCGCAGCTACGGTAGAGCACCATAGGCACTACTTAAGGGTCTTGCCTTCCCAAGAGTTTTCTTGCCGGAATACAAATCTTAGGATCGGGTTGAATCTCGATATCTGGATTTTTATCTGGGTAAGGAAGATTGTTGAGGATATGTCGCATTGCGTTCAGGCGAGAGCGCTTCTTGTCGTCTGATAAAATAATTGTCCAAGGTGCTTCAGGTGTGTCGGTATGTTTAAACATGGCATTTTTGGCGTCAGTGTAAGCATCCCATTTATCTAAAGAGGCCATGTCGATAGGCGAAAGCTTCCACTGTTTTACAGGATCATATTTGCGAGATTGGAAGCGTTTAAACTGCTCATCACGACTGACTTCAAACCAAAGCTTAAATAGCCGAATGCCACTCCGTACAAACATTTTTTCCAGTTCTGGTGTTTGACGCATGAACTCAAGATATTCTGACGGAGAGCAAAAACCCATGACGCGCTCAACACCGGCGCGGTTGTACCAAGAACGATCAAACAACGCCATTTCACCTTCGGTGGGTAACTGTTTTACGTAACGTTGGAAGTACCACTGACCTCGCTCGACATCAGAGGGCTTCTCTAACGCGATAACGCGAGCATGACGTGGATTCAAATGCTCCATAAAGCGTTTAATGCTTCCCCCTTTTCCAGCTGCGTCGCGGCCTTCAAATACGATGACAATGCGCTGACCGGTTTCCCGCATCCAGCTTTGGACTTTAAGCAGCTCTATTTGCAGTGCGCGCAGTTCTTTTTCGTAGTCTTTATTGTCAATTTTCTTTTTGTAAGGGTAGGGGATTTCTTGCAGCAGTTCAGTCATCTTGTCGGCCTATGCAAAGTCATCTTGCTCTCTAAACTTGAGTGTAGCATGACCTGTTTTTCACGACAGGTTTTTCACTTGAAGAAGTAGTTGGTCATTCAAAGGTGTATCAATCCCCAGTGTTTTTGCTCGCTCACACAGATAACCGGTAATATAGTCTATTTCGGTAGGGCGACCCTGAAGAACATCCGTTAGCATTGATGAACGGTTTTGTGCAGTGTTGTTAGCGACCTTGACCGCTTCGTCAAACAGCGACTGTTGAAAAAGGTTAAGATTCATCGAACTTAACACCGCTTCAACTTCATGACAAATCGATTTCATCTCATGCAAATAGACACTATTTTTGACCAATTCACCGTTTAAACACTGGTGAATGGCAGTGAGCGGGTTAATGGCGCAATTGATGGCGAGTTTTCGCCAAAGGGTCGGTTGGATATTCTTTGATAGCAGGGGTGTTGGTTGAGTGGTGTTCCAGCCGCATGGAAGTTGATCGCTACTGCCTTGATAACGTCCAATCTCTGTTAATGCCCTGAGCAAATGCAATGAACAGAATGTGCATCACTTCGCCAAGCGCCTGCGGTGGTGAACACCTGCCCAAATTTTGGCTTGCGGAAAAAGTGTTTCGGCAAGGTCATGTTGTCCCATGCCATTTTGCATTAATAGAATGTCTGCACCGGATGCGATGCGATCTTGAATGGATCGGAGTGCCATTTCAGTATCGGGTGCTTTAGTACACACCAGCAGATGGTTGATTGTTGAACATTCATTTTGTGCATCAATCGGCAATTGATAGTGGCGTTTGTCTTTACCCTCTTGCAGTTGCAGTTGATAATAGTCACCTACTTGGCGAGATAAGATGCGCACAGCGATTCCTGCATCCATTAAGCGTGTGGCAAAGAGTTGTCCTATGGCACCCGCACCCAATATATGCCAAATCATATTTACCCTACTTATTTAGTGTGCTGATCAAGCGGCCACTTATTAGCCTGTTTGGAGTAATAGTATGCCTTCATTTGATATAGTTTCCGAGTTAGATTCTCACGAGGTCACCAATGCGGTTGATCAGGCGAATCGTGAATTACAAAGCCGATATGACTTCAAAGGTGTGAAGGCTGAGTTTGAGCTGCAAGATGAAACCGTTACCATGATTGCCGAGGTGGACTTTCAACTGCAGCAGATGCTGGATATTTTGAAAGGCAAGTTAACAGCACGAAAAATTGATATTCGTTGTTTGGAAGTCAAAAATCCAGATCTCAGTGGTGTTAAAGCCAAGCAACAAGTGATTTTGCGTCAGGGGCTAGATCAAGTGCTGTGCAAAAAGATCACAAAACTGATTAAAGACAGCAAAATGAAAGTGCAAACCCAGATTATGGGTGAAAAGGTCCGTGTGACGGGCAAGAAGCGTGATGACTTGCAAGAAGCGATGGCTTTGTTACGAGAGTCTGATGTCGAATTACCGTTACAGTACAATAACTTCCGCGATTAAATCTTAAGTGTCTTAGGGTAAGACAGGCTTGCTAAGGGGCCTGTCTTACTCACTTGCAGCGATTAGATGCGTAAACCGCCATCTACTTCGAAGCAACGACCGTTCACATAGTCATTTTCGAGAATAAAGCTTACGGTAGAAGCGATCTCTTCAGGCTTGCCTAAACGCTTAGCCGGAATGCCCGCAGCGATTTTTTCTAGAGCTTCAGGTTTCATGCTCATCACCATTTCGGTGCCGATGTAACCTGGCGCAATGGATGCTGCACGGATACCGTAACGCGCTAATTCTTTAGCCCAAGTTACCGCCATAGCTTGAACACCAGCTTTTGTAGCCGTGTAATTGGTTTGGCCCATGTTGCCAGAACGCGAAACAGAAGAGATGTTAACGATGCAGCCAGGTACGCCAAGCTCAATCATTTTGATCGCAGCTTCACGGCCACACAGGAATGTACCGGTTAGGTTGACATCCATGACCAGGTTCCACTGATCCATGCTCATTTTACCAACCACTTGGCCTTCTTTCACTTTAATGAAAAGACCATCGCGAGTGATACCCGCATTGTTAACTAAACCATGCAGTGTGCCAAAATCAGCAACAACATCGTTGAATAGTTTTTCGACATCCGCTTCAACTGCAACGTTGCAAATGTAACCACGCGCTTCAGTCCCTTGCTCTTGACACAAAGCAATGGTGTCATCGAGATCCTGTTGATTCAAATCAGCTAAGGCTAACTTGGCGCCTTTAGAAGCTAATTCAAGAGCCATCGCACGCCCTAGGCCACGACCGCCGCCTGTGACGACGACTACTTTATCCTTCAGATCCATATTCAAATACCTTATTAATTGTTTAGCGTGATCTATTGTGCGCCGCAATATACCGCAGCGCAACAATTTTTCTGTTATAAAAAGTATGCGTTTTTGAATGGATGGTAATAAGGGAAAACCCTAATACGTCTGTTTTAATTACTAAATAGAAGTCGGATCTATCTCTTGCGCAGAAATGACGATTGTGATCACATGTTTCTCTAACAAGCGAGGAAGATCATGCCTATTATATTTATTCTATTTATCATCATCCCGATTATTGAGATTACACTGCTGATTAACGTTGGTCAGTGGATTGGAGTCTGGTATACCGTTGGTTTAGTGCTGCTATCTGCTTTTATTGGTGTGAATATGCTTAGAATTCAGAGTCTGAGCACGTTAACCAGAGCGCGTCAAAAAATGGATCAGGGAGAGATTCCGGGAAAAGAGATGGGTGAAGGAATAGTGCTGGCCGTAGGTGGGGCTCTGCTAGTGACGCCCGGTTTTGTGACAGATATTATCGGATTTTGTTGTCTGATACCTTTCACTCGAAGAGCACTTATTCACTTTGTTAGTCAGCGAATGACAGTGATTGCAACACATCATTCCAGTCATCATCGTTCAACTTTTGAACAGGACTTTACATCAAATCCCTCCGAGCATTCCACTCGTCCGCCCGGTGGTAACGTCATAGACGGCGAATACACACGAAAAGATTAAATTTTTTTCTTTGCGGGTGTTGAAATCCTCTCGACGGCACCCCACATACGGGACAGGCATCAGTACTAGTCTCAGTGCTGGTGAAATTAAATAATTAAATCTGTTCCTAGATACCAGGAGAAAAACCAGATGAAAATTCGTCCACTTCACGATCGTGTTGTTGTACGCCGCAGCGAAGAGGAAAAAACTACCGCTGGCGGTATCGTTCTGCCAGGCTCTGCTGCAGAAAAGCCTAACCGCGGTGAAGTTGTTGCCGTAGGTCCAGGCCGCACCTTGAACAACGGTGAAGTCCAAGCTCCATCTGTCAAAGTGGGTGACAAAGTGCTGTTTGGTCAGTACGCCGGTTCCAATGTCGTCAAAGTTGACGGTGAAGAGCTGATGATCATGCAAGAAAGTGAAATCTACGCAGTGATCGAAGACTAAACACTGTTGATTTCGTTTTTTAAGAATTCCATTTGTAACAGATTTATAAAACAGGATTAATAAGAATGGCTGCTAAAGACGTACGTTTTGGTAATGATGCTCGTCAGCGCATGCTCGCTGGTGTAAACATTCTGGCTGACGCTGTAAAAACGACACTAGGCCCTAAGGGTCGTAACGTTGTACTTGAGAAATCATTTGGTGCGCCAACCATCACTAAAGATGGCGTGTCTGTCGCTAAAGAGATCGAACTGAAAGACAAGTTCGAGAACATGGGCGCACAAATGGTTAAAGAAGTTGCTTCTAAAGCCAACGACGTGGCAGGCGACGGTACAACCACAGCGACTGTATTGGCTCAAGCGATCGTAAATGAAGGTCTGAAAGCGGTTGCGGCGGGTATGAATCCAATGGACCTGAAGCGCGGTATCGACAAGGCTGCTGCGGCAGTCGTTGAAGAACTGGCTAAAATGTCTGTTCCTTGTACTGACTACAAAGCGATTGCTCAGGTAGGCACTATCTCTGCTAACTCTGACTCTGAAATCGGTCGTATCATTGCAGAAGCAATGGAAAAAGTCGGTAAAGAAGGTGTTATCACTGTAGAAGAAGGTTCTGGTTTCGAAAACGAACTGGATGTCGTTGAAGGTATGCAGTTTGATCGTGGCTACCTGTCGCCTTACTTTATCAACAACCAAGAAACCATGTCTGCTGAGCTGGAAGGCCCATACATTCTATTGGTTGACAAGAAAGTATCTAACATTCGTGAATTGCTGCCCGTACTTGAGCAGGTAGCTAAATCTTCACGTCCATTGTTGATCATCTCTGAAGATGTTGAAGGCGAAGCGCTGGCGACACTAGTGGTGAACAACATGCGCGGTATCGTTAAAGTGGCTGCTGTTAAAGCGCCTGGCTTTGGTGATCGTCGTAAGGCAATGTTGCAAGATATCGCTGTATTGACTGGCGGCCAAGTGATTTCCGAAGAAGTGGGTCTAAGCTTGGAGCAAGCGGGTCTTGAGCACCTAGGTCAAGCGAAGCGCGTGAACATCACTAAAGAAAACACCACTATTGTTGATGGTGCAGGTTCACAAGCTGAAATCGAAGCACGTGTACAGCAGATCCGCGTTCAGATCGAAGAAACAACTTCTGATTATGACCGTGAAAAACTGCAAGAGCGCGTTGCGAAACTTGCTGGCGGTGTTGCTGTCATTAAAGTGGGTGGCGGTACTGAAGTTGAAATGAAAGAGAAGAAAGCACGTGTTGATGATGCTCTGCATGCAACTCGCGCAGCAGTAGAAGAAGGTGTGGTTCCTGGCGGTGGTGTTGCCTTGATCCGTGCACTGGACAACATTGGTAAGCTGGAAGGTGAAAACCACGATCAAACGATCGGTGTAGAGTTGGCTTTCCGTGCCCTTGAAGCTCCATTGCGTCAAATCGTTGCCAATGCTGGTGGTGAAGGCTCAGTGGTTGTGTCTAAAATCCGTGAAGGTAATGGCGCATTTGGTTTCAACGCTGCCAATGACCAGTATGGTGACATGATGGAAATGGGTATTATTGATCCAGCTAAAGTGACTCGCTCTGCACTTCAAGCAGCAGCCTCTATCGCTGGTTTGATGATCACAACTGAAGCAATGGTTGCTGATCTGCCAGAAGATAAGCCTGCAATGCCAGATATGGGTGGCATGGGCGGTATGGGCGGCATGATGTAATTTAACATCATCCGGCCAGTTACTGACTGACCTTAACCCCGCCATTTGTCAGCATCCTTTGGTTGGCTGTCATCTGGCGGGGTTTTTCAGTTATAGGGCTTGAGTAAATAGGCCTAAAGTTGATTTTGATAGGTACAAGAGATGCAAGATAAAGTGGAACCAAGGTTTAATCCTGAATCAATACGAGAAAGTGTACATGCCCCTTTATCTGATTTTGATGATCGTATAGGAGCACTTGAAGCATCACAAGCTAAGCCTAAAGGCTCAGGTCTTTTGCTCAATGTGGTCCTGTTGGTTTTAGTGGTTGCTTTAGGTGCTTTAGGGTGGTTAGTACTGGATCAGAAGCAACAATTAGAGGTGTCTCAGCGAAACATTGAGCGCCTGGAAAGAACCTTGCACCTTCGTTCAGAAGATGAATTAGCCAATGAAGCTTCTTTAGCTGATCAAGTGGGGCAGTTACAATCGACACAAGCAGATGCACAGCAGGCATTGGGTCGTGATTTGACTCAGTTAAGAGAAAGCTTGGCAACAGAGTCACGGGAACGTCAATCGTTACAGCAGACTCTGCAGCAACTTCAACAAAGCATCAGTTCGCAAGACTCGCGTATTACCAGCCTTCAAAATAGACCTCAGCCTGCCGATTTGACCGCGAATCTAGAAGCGCTATCTGCGACGGTACGACAGCTGCAAACCGAAGTCGGGCAGTTAAAAAAATTCCAGCAATGAAACTAATGTCGCCAGTCAATTGCAAAGTGTTAGCGGTGATATCAGTGCACTTCGTGAACGCCAGCAACAGCAGGCACAGAGCTTGACTCAATTAACTGAAAACCTCACCGAGCAACGTAATCAGTTACAAGCCCTTGAGCGTCAGCTGACCACTCGCTTAGAAAGATTGCAGGCCGATGTAGCTAGAGCCTCAGCTACTCCAGCCCCTGCACCTGCAGCCGCAAACTCTTCAGATCTTGCGATGATTGAACTCAGTCTGGCAGAGTTGAAGGAAGATATTCGTGCTATCAATAATGCACGACAATTGATTAATCGTGATCTTTTGCAGCTTCGAGAGCAGTTAAATCGAGTTCAGCTGATGTTGAATTGAGCCTTTCACCGCTGCGGTTTGATTGCCATTATTGAACAAAATCGGCACAATGCGCGCTTGATTTTGGAGTAGAGTAGCTATGCGACAACCTGAACTTTTGTCCCCAGCGGGCACCTTAAAAAAACATGAAATATGCGTTTGCATACGGCGCTGATGCCGTCTATGCAGGCCAACCACGTTATAGTCTACGTGTGCGCAACAACGATTTTAACTACCAGAACTTGGCAGAAGGAATCGATATTGCGCATCGTCTAGGTAAAAAGTTCTTTGTTGCCAGTAATATCCTACCGCACAACTCCAAACTGAAAACCTATATGGACGATATTATTCCAGTCGTTGAGATGGGACCAGATGCGTTGATCATGTCCGATCCGGGCCTCATTATGATGGTGAAAGAACGCTTCCCTGATCTGCCCATCCATTTGTCTGTTCAAGCGAACACCATGAACTGGGCGACTGTGAAATTTTGGCACAAAGCGGGTATCGAACGCGTGATTCTATCGCGTGAGCTTTCCTTAGAGGAGGTGGAAGAGATACGTCAGCGTTGTCCAGAAATGGAAATTGAAGTGTTTGTGCATGGCTCCTTATGTATTGCGTATTCAGGTCGTTGTTTATTGTCTGGGTATATTAACCATCGTGATCCCAATCAAGGAACTTGCACCAATGCCTGTCGTTGGAAGTATGATGCGCATGAAGCCACGCAAAACGAATCTGGCGATATTGTTCCGGTGCAGTCTTTTGATCCGATGTTGGGTGAAGGCAAGCCAACAGATAAAATCGTGTTGTTGCAAGAAGCTTCACGTCCTGATGACTATATGCCTGCGTTTGAAGATGAGCATGGTACCTATATCATGAACTCTAAAGATCTTCGTGCCATCCAGCATGTTCATCGTCTAGCGGCAATGGGTGTAGATTCGTTAAAAATCGAAGGACGTACTAAATCACACTACTACGTGGCCAGAACCGCTCAAGCCTATCGTCAAGCCATCGATGATGCTGTGGCAGGTAAACCGTTCAATATGGAATTGATGGATGTTTTAGAAAACCTTGCCAATAGGGGTTACACAGAAGGTTTCTATCGTCGTCATGTGCATGACGAGTACCAGAACTATGAAACTGGAAACTCCATCGGTGTGCATCAGCAGTTTGTCGGTGAAGTAGTCGAGCATGATGCAGAACAAGGAATGCTCAAAGTGGATGTGAAAAACCGTTTTGAGCGTGGTGATACCATGGAGTTGATGACGCCAGCCGGTAATAAGCGCTTCCGTTTGGAAGAGTTGCTTGATAAAAAAGGTGCGCAAATGGATGTGGCTCCGGGTACAGGCTATCAGGTCACTATTCCGATAGATTTTAATACGGATATGACTTACGCCTTGTTGATGCGTGATTTACCTAACGCTCCTGCGAGGAGTTAATCGGGTTTGGTTAATCCACAATCACTCGAAAAATATCGATTTACCAAGGCGCTTCGACCTTTCTCTTTCCCTGTCGCCATCATTGCCTGTCTAGTAGGCATAGTGGCGGCATACGCCGATGGTGTTTGGCAGCCTATTTCGGTTGCATTGATTCTGGTTGCGGGTGTGCTATTGCAAGCGGGTGTTAATCTAATCAATGACCATACAGATCTACCCCTGATCGTCGGTTCCGGCTCACAACAGATAGCCGCACGAAAGCAAATAAGCATCAATTTTAAAGTCGGGATGCTGTGCTTCATACTGGCAGCCATAATCGGGTTGTATCTGATTATTCAGACGGGTACGCCCTTATTGGCGATCAGTGTATTGGGCTTACTGGGTGCTTTAGGCTACACCGTGGCTCCGATCAATTATAAAAATCGCGGATTGGGTGTCGTGATGGTCTTTTGGTTGATGGGTGTCTTGATGATCACCGGTAGTTATCTTGCCGCGGGTGCTTCTTTTGATCCTAAAATCATCTGGTTATCGATTCCGGTCAGCTGTTTAGTAGCCTTGTTGCTGTTAAGTAATGAGTTAAGAGATTATGAGCGTGATAAGCAGGATGGTCTCAAAACCTTGACTGTTCGGATGGGCTATCGATTTTCTTCCAATCTCTACTTGGGATTGGTCATCGCTACTTTGATCTTTTGCTTCATTTTAAAAGCCATTGGCTATTTAAATTATGTTTGGCCACTCTGGTGATTTTGCTGTTAGCGATTCCACCCGTGAAAATGTTAAAAGCAAGTGCTGATAGAAGGCAGAAAATTACGCCACTCACGGCAAGACTCTTGTTGGGGTTTGGGGTGGTTTTTTGTGTCTTAGTGCTTGTTTAAAGGATGTCTTAACGATACTTGGTCAGATAGCTGGCTAAATACTCTTCAAGTCGGAGAGTGACTTGTCCCTTATTCTCATTGGCTGAATGAAAGCTACTAAACTCCTGCCAGAGTATGGCATTGGCTATTTTCAGCGGCTTGAGAAGGCCTTGCTGAATTTCACTATCGACTAGTGTTTGGGGTAACCAAGCCCAGCCGCCATTTTCCATCACAGCATCTCGAATTAATTCATACTGCGTTAACGCTAAATAATTACTGCTGTTATAAATGTCTGGAACGAGTTGATCTTCAGTGTCGACGAAAGCCAAGGTGATCTGTGTGTGTTGGTTCAAGTCCTCGAGAGTCACCTCAGGTAGTCGAGATAAAGGATGCCTTGCATCGCAGACCATCATTAATCGCAAACCACCCAGTGTTGTCCGGGCAATACGTGCATCATTAGCTGATTGATATCCAGTCCAAAGGCAATATCAACAGTTTGTGAGTTGACTAAGGTCGGAAGCTCTTGTGGTGGTGCAAGATAAACCGAGATTCCGGTTAACGGGAAACGTTTTTTCAGTGAACGCATCGCCTCTAGCCAGAGAGCCTCTGGTAGTGAGTCGTCTCGAGCGAGTCTTAAGGTTGTTTCAATGCCGCCACGTTCTAATTCACAGCGGGCTTGAATTTGGCGAAATGTTTGTAACATGCGCATACAATCGGGCTGTATGGCCCATGCCAGATCTGTTGCTCTAACTGATTTGCCTGAGCGTTCGAATAGCATGGCATCCAAATCATCTTCAAGGGCACTTAAGGCAGCACTGATTGTGGTTCTGCTTCGATTAAGGCGCCTTGCCGCATCAACAATTGACCCTGTTTCTAAGACGGCAAGGAAGGCTT
Organism: Nitrincola sp.; assembly: GCA_021208565.1. Taxonomy (GTDB): domain Bacteria; phylum Pseudomonadota; class Gammaproteobacteria; order Pseudomonadales; family Balneatricaceae; genus Nitrincola. Next base: position 27,796 of record JAJOJN010000073.1, read on the forward strand.
CAATTTGAATTTGGACGCATCTTCTATCCTTTTAGTGATTTAGAGACGAGAAAGTCGTCTCTAAGTGACTTATTGGGAATTATTTTATGTCGTAAAATTTAACCTAATCTGGATGAATTAAGCCAGATATTAAAGATTTAAATGTTTACTAAGAGGTTATCATGTTTCCTTAAAAGTTGGCTCGGAAAAGTCAACGCTGATTTTTTCGGCATTTGTATCAGGTTTTTTTGCTTTGCTAGGGATTGTTTGGGGGGATTTGGACGGGCTCTTTGGCGATTTTGTTTGATGGTGCCTACTCGTTTGTCAGTTTAGCCTTGTCTTTGCTGTCTGTGCAGGCGCTTAAATGGGCTGAATCGCCAGCGAATAAAGTGTTTAATTTTGGCCGTATACTCGCTGAACCCTTAGTGATTGCGATTAAAGGGCTGGTCATTCTGCTGGTGTGTATCATCTCATTTGTAAGTGCAGTCAATGCAATTCTCTCAGGAGGCCGAGAAGTTGCGGCGGACTTGGCGATTGGCTTTGCATTGTTTAGTGTGTTGTGTTGCTTGTTAACTTGGGCTTATTTGAAAAGAGCGAATCACACTCATCAATCTGCTTTGCTGGATGCTGAAGCCAATCAATGGCGTATGGATAGCGTGTTAAGTGCTGCCGTGTTGATTGGCTTCATGCTGGCATTAGGGTTATCCAAGACTCACTATGCTCATTTAGCTGTCTATGCAGACCCTATTTTAGTTGTCATGGCATCAGTATATTTTGTGAGTGTCCCGTTGAGGATGACTTGGCAGGGAAAAGTACTTATCCAATCAGAAAAAAACCAATCTGCTGCCGACAAAGCTAATCTACGACTAAAACCTGACGCGATTTGGTTGAGGTTTTAGGTATAATACTTCTTTGTCATGTGAGGATCCCTCACATGACCCTGTCAATCCACTGAATAAAGTCTGACCGGAGAGAGTCCACATGAGCGTAATTCGCCAAGACGATTTCATCAGCGCATCGCCGATGCGCTGCAATTTATCTCGTATTATCACCCGATCGACTTTGTCAAAGCGGTGCATGAGGCATACCAGCGCGAGGAAAATCCCGCTGCTAAGGATGCCATGGCGCAAATCCTAATCAACTCGCGCATGTGTGCTGAAGGCAAACGTCCTATCTGTCAGGATACCGGTATCGTCACCGTGTTTCTAAAGGTCGGTATGAATGTTCAGTGGGACGCCAAAATGAGTGTTACCGACATGGTGAACGAAGGTGTTCGTCGTGCTTATTTGCACCCTGATAACGTCTTGCGCGCTTCTATCTTGGCTGATCCTGCTGGCAAGCGTCAAAACACCAAAGACAATACACCTGCGGTTATTCACTACGAAATTGTTGAAGGCGATGAAGTAGAAGTCCATGTGGCGGCGAAAGGTGGTGGTTCAGAAAATAAATCGAAGATGGCAATGTTAAACCCATCTGACAGCATCGTGGATTGGATTGTGAAAACTGTCCCGACGATGGGGGCAGGCTGGTGCCCACCAGGTATGCTTGGTATCGGAATTGGTGGTACAGCGGAAAAAGCCGCTGTGATGGCTAAAGAGTCTTTGATGGACCCGATCGATATTCATGAAATTCGTGAGCGTGGTCCACAAAACCGCGTTGAAGAACTTCGTTTAGAGATCATGGATAAGGTCAATGCGCTGGGTATTGGTGCACAGGGTCTGGGTGGTTTGACCACGGTTCTGGATATCAAAATTAAGGATTACCCAACTCACGCGGCGTCTTTACCTGTGTGTATGATCCCTAACTGTGCGGCAACTCGTCACGCACACTTTACCCTTAATGGTAATGGTCCAGCTGTGTTAACGCCACCAAGTCTAGAAGATTGGCCGGAAGTGACCTTTGAAGTGGGTAGCAACACGCGTCGTGTCAATTTAGATGAGATCACCCCAGAAGAAGTTGCCGAGTGGAAAGTGGGTGAAACCGTTTTGCTCAACGGTAAGATGCTGACGGGTCGTGATGCGGCACACAAGAAAATGGTTGAGATGTTGAACAATGGCGAAAGTTTGCCTGTTGATCTTAAAGGCCGTTTCATCTACTACGTAGGTCCTGTCGATCCCGTCCGTGATGAAGTGGTCGGTCCTGCGGGTCCAACAACCTCTACCCGTATGGATAAGTTCACCCGTCAAATTCTGGAAACCACCGGTTTGTTGGGCATGATCGGTAAATCAGAGCGTGGTCCTGTTGCGATCGAGGCGATTAAAGACAGCAAGGCCGTCTACTTGATGGCGGTCGGTGGTGCGGCTTATCTGGTGTCTAAGGCGATTGTCGGCGCGAAAGTACTCGCTTTCCCTGAATTAGGAATGGAAGCCATCTATGAGTTTGAAGTTAAGGATATGCCAGTAACCGTTGCCGTGGATGTGAAGGGTGAGTCGGTTCACAACACAGGTCCTGCCAAATGGAAAGAGATTATCGCTAAGAGCGCTTAATCTTTAGGCTCCTCTTCTTAGGAAGAGTAGCCCTTACAAAAAGACCTCGACACAAGATGTTGAGGTCTTTTTGCTTGTAGAAAACGCTTCGAATTAGAGGATTATTTTCAAAAACGCGCGTAGTTCATCCGCTGTTTCAGGGTGCTGTAATCCAAAAGCGACGTTGGCCTGCAATAAACCTGCTTTATTACCGCAGTCGTATAGCTTGCCAGCCATAGAATAGGCTTGAAGGCCTGTCTCTGAGAGTAGCGTTTGTAAGGCGTCTGTCAGTTGAATTTCATCGCCTGCGCCAGGAGGTGTGTTTTTGAGTAAGGTCATCACACTGGCCGGTAAAATATAACGTCCAACGATAGCAAGATTAGAAGGGGCTTCTTTAGGTGAAGGCTTTTCAACCATGCCCGCAATATTAGCGCTTTGACCGGGATTGACCTTAGCCCCTTTACAGTCGACGATGCCATAACGTTGAACTTGATCTTCAGGTACACCCTCAACCATGATTTGTCCCAAGCCTGAAGCCTTGAAAGCTTCAACCATATTGCTCATGTCGCGACTCGTATTCTGATTGTCGATCAACATGTCAGGCAGCATTACGGCAAAGTCATCGTCACCAACGACTGGCGCAGCACAAAGGACGGCGTGACCTAAACCTAAGGCTTTCGGTTGTCGAACACTGATCACTTCAGCATCGGCAGGCAACACATCACGTATGCTTTCGAGTAGAGCAGTTTTACCTTTTCGCGCCAATTCTGCTTCGAGTTCGTAATGGTGATCAAAGTGGTCTTCAATCGCTTCTTTTCCACTTCGAGTGACTAAGATAATCTGCCGAAATCCTGCCGCGACCGCTTCTTCAACAACATGTTGAATAACAGGTTTGTCAACAACGGTGAGCATCTCTTTAGGGATGGCTTTACTGGCTGGAAGTACTCGGGTGCCGAGTCCTGCAACGGGTATGACAACTTTACTTAACATCCTGGTTTTTCCTTGTGACGATAACTTAGTGGCGGGTGGGGGATATGATATCGCTGTCTGAAGACGAAAAATCATCTAATGTAGGTTCAACAGGGATTTGATACCCCTCACTTGCCCATTCTCCTAGATCGATGAGCCGGCAACGTTCGCTGCAAAAAGGACGAGAGGGATTTTCGGGTGCGTAAAGTGAAGGTTTGCCACATTGAGGGCAGGGTATTTCACGTTTAGTCATGCTCTATAGGCCTTTTGCGACGAGAGTTTTCAGTTGTGCATCGAGTTTGATCACTTGCTGCTCAAGCTCACTTAAATCCCCGCTATTATCCAGAATATAGTCAGCTCTTTCCACCCGATCCTTTCGCTTTATTTGAGCATCGATAATTTTTTGAGCTGAATCTTCAGTCATTTCATCACGTTGACAGGTTCTGAGGAGTTGAATTTTTTCTGGAACGTCGACCACCACAATCTTATCAACCAGTCGATGTTGATCTGTTTCGAGTAGTAGAGGTGAGGTTAGAATGGTGTAGGGCGCCTGCTGCTGATCCAGCCAATCGATGATGGCCTGACGGATAATAGGGTGCAGTAGGGCTTCTAACCACTTTCTTTCCTCAGGATCATTGAAAATCTGCTGCCTAAGCCAGCGTCGATCGAGTTCACCTGAATCTGTTAACACCTTGGGTCCAAAGTGTTGTTCAATAGATGTTAGCGCGGGCTGACTATCTCAACGACTTGACGAGCAACACTATCAGCATCAATCACAGGAACAGAGAGTTGTTCAAAAAAGCGACTCGCGGCTGATTTGCCACTACCAATTCCTCCCGTTAGTCCAATTCGAATCATCTTAACCTCTCATGTTGAAAGATTAAGATTAACATTTCATGTCACTCGGACAAACTGCAAGCTGGCGGTTTAAATAGTTAAAATGTTTTTTTCCTTTCAAAGAGCTATTAATGCTGCATGAATCGCAACCCTGACTTACTGCAAGGCCCCATTCGTTCTGTGTTATGGCAGATGACAGTGCCTATGATGTTCGGCATTGTCAGTATTATGCTTTTCAACCTGGCTGATATTTGGTTTGTAGGTCAATTGGGCACCCTACCCATGGCGGCGCTGGCCTTTACCTTTCCAGTCTCTTTTGCTGTGGTGAGTTTAGCTATCGGCTTAGGGATAGGTACTTCGGCAACGCTGGCAAAACGTATAGGTGAGGGAAACGGGGACTCTGCTAAACAACTGGCGAGTTCTATCTTGCTCATGACGTTTATGTTGCTGATTGTGGTGGGTGTTGCCGGTCAATGGGCGATTACCCCGATTTTTACCTTACTCGGTGCCGATCAGGCATTGATGCCCTATATCACAGCCTATATGCAGATATGGTTTGCAGGTTCTGTGTTTATGGTAATGAACATGGTCTGTAACAGTATTCTCAGAGCCACTGGGGATGTTCGGGGTTCAGCCATGATTATGCTTTTGGCTTCTTTGCTCAATCTCATATTAGATCCCCTGCTGATTTTTGGCTTAGGTCCTTTTCCAGCACTGGGTATTCAGGGAGCGGCGATTGCCAGTGTCATCGCTTGGAGTACAACAACACTGGTTGCATTACGTTTGATTCATTATCGACGCCAGTTGTTAACTTACCGATTGCCCTCTCTCCTCAAGCTTTTGCGCTATTGGCGAGAGTTGTTAGTGATTAGTTTGCCCGCGGCCTTATCAAACATTACGACGCCTGTTGCAAATGGTGTGCTAACAGCGATAGTTGCTCGACACGGTGCGGAGGCCGTGGCAGCATTTGGTGTAGGTAACCGAATCGAATCTCTAGCCTTATTAGTTTGCTTGGCTTTATCAATGAGTTTGCCGCCTTTTATTAGTCAAAATCTGGGCGCAGGTCAGATGGAGCGAATTAAAAAGGCTTATGCTATGGTGATTCGCTTTGCTATTGCTTGGCAGTTGTTGATCTATTTACTGCTGCTAGCGGTTTCAAGCCAGGTGGCCGGTTTCTTTAGTGACGACCCTGAGGTCATTCGATGGATTCAGATTTGGATTATGATTGTGCCACTTGGGTTTGCTTTTCAGGCCACAACCTTTCTCAGTGCTTCCTCTTTTAACGCACTGCATCAGCCGTTACTCGCGTTGAATGTCAGTATTATTCGTCTATTTGTGTTGTATCTACCCTTGGGATGGTTAGGAAATCATCTGTTTGGATTGCACGGACTGTTTACAGCGCTAGTGATTGCCAATGTACTCACCGCGATGATTGCCTGGGTGTGGATGAGAAGGAATCTCGTTAAACTGATGCATTCTTGAGTATTTGGTTTGCCACCACAAAAATAGACAAAAAAGCCTCAGTGCTTTTCAACACTGAGCTTTTTTAGTCCAATCCAGTCTTAGCGCATAAGCGGATCGGTAACCCCTATCACATGTATCGCGATTAGGGTGATGAGTCCAGCCATCACTAAATAGTACACAGTGGGAATAATGGTCATTCGAATGGTCTGACCTTCACGACCTAGCAAACCCACGGTTGCAGAGGCCGCAACGATGTTGTGAATCGCGATCATATTCCCTGCAGCAGCGCCGACAGCTTGTGAAGCGATTAACATTGCACTAGACACACCAATCAACTGAGCCGTATCGAACTGGAACTGAGCCATCATCAAGTTGGAAACCGTATTCGATCCAGCAATAAAGGCACCTAACCCGCCCACTGTCGCTGCAAAGAAGGGGTAAACATCGCCAACACTTCCCGCCACTAACTCAGCCATTGCTCGTGGCATGGAAGGCAGGTCCGCCATATTGACGCCTGAGTTGATCAGAATACGCACCATCGGAATGGTGAAGAGAAGAACAAAACCGGCACCAATCAGCGTTTTGGATGATTCGCCAATCGCCGCTTTGAGCTCACCAAATTTCATGCGGTGAAGTAGGAAGGTGGCCAGTACCACCATGACCATAATGCCACCCGGTAAATAGAGGAACTGAATGCTACCGGATACCCCAGTTTCGCCTAAAATATTTGACCAGCCTAACACTAGGTTCTGGGAGAAAAAGGCTTTCACGCCATCATGGGTCCTGGATAACACTAAAAGTCCAGCCAAGAGGAGATAAGGAATCCACGCTAAGGTCATCGACATGGGTGCCTTGGCTGTTAGGTTGTCTAACTTAATCTCAATATTACCCATCCATTCAACAGGCCACTCTTTAGCATCGGCAAAGTCCCACTGAGTTTTCGGCAGCAAGAAACCTGCTTTAGCGGCAGGAACTACAATCATTAAACCCACCAATGCACCGATCATTGAAGGGAACTCGGGGCCAAGGAAAACACCTGCAGCAGCGTAAGGCACGACGAAGGCGATACCCGCAAAGAGTGCAAATGGAGCGACGGCTAAACCCTCTTTCCAAGAACGATTACGGCCAAAGAAACGGGTTAGCATCATCACCATGAAGAGCGGCATCACCACACCGATAATGGCATGAGTGATTGCTACTTCAGAGGTGATCAGCCGATAAAAGGTTTCCCAGTCAGATCCGTTGGCAACCAGCGTTTCAGTGATGCCAGCTTTATCTAAACCAGCAGTAACACCCACGACTATCGGTGTACCGACGGCCCCGAAGGAAACTGGTGTAGACTGAATCATCATGCCTACCATGACAGCCCCTAAGGCTGGAAAACCCAATGCAACGAGTAAAGGTGCTGCAACCGCTGCAGGCGTACCAAAACCTGAAGCGCCTTCAATGAAGCAACCAAAGAGCCACGCGACGATGATCACTTGCACACGTCTATCAGGGCTGATGTTGGAGAAACCACCTCGAATAGCGGTAATAGCGCCTGAATGTTTTAGTGTGTTCAACAATAAAATGGCACCAAAAATGATCCAAAGGATAGACCCCGTTAGGATCAGTCCTTGAAGCGTTGAAGCCAGTACCCGGTTGAAGCTCATTTCCCAAGCGGTCAGGGCGATGATGGCTGTAACAAGAAATACAACAGGCATGGCACGTTTAGCAGGCCAATTAAGACCTACAAGCAGGATTGCGGCCAACACAAGTGGCGCAAAGGCTAACAGCGGAAGTAGGGTTGCATCCATAAACTGTCTCGTAAGGAATAATCTGAAAAGGAATAAAAGGTAAATTGGTATTACCAATTTACACTTGGTAAACCGGAAGATTAGGCGCTCATCTGAATTGAGTCAATCAAACTGGTTAAAATTTAGACTTTTGTCTAGGTGCTAAAGATGTTGATCCTTTAGTGTTAAAAGACTAGTTACTCATCGCATCACGGGCTATGATTAAAGTGGAGAATAAAACTAAACATAAGAAATGGGATGTTAACTATGACAAAACGCGTAGCTTTAGTAACTGGTGGTACTGGTGGTTTGGGAACAGCAATTTGCCGATCACTAGCAGATGCAGGTTTTCGTGTTGTGGCAGGCTATAACAGTGGTGGGAATCACGAGAAAGCGAAAGAGTGGCAAGAAGAGCAACGTAGAGATGGTTATGAAATAGATGTGGCCTATGGTGACGTAACCGATTCTGAATCTTGTGCTCAATGTGTAAAAACGGTTGAAGAATTAACAGGTGGCACTATAGACGTGCTGGTCAATAACGCGGGTATCACTCGCGATGGCATGTTTAAGAAAATGACTTGGGAGCAATGGAACGAAGTGCTTTCAGCCAACTTAGACAGTATGTTCCATATGACCCGTTTGGTGATCAATCCAATGCTTGATAAGGGCTTTGGTCGAATCATCAACATCTCTTCGGTTAACGCTCAAAAAGGGCAGTTCGGTCAGTGTAACTATTCAGCAGCTAAAGCGGGTATTCATGGATTCACCAAGGCTTTGGCTCAAGAAGTGGCTGCAAAAGGGGTAACAGTGAATACTCTGTCGCCAGGTTATATCATGACACCCATGGTGGGTAAAATTGCTGAAGAGATTCAAGCAAAAATCTGCTCGACCATTCCGGTTGGACGCTTCGGTACACCCGATGAAATTGGACGTGCCATTGCATTTTTAGCGGATGAACATTCTGGTTATATTACGGGTTCAGACCTGTCGATTAATGGCGGCTTGCACATGAGCTAATCCAGCTCATTACCGATCATTTTATCCGCACAAAGCCCTTATTAAAGGGCTTTGTTCATTTGAGTAACGCCTCAAAGCGCGCATTTAAGTCAGGAAATTCATCAGCCAACTCTAGCGCTTGCCATTCGTGAATTAAATGTTTCATCTCTAGCGATTGTGCTTCAGCGGTAAGTGTTTCCAGTGCTTCCTCTAATCTCTCCATTTGATATTCCATACGAAGATATTGATCAGCTTCTGGACTGGGTTGATTCAGCAGTATCTCAAGTCTAACACAGAGGAGTCGTGCGACTTTTTCCTCTTGAGATCCTTGTTGTTGAAGTTGCTGATGATCGCGAAGACGGTTGAATAAAACATCGCCTTGTTCTCTGAAGGTTTTCCAAAGTTGTCTCTCACGCTTGTGTTCTGTCGCGCCGACAGTTTTCCATTCATTTTGCAGCTCTTTAAAGCGTTGCGTGGCTTGAGCAAACTCCTCTACTGGCACTGAGGCGAGGCGATAGGCTTCATCGATAATGGCTTGTTTGGCTAGCGCGCAATCCTCTCGGTATTGAGCCAAGGCATCATCCGCTTTCGTGAGAAGGGTGTTGAAGCGCTCTTGAAGTTGCTTTCCAGGTGCGCGGTCAACCGGTGAAAACTCCCGCCACTCTTCTTTGGCTTTTTTAAGGAGTTGATCCAGCGCGGCCCAGTCTACTTGGTTCCAATCTATTTCATTAAAATACTGCTCTAGCAGGTCACAAATCTGCTGGCGTTGCTCCAAATTCCAAGCCCGTAAACGACTTTGTTCCCGAAAATATATTTCGCAGGGTGCGTAGGCTTTTTTAGAAGCTCTGTGAAATCTTTCCCAAAGAGATTTCACAGAAGCCGTGCC
>JAJOJN010000105.1 GCA_021208565.1 Nitrincola sp.
GCTCCAAATTCCAAGCGCGTAAACGACTTTGTTCCCGAAAATATATTTCGCAGGGTGCGTAGCTTTTTTAGAAGCTCTGTGAAATCTTTCCCAAAGAGATTTCACAGAAGCCGTGCCTTTTTTGATCCAGCTCTTTCCACTGTCGCTGTATCATTTTTATCTGTTGAGCTTTCTCGCTTTCAGGTAACTGGATATCAATCAAAGCCTCCATTGCTAGGCAGAGTAACTCTTTTTCTGCAATCACATCCTGCTGTAACTGGAGTAAGGCATCCTCATTTTGCTTTAACACAACAATTTGTTTTTGAAGCCGTGGCAACTGACTATTTAATGAGCTCAGCAGTGCGTGCTCAGGGAAAACCGGTGGCCAGTTTTTGAATTTGCTAAGGGATGACTTGATGGCTTCTAGTGCATGTTGACATTCTTGGAGAGAGTTAATCAGTTCAGCGGATTGCATGAGTGCTGCTAACTCATGATGTTGATTGCACAGGGCTTCGCTGAGTTGAATCACAGATGCGATAGTGGTCAACTCTTGTTGCTGATCGTGGTTTAGATGTTCTGATGCCAGTCTATCGAGCACCTGTTGCTGCGTATTGAGCAGTTCAAGTTGCTGTGAAATGGGTATTTCACTGGAGTCTACGAGCATTGCGTGAAGTGTTGTGCGAAGTGCTTTAAGCTCTTCTGATAAGGCCTCAACACGAGCTTGCTCTTCTGCTTCAGCTTGCTCTGTTGCCTGTATTTGGGCAATACGGTGTTGAGCAGTCGCTGTTAGTTTTTCAAAGCGTGCGAGTTGCTCATGGTTAGCAAGAGCAGAAAGTTTTTTTCCATTGCTTGAGTAAGTGATCAAATCGTACTGAATAATGACGTTCCTGTTCACTATTCGTCAGCTCTAAAAGTTGATTGAGCAGCTCGTCACAAGCGAGTTCAGCCTGATGCTTTTCAGTAATCTGTTGTTGGATGCTCTTTTGGTGCTCTTTAATGATGCGGTAGACAGCTTTGTCATGTTCTTTTGCATACTGACCAACCTGATCGATCAATTCTTTATCGTTTAGACGTCTAGCGGCAGTTTGTCGGGTAGACGCTAGTGCGGCATGCATAGCCAGATTAGCGAGTGCTGTTTGCTCTTCAATTAACAGACTGAAGCGTTGGTGCAGAAGTGAGTTGGGTGAGATGCATAACAGGGTTAATAACGCATCAGAATCCAGTGATTCAATAATATTGAGTTCGATGGTTTGGCTTTCAATCAATTCACCAATACGTTTGGCGGCTACCTGTGCGGCGATATCATCATCTTGACGCTTCAATAACGAAATGAGTTGAACGGGTTGAGTGAGCGATAGAATGGCTGCGGCTCGAACCTCTTCATCGATATCATTTAAAGCCAGTTGCCAAAGCTTCTCCGAATCGGATGGCTTATCAGGATTAAGCTTTGATACTGCGTTGATACGAACATCCGCTTTGGGGTGTCGCCATCTGGAAATGAACAGCTTTACAAACATCAGTCACCGTAACCGAATCGAAACTCGGTAATCCTTTAAAATGGTCAACCTCCATTGGAGGGAGCTTATTCTAACGGTGGCAGGTACTGCATTAAAAGACCTGAGAGACAATGAGTGCAAATTTAGTTTGTTAGATGCTTAGATCCACATGCTGGATAATACCTGCCTTGCCCTGTTCTGAAACGTAAATGCCAGTCGAACGGATCACCCCCAGCCGTTCGTCGCCCAAGGAATTATTCAGAGTGAAAGGGGTGCTTGCATTACCCAAATAGATGGCACCTATGCCAGCCTCTCTTAGGCTAACAAGCTGTTGGCTATCACCGGTGCCGGGCTTCAACCAGAGCTTAAGTTGATCAAAGATTAAGTCATTCTCGTCTATCCAACCATTTCCGTCATCATCATATTGAGCAAGCTCTTTAAATCCATCTCCAGTTTTTGCACCAAAGAGTTCGCTGCCATCATTAATTTTTCCATCACCATTACGATCTAGCGCTAGAAAAGCAGAGTTATTGCCAAGACGAGGTATCCATTCCTTTTGACCATCAATAGTCAGATCAAATTCAAAGCGCTGTTGCGAGAGCTCAGCCGCGCGACCATCGAAGCTAATGACCAAGGGATCTTTAAGTGCTGCTCCCATTCTGAGTGAAAATTGACTCTGTTGTGTTAATTCTCGACTCATGTTCAATGCAATGTCGATCTTAATCTCTCGACCATCACTGGTTTTGACTAGTCCTTTGGCTTGAAACTGGCTGTTTTCTTGTTGATAAAAAGTTTCACTAAGTTGATATTCAAGACTGGCCGCTTCTGGGGGGGAAATAGCGTTAGCGTCGACAGTAGTATTATTGGGGTTGGTAAGACTAATTGCCTCTCCAGATTCTTTGGGAATGCGTAAATCAGTGATGCTGAATTCGATCTCTTTACCGGTTAGGCTGGCTAACAGCGATTTGATTAGGGCGATTTTCATTTTATCTTCAGGTGAAAGTTCAAGAAAATCGTCTTCTTCATCCAATTGGGAGCTTGTGATTTGATCGGGAGCTAGGTTGCTATTTAGCGGCTCAATCGACTGATTGAACGCATTGACCTGTTCACCGAGTTTTGCCGCTTTCTGTTGCATGTCTGTTGCTGTGGTTTGCTGTCGAATAGCGTCGTAAGTCATAAGACTGTTGCTCTCGACTGTATGTTGCTGGTGAAAATTTAACGCTTTCATCTGACCGCTAGAGGTGGGTAGGCGCACATCTAGCTGCTCATCTCGCGTATAGCGGGTAGTGGCGCTATAAAGACTATTGAGTTGCAGTTGAGAAGAATCGATACGCATCGTCAACACCTACTAAGATGAGTCGTTGATTAGCGTATTCAAGCGGAATACGCTCAATGCAGTGTATCGGCTAGTTAGACGAGAACTTAATAATAAGTGATCACCGAGCGATCAGTTCCATATCGCCATCTACATAAAGCCAGCGATCATCCTCTTTACGAAAGCGTGAAGTCTCTCTGAGTAAACCATCACCATCAGGACTTTCAAAGCTCGCTTCAAAAGTAACTTCGCCAGTCGTGTCGGTAGCGAGACCTGCTTTAGTGGACAAAATTTTAAGTTCAACCCAATTGGTAATCTGTGTTTGTTCCATTAAAAGTTCGCGATCTTCTTCACGACGATGTTCCGGAGCTGTCGAATCAACGAGATAATCAACGGCACCGACTGAAAAAGCGCTATAGCGGGAACGCATCAGTGCTTCTGCCGTTTTGGCAGGGCGGCTACCATTAATAGCGGGACCACAGCAAAAGTTAAAGGGTTTACCTGACTGGCAGGGGCAGAGTTGGTCGGTACTGGACTGATCTTGCAACATAGGGTGATACCTAAGTGAATGTCTGGTAGTCTTCAGCATAGCATGGCAGCTAAGCCATATAAACGATATGGATAATCGACTTTAGCACGAGACTCTTGCATGACCTCCGAACCTACTTTCTATTGGCATGATTACGAAACCTCTGGCACCGATCCTAAGCGTGATCGACCGATGCAGTTTGCCGGTGTTAGAACGGATATGAACTTCAATATCATTGGCGAACCCTTGGTGCTTTATTGTGCACCTGCTGATGATTTCTTACCTCATCCGATGGCCTGTCTGATTACCGGGATTACCCCTCAGAAAGCGATGCAGGAAGGTGTTTGTGAAGCCGAATTTTATTCAGCGTATCCATGCAGAACTGTCGCGACCAGGAACCTGTGCAGTCGGCTACAATAGTTTACGTTTTGATGATGAAGTCACGCGCTATACGCTCTATCGCAACTTCTTCGACCCCTATGCAAGAGAATGGCAAAATGGCTGCTCTCGTTGGGATATTATCGACATGATGCGTCTAACCCGCGCGCTCCGACCAAGTGGCATTCAGTGGCCTCACTACGACACGGGTGCCCCTAGCTTGAGACTTGAAGATCTCACTAAAGCCAATGGCCTGTCTCACGATCAGGCGCACGACGCCTTATCGGATGTATACGCAACTATTGCCTTGGCCAACTGGTAAAAGAAAAACAGCCTAAGCTATTCGATTTCGTTTTTAAGCATCGTTCTAAGCAAGCGGTTAGAGAGTTGCTCGATACGCAGACCATGAAACCTGTTTTGCATGTTTCTGCAAAATACCCAACCGAACTCGGTAATTTAGCGGTAGCCGCGCCTATAGCTGAGCATCCTGTAAACAAAAATGCGATCATTTTTTGGGATCTTCGCTATGATCCAGCGCCGCTTCTTGACTTATCCGTTGATGAACTAAAAAAACTGCTCTATACCCATCATAAAGAGTTGCCCGCTGATGCGCCTAAGATCGCACTCAAGCTGGTTCACACCAATCGATGTCCAATCATTGCTCCAGCGAATATGATCACCGCTAAAGAGGCGAATCGTTGGAAAATACCGGGCCCTACTTGTCGAGAACACTTGGCACAGCTGCGCCAAACTAAAGATATTTGGTTGAGTAAGCTGCAATCCTTGTATGCTAGTGATGATCTTCCGGCGGATAAAAATCCAGATCATATGCTTTATAGTGGTGGTTTTTTTAGTGATTCAGATCGGCATTTAATGGAAGAGGTCAGGCAGACGCCTCCTGATTTGCTCGCTGGGGTCAATCCACCCTTTCAAGATCCCCGACTGCCAGAGTTGCTGCTAAGATATAAGGCGCGTAACTTTAGTTATGTGCTTACAGAAGAAGAGCAGCAACAATGGGAAGAGTATCGTAGCCGTCAACTCTTGGGGCCTGATAATGATGGTTGTTTGACGGTCACTGCGCTCTTTGATGAGCTTAATCGTATTGCATCAGAGCGAGAGTTGAGCGCCAGGGATCAGCATATCCTAGAAGAGTTAGCGCTCTATGCTGAGTCGATCTATCCGATGGAGTTTTAGATGATGAGACGGGCGCCGTTTGGGTGTCTTTTAATCAGTCTGTTGTGTCAGCCGTTGGTCGCCCAGCCGCTGCAATACGAAGTCATCATGCCGGAAGGGTATAGTGGTGGCCGCTTTCATGGTGCCGATGTATTTGAAAATCGTGAACCTTGGCAGTCTTTTGACCCAGAAATGATGCCAGAGGTTTTGCCTTCAGCGCCGGCACCCATTCCTGAGCCGGTTGTGATTATGTATTCTCCCTCCATTGTAGAGCCTGTTGTTCAAGAGGTGATGAATATACCGGAAGTTCAGGTTCCGCTCACAGGTGAAGATAAAATCTTTGCTGAAATTCGTGACGATATTCGTGAACAACAATGCTTTGCATTGGGTCTGCAGCGTGACTGTGATCCTGATGTTGGATTTACAGGAGAGATTACACTCGAAACGGAAACTGGAAGGCAGGTAAGCCCTGAGCTGTTAAGCCCAGGGAATTTCTATCGCCGATTAGAGTTACTCGATGAAGAGCCTGATATCGAAGAAAGGTTCAGACTCTTAAACGAATCTTTTCTACCTGATCTATCGCCACTTTTTGAAAACTAATCCTCGTTACCCGACACTAGTGGAACTGACCCTCCGAACGTTGTCGTAAAAGCTGATCCTTGCCCGACAGATCTGGGGCACGAATAATGTCCTCAACATCGGTTAAAAACGCACCAAAACTACGAATCTGATACTGACGTTGCTTGATGATTTCGAGCTGTTGTTGAAGGTCTTCACGTGTGACCTGAGCAACTTGTTCAGCCAGTAGTAGGTGAGTGGTGAACTCACTGTCACGATCGAGTTCTCTCCAGTAACGTTGAGACCGTTCTGACAGGTGAAGGTCCGGTTGTAATAAACGAGAGGTAAGCCCTTGTCTAAATTCTTCGAGTTGGGCATCTGACAACGCTTCTATATCGTTTACAACCTGCTCCATGAAGGTATCAAAGTAATCCTCTAGCTCAATGGGGCTAGTTACGGGAGACTGGACAATTAATGCGATGCCCGGAACATCACTCATCGGAAGGTAGTTAGCAAACACGATATAACCCAGTTGGCGCTGGGTGCGAAGTTGAGAATAGAAAGGTGTTGAAATAACCTCATTCAACAGTGCTGTTCTGGCACGTTGTTCCAGACTGGGTTCGCTGCCTTGGAAGTAACGCACCAACGTGGCATCTGGGTGCTCAAGCAGTAAGGTATCAGTGAGGCGTTGCTCAACGGGTATTTTCACTACGGGGACTCGAATACCAGAAACAGGTTGAGTGTTTTGCAAGAGTTGATTTTGAATCTGTTGACTCATTTCAATTGCGGTATCAGCCGTTAGGTTTCCATGTGTCAAAACCCTTACTTCCGTGGCTGCAAATAGTTCAGTGATAAACTGTTCGAGCTGTTCAGGCGTGATGGCGTCAACGGCAATCAAGCGGTCTTCACTGCTCCAGCGAGACATTAAACTGGTAAAAAGTTGCTGCATCGCTAATTGGAAAGGTCCTTCTTGTCGCTGATTAATGAGCTGTTCTTTTAGTTGTGTGCGTACCCGGTCGAAACGTGCTTGATTGATATCGGGAGACTTTAAGGTATCCATTAACATCTCAAGCATTAAGGGTTGCTTGTCATTGTAGCCCGAAATTTGCATTGAAATGCCACGAAGGTGCGGATAGATCGAGACATTTAAACCGGCAAGGGATGCATCATAAAGCACGGCGTTAAGTTGATCGTTGACCACTCTGGCATAAAGATCCAGCATGACAGCATTGTCTGGACTGGCCATGGCGAGGTGTGTCATCAGGGCTACAAATATATCAGCACGGGGTCTTAAAAACTGTTGATCTTGTTGAAACCATAAGGTGAAACCAGGCTCTTCTATCAGGGCGATCGGAAGGTCAGCGGGTGTTTCTTCTCGCTCAACCAATTCAATTGATGTGGGAATAAAAGGATTTAATGAACGCAATGCCAGCTCCGGATGGGCAACAGGATTTGCCCAAGAATCTAAACGCTCGGTGCTGATGGCTTCATATCGAAAACCCGCGTTGTAACGTTCTTCGACATGCTCTGGCTCTACATGACGGTGCTGAAGGGTTAAGAGTAAATTATCTGGATTGAGTTGTGCCAGATAATGCTCTATAAGATCCGCCTCAAAGGACTCTAGCAAATAAGGCGCAATCAATAGATACTCTGCAGGAAACTGCTGCTGTAACTGCGCTAAAATCATCAGCCTCACGGATAGCAGGGGGGGTTGATCACGAAACTTAAATTCAAGTTCAGCTAAACGACGAATTTCCTCATAAAGCGCCGCATCGATCCCTTCATTTTTAAGTAGCTCAATATAAGCAAATACCTGTTCTACAATCGTATCAACCTGTTCTAATCCGGTTTCGGTCAATTCTATACTGATCTGAAAGGCGGCTTCATTGGGCAAGTCAATGGCTGTAAAAGCCGCTAGACCGGTAGCCAGTTCTGCTTCTTTGAGCAAAGCAAACAAACTTCCTTCACCTTCGTAGCCAAGCAGACTTGCGATAAAGTAGAGCGGTTTACTGCGCCAATGTTCACGAATGGGATCGATAGGGAAGAGTAATGAACGCTTCGCTGTTGACGAAGAGTTTGAATTTCTAGCTGCAAGGGAAGTTTATCCGCTGTAAATAGCGGAACCTCATCGATAAAGGCTGTGGCCTGAAAATTGGCGATGTCACTAAAGCGCATCTCCACCAGTTCTTGCAGCTCGTCTAATGACTGTGGACCACTCACCACCAAGCTCATTAAGTTG
>JAJOJN010000060.1 GCA_021208565.1 Nitrincola sp.
AGATGTCCTTAAGTTAAACGGGGAGACCTTAAGTGATCAAGAGCTCAAACAGGTTGCTGAGATCCTTAGACAGCGCCTTTCTCGTCCAGGGGATCAGTTAGGTCGATGTGGTGAGCATCAATTATGTTTGTTGCTCCCTTCGACTAACGAACATGCAGGTGTCTTTGCTAAGTCTTGTCATCAAGCCGTCAAAGAAGCTTTTGATAGCGACGGTTTTCAGTTTACGTTAGCAGCCTGCACCTTTCAGCCAACAGCTTCCTTATCGGCTGATATGGCCACTGACTTGATTCGAGAAACCTTGGAAAAAGCCCTAAAAGATTCACCGGGAGAGGTGCTGTTTCATGCTGAATACAGCCATGACTTTAATCCAATGTACACTTAAGCATGGGTAAAAGGCACTATTCACAATCTTTTCGTAAGTTTATATGGCTTGAGACCCATTCTGAGGCGGTTGAAAAATCTTTAGCCGCGACCTTGAGTCAGTTACCGGCTGATAGGGAGACGTTACTCATTTCTGATCTCTCTTTGCTCAATCTAAAAGCTATTCCCTCACGCCAAGCACACCATTTTCTGGGTCAAGATACTGAGCGAGTCATCTTTAATGCCTTCTCTGGTTTTAATCCTAATGCCTTTGCCCAAGTCTGCGGTACCTTGAGAGGGGGAGGTGAGCTGATTCTGCTCACACCCTGCAGAGAAAGTTGGCCAGTCTATGCTGATCCAGAGTACCGGGTCTTTAGAGGCAGTCGTTATCAAACGCATTTTTTTTTCAGGCAATTTTATTCGTCATTTGATCGCGCAATTAGAGACATTCATTCCCAGTGAACCGCCTCAAACTGTCAAAGCTCTCAACCTGCCTTATTTGAGTGATCAGCAAGAGCGTTTGGTGCAGGTTCTTGTGAATGGGCTTTCTAAGTCAGGATCAACCAAGGTCATTACCGCAGATAGAGGTCGAGGTAAAACAACGTCTTTAGGCTTGGCATTGGCCGAATGGGTAAAAGCGGGTGCTGCAAATGTCGGAAATCATCTTAAAGTGGCGATTACTTCTGTAAATCGGGAGGCGTTAGAGGCGTTCTTTTCAATTTTAATCAAGATGTTACCCGATGCAGAGTATCGTGGAAGTGCTTTGAACCATCCAAGACTATCGATCCGTTTTTACCCTGCTCATGTGATTACCGAAAAGTGTGGTCATGTTGATTTAATTATCGTGGATGAAGCGGCAGCTTTGCCAGTTACGCTGTTAAAGCGGATTCAGCTTCAGTCCACGAATCATTGGTACGCCACCACGTTGCATGGCTATGAAGGCAATGGTCGCGGCTTTGAGTTGCGCTTTTTAGCCTGGTTGGATCGACAAAAGGTTAGCTATCAGTCAGTTCAGATGACTGAACCTGTGCGATGGTCAAAAGGAGATCCCTTAGAGGTCTTGAGCTATCGAATGCTGTGCCTAGATGCGGGTGTGTCTGAAAGTGAGCCGTTAGACACAGAAACGCTTTGTTATGAGGTGATATCGCAGACTGATTTAGTGGGAAGTCGAGGTCTGCTCCAGCAACTCTTCGGGCTATTGATTGCCGCCCACTATCGTACAACACCGAACGATCTAAGGCAGTTGCTTGATAGCCCAGATGTGTCAATTCGTGCATTGATGAATGGGCAAGCGCTCTTGGCTGTGGCTGTACTGATAGAAGAAGGACCTCTGCCGCCAAACTTGATCGAACCGATTTGGAGAGGGTATCGGCGACCATCGGGCGACTTAATTCCACAGACATTGGTTTCCAGAGAGGGTATCGAAGAGGCAGGTCATTTAAAGGGTTGGCGAGTGATGCGCATTGCTGTTCACCCGAGTCATCAGTGTTCAGGGCTAGGGTCTCAGTTGCTCACGCATATTCATCAAGAAGCCTTTACGTCTGGATTTGATTTTTGTGGTGCGTCCTTTGCAGCCGATAAAGAGCTGTTATCTTTTTGGTTGAGTAATCATTATTTACCATTACGCTTAGGTGATCGATCTGATCGAGTGACAGCTGGATGGCCTTTGTTAATAATTAATGCTTTATCGGATAAAGCTAAGAAAGTTATTGAAGAAGTGCAGCGTGATTTTTTTCAACGGTTAGTACTCAAACTTACCTTGCTTGAGCATCAAGATGAGCAGTGGTTAGTGATGAGATGCCTTGCGGCTTTAACCGCCGAGGTTAATTTGAGTGAGCAGATATTGCATCGATTAGAAGGTGTTGCGCTACATCAGCGAAGTATAGAGGATTCACTGCTAAGCTTAAGGGATGGATTGTCTTTGCCTTGGATCATGCGGAAAATTTTAAAGTTATCAGTTTCTGATCAGCAGTTGTTGATTGGACGCGTTTTTAAACTTTGCTCTAGCCATGAACTTGAGCTTATGACAGGGATATCGGGTAAACGGGCGCAACAATCGCGTATCCGCCAATTGCTGGCCGAGTTGTTTTTCCAATAAGGGTTTCTTATGTTCAATCTTGTCAAAGTCACTGTAGTGATTGGGCTGTCGGCTATCATAACAGCCTGTGGAAGCTTGCCTTTTGCGGATCAATCCTCACGAAACTATCAGCGAGGTTGGGTGAGCTATGAAGAGGGGCAGTTTTTTGTTCGTGGATGCCGTGAGTCCGAAGCTAGGCAGCTTGCACAAGCCCCCCGTCAACTGGAGCGATTATTTAACCAGCGTGATGTCAGTGCGCCACTTTACATTGAGTGGATAGGAGAGCCAAATCTTGCAGGTCAAGCTGTAGAGATTGCTCAGCTGAGGTATGTCTCATCCGATCCATTATCTTGTCAAATTCCGCTAAACGATATTTTGATGCAAGCTCAGGGGGTTAGACCCGACTGCAGCTGAGTATAACAGAGGATCATCTTCGAGTGTTTCTGCCGCAGCAACGCAGGACGCTTATCTTTCCCGTTGGTCAGGGTGATGCGTCAGGGCGCTGATTGGTGGTGGGAGAGTGAGATAGAGGGTAATAACCGTAAACATCGACTGTCTCTTCGGATTCAACCTGCCGCTTGCCAAGATGATCAAAACTGGTTTGGTCTTTCGGCTGTCTTGATATTGGACGGCACGGAATACCTTGGTTGTGCAAAACGCGGTCAGTTAGAGCGGTTAGATCTTTTCACTGAATACCGTTTGCCATCTGCTATCGAAACCCGCGACATACGTTTGCAATTAAAACCAGATGGTTCCGCTTTGCTGAGCGAAGACTATTTAAATCAGCAGCCGCCTTTAATCAGTCGAGGGTCTTGGCAGCAATTGTCTAATGCACGTTTATTGGTCAGTCTTGATGATCCAGATCCTAAGCTGAACCAGGAGGCGCTAATGTTTGTATTAACCGAGCAAGGTATCACTTTGCCAGGTTTTCACCCTCGTTATGGTCACAACGGGCTTCGACTACAACCGAGTGGTATACCCATGCCATGGGCTGAGGGGAGACTGCGAGTACCTTAATTAGCCGTCTTAAGAATAGTCTTGGTCGGGGTTGGCAATGCGTACCATTAGCGCCGCCACTGGAGATACATCGATACCGATCATCTCGTTGTATGGGCTTTGATGTTCCAGTTGAGTATCTTGGATACCCAGACCCTTGAAGGGCTTTTTGGCATCTAACTGACTTCTAAACGAAAGTGGTTTACCTTTTTCATCGCAAACAATTAAGCGATTTCCAGAAATGTCGATAACATTCGCGAGATAATGCTCGCACTCGAAGGATTGTACTACCAGAGTCTGAATGCTCGGATAACCTTGTTGTAGCTGTTGTAGAGTCACTTTTCATAGAACTGTCCCAACTGGATAATTGAATACAGTTACGTTAGTTAGAGCGAGAGTCGATCATTCTAGCAGACATTTTTTTGCTTCGTTGATGCGAGCGGCTAGCCAAGTGCTGCCCCCACGGTCAGGATGCATTTTCTGCATAAGTCGGCGGTGTGCCTGAATAATCTCTTCTCGCGAAGCACCGGGAGTGATCCCTAATATATCGTAGGCTTCCTGCTTGGTTAACTCGCCAGAGCCTTCGGGGCTGGCATTTTGAGTAGGCCCTGTGTCATCAGCTCTCCAGCTTTCGCCAAAGCGCTTGTCGAGATAGGTTTCTAACAATCGGGCTGAGTCGCCATCTTGCTGACGACAATAATGAAGTAATCGAATAAATTCTGATTCACTCAGGTCACTTAAAGAGCGTCCTTGCATTTCACCCTGTAACACTAGTCCATCCATGACACCGCTGTCATGATCCAGTGTCATTTCCAGTAAGGCTGTAGAAACTCTAGAGCGATTACCGCCACCACTGTTTGTGCGGCCAGTAGAGCCACCCGTCGGCCCTTTTAAAATAGACCCTATAGGAAACAGGCGAAGGATCAAAGGTAGGAAACGTTGGATAAAAGGCAGTGTAAGGGCAACCAATGCCCCTAGCATGTGAATTCTGCCGCTTAGACTTAAAAAAACTAAACCTAGGATACCCATCACCAGGATAAGTTTAGCCAAGGCAATTCCTTTTTGCCCCTGTGGCTGAGCTCGGAACCACAGGACCCCGAGTAAACCAATAATACCTAAGACAATCAGTCCAAATGGATTCACGTTATTGCCTATCGAGTTAGCTGTTGAGTGAGTCGCTTAATATGCTGACCCTGAGATGAGGAAAAATGTTCCAGAGCTTTACGTCCCCCTGAAGCAAAAACGGCTACGGCAGCGAGTAGATCTCTTAAAACCTTAGGGCTTTGGCTATCGAAAGGGGTGTAAGCGCCACCGGATAGTTTACAGATCTGTTTAAAGGCAGACTCGGCTTCTCTATCCTGGCCTTCATGAAAGATAAACACTGGGGTGTTCAGCATGCCCAGTTCACCCGCTTGTTGACAGAGATGATCGACATCCTCTTCGCAACAGTCAACCACTAGGATCACCGCTCTAACAGGGCGCAGGCGAGTCTCTTTTAACGCTTGATTGAGCACTTTGCGGATTTGCGTATGCCCACCTAAGCAGGACACGCCATTCATCTGTTTTAAGAGTTCGTGAGTGTCATTAATCCATGGGGAGGCATGAAATTCACCGAATCCTCGGTAGTAACAAAGCTGAACGCTGAGGCCACCTAGCTCTTTGGTGGCCAAAAAGAGTTCACTTTGTAGTTGGCAAGCTTGATCCCAAGAGGCTTGACGACTGGCCGTTGCATCGAGCGCAAACAATAACCGACCCCCCCGCCGTTTGCACTTGCGGTAGGCTGTTGACCTGTTTGATGAACAGGTCAATCGCTTGTGAGTCAGAATGTTTTTGTAGATGTTTATCAGTCATCAGGTCTCCAAATTAACGAATACGCATACCTGGTACGGCGCCTTCATTAGGTTCAAGAATATAAATCTCCTTGCCACCCGGTCCAGCCGCTAAAACCATCCCCTCTGATACCCCAAACTTCATTTTGCGAGGTGCTAAGTTGGCAACCATCACCGTGAGTTTGCCTTCAAGTTGCTCCGGTGCGTATGCGGATTTAATGCCTGCAAAGACATTTCGAGTCTCGCTGCCTAAATCAAGGGTTAAGCGAAGTAGCTTATCGGCACCTTCCACCGCTTCTGCTTTAGCGATACGCACAACACGAAGATCCAGTTTAGCAAAGTCATCAAAGTTGATGGTTTCGGCAATCGGCTCTTTCTCAAGTTCCGTTTTTTCAGCTGGCTTTGCTGTGATCGCCTGTGCTTCTAAAAGATCCTGCTTAGAGTCTTCGATGACCTTCTCAATCATTTCTGGATCAACACGTTGCATTAAGGGTTTAAACTTATTAATGCGGTGATTGAGGAGCGGTTTTTGAATAGCGTCCCATGCAAAGCCATCAATATTGAGAAAGTCAGCGGCTTGCTCAGCAACGGCAGGCAAGACCGGGGCTAGATAGCTGATGATCACACGGAAAAGGTTAATGCCTAGCGTACAGCAGGCTTGAACTTCAGCTTCTTTGCCTTCTTGTTTAGCCAGTACCCAGGGTTCAGCGGTATCGATATATTGATTCGCTTTGTCAGCCAGGTGCATGATTTCACGCATGGCGCGTGCGTATTCGCGTGTTTCATAAGCTTCAGCGATGGTGTCGCCTAGGTCAATTGCGTGTTGGTAAAGTGCTGCATCAGCAAGTTGACTATCCAGTTCGCCATCGAACTTCTTGCTGATAAATCCGGCGCAACGACTGGCAATGTTCACCACTTTGTTGACTAGGTCAGCATTCACACGTAGGCGGAAATCCTCTAGGCTCAAATCGATATCATCGATTCCTGATCCAAGTTTTGCAGCGAAATAGTAGCGTAAATACTCAGGGCGCAAATGTTTGAGGTAGGTTTCTGCCATGATAAAAGTACCACGGGATTTAGACATCTTTTGCCCGTTCACCGTGAGAAAACCGTGACAGAAGACTCCGGTCGGTGTTCTAAAGCCTGCACCTTTTAACATCGCCGGCCAGAAAAGTGTATGAAAGTAGGCGATATCTTTACCGATAAAATGATAAAGCTCAGCGGTTGAGTCGGGAGCCCAGTAGTCATCAAAATTCACTTGGTGTTGCTCACACCAATGACGGAAACTTGCCATGTAGCCGATGGGTGCATCTAGCCAGACATAAAAATATTTTCCTTGCTCACCCGGAATTTCAAATCCCCAGTAAGGTGCGTCACGTGAAATATCCCACTGTTGCAAGCCTGCATCAAACCACTCTTGAAGCTTGTGCGTCATCTGTTGTTGCACGTGACCATCAACCCACTCACGAAGAAATTCTTCAAAATCAGCTAGTTTGAAAAAGAAGTGTTCTGATTCCTTTTCAATCGGTTTTGCACCCGAGATAGCAGAATACGCATTTTTGAGTTCAGTTGGACTGTAGGTTGCACCACAGGCTTCACAGGAGTCACCGTACTGATCCTTAGCGCCGCATTTAGGGCAGTCCCCCTTAATGAAGCGGTCGGGCAGAAACATCTCTTTTTCTGGATCGTAGGCTTGCGTAATAGTGCGACGAGCAATATGTCCCGCATCACGAAGGCGCTCGTAAATGAGTGAAGCGTAGTAACGGTTCTCTTCTGAGTGGGTTGAATGGTAATTATCAAAATTAACCATAAAGCCTGCAAAATCTCGTTGGTGTTCTATACTCACTTTGCTAACGAGTTCTTCAGGTGTTAAGCCTAGCTGATTAGCTTTAAGCATGATGGGTGTTCCATGCGCATCATCAGCACAGACGTAGATGCAGTCATGACCGCGCTGACGTTGGAATCTAGCCCAGATATCAGTTTGAATGTATTCAACCATATGTCCTAGATGAATAGGGCCATTAGCATAGGGTAGAGCGCTGGTAATTAAGATCTTACGAGAGTTGGCAGTCATGTTTGGCTCAGAGTTCGATTTCAAAAAAGTTAAGACGAATGATGTGTTGATTCTACGCTGATTTTTTGCCTAATGAACCTTAGCGTTAAGTTATAAATGTTTTACATGCATTTCAAACAAAGTTAATCTATAGATACATAAACATTTCAGACATTTGGGCTTAAGAATGAGTGACGGACAATCTGACAAACTGGTGCTTTTTTGTGACTTGGGCAGTGCTATCCAAGGGGCAGAGCTGCCTCTTTCGCTCAAACAGACCACAGTCACAACTTTAGATGAAGTATACAAAGCCTTGGCAGTTGAGCAT
>JAJOJN010000059.1 GCA_021208565.1 Nitrincola sp.
CAGGTTCAACAAAATAAATTTAAGAGTGCTCATTTTGTGCCATGTCTATGCGCTATATCCAAAACACCTTAGCTACAAATCATTGATTTTATTGAGTTTTATAGAATAGAAACTGTTAAACCGTGCATCATCACTGGTGTAAACATGCAGGTTTTCATAGATCAATGATTAACCCAACAAATACAGAAGTTTTCAGGAATACTCTGGGTCAATCTAGTGAGGATAAAGAAGTAAGCACTAGCTAAACTGATCATCTGTAAGTGAAGGCTTTATTTTACCTCGGGACTCATATTGATCTAGCTGTATAGCCGCAATTCTCGATCCCAAATCAATCAACTCGGTTGCTCGGTGAAACTCGTGAAATCCAGCGATCGACTTGGGTATATGTAACAACAGATCTGGCTGATAGCCTGCCACCTTGTAACGACTCAATGCGCCGTGCAAGACCTCCATGGAGCTTACTATCACACCTATTCGGTTATTTTCACTGACGGGGCGACTGGTCAGCAAATGTTGTATTCGCGGCAACACCTCGGGGTCAACATCATCTTCAGCACAGTTAAGATCCACTGCTAAAATCATGTCTGATTCAACAGCCATGGTTGGGATCATCGGTAAAGGATTTAAGACTGCACCATCCACCAGAATACGTTGCCCTTTAAGGATGGGTGAAAAAACGCCAGGTACGGCTGAAGATGCCCGAATGGCTTCAAGCAAAGATCCCTCCTGAAACCACACCTCTTTGTGGCGCGTGATATCAGTTGCGACAGCCGTGTAGTGAATTGGGAGATCTTCAATATTGGGTTTTCCAATCATCGATTCGATTTTTGCAAAAACCTTATCACCTCGAATCGTTCCGTGTGAAAAATGAAGATCCAGCAGACGTACCACATCGATCCATCGTAAGGTTTTTACCCACTGTGTATAAGCCTCCAAGCCACCCGCTGCGTATAGACCACCAACTAAAGCCCCCATGGAGCTACCTGAAATCGAAACGATTTCATAGCCGCGAGAGACAAGCTGGTTGATCACACCAATATGAGCATAACCACGTGCTCCACCCGCACCTAATACCAGAGACACACGTGGCATTTTCTTAATTCTCTAACTTAATCAAGGTTAAGGCTTGCGAGTCATCACCGAGTACAGAAGGCGCTAAGGCACCAATTCCAAAGACGGCGACTCTTTCAGGCAAAACTCCTGCTTCGAGCAACGCGTATTCCAACTGCTGAGCCATCGCATTACTCTCGGTTAACCCGGTATCACCCGAACTAACACGCTGATGTACGACCACACGTAACTTGAGATTCAAGTTTTCATCCAACAAGTCCAATAGTACTGACAGCGTTTCTGGATCATCTGCTGCCCAACCACTGAGATCGACAAAACCCTGCTGCTCAAATACTTGCTGCCAGGTCAGATCATTACGTTGCACTTCCTCAGCAACAGTTTCTACGCTAGGAGCTGATGAGGGATCGTGGATATAGTCAATGTGTAAATAGACTCGTCCATTGCCACGACGCACGGCATAGACCGCCACGTGACCGGTCGCTATCTCAGCTGCAAGGTAGAACTGAGAACTATCCACACCAAGCAGATTGGCGTAGCCAAACACCTGATTTGCCCAAAGATTACTCGCACCACACTGTCTGGACGAACATTCAAAAAGAATTTCAGCTTGTTGAGCGACAAGTTGATCACGAACATGATGAAAACCTTGTGCGGGCGTGTTACCCGAAGCCAACTCCCAAGTACGACGAATCAACTGACCTCTTAATCTTCGTTCATTCTGGGTTCTGAGCAAACCTTGAATGCGAGTAATTTGACTCAGCGGCAATTGATAATCAGGGGTGGGTCGAGCCGATTGGTTTTCCAAGGTCGATAAGGGGAAAGGTTCAAACCACTCAGGCAACTGAGTGGTTGCATAAGCAGGGCTTACAAAAATCAATGTCGCCATCAAACACAGTTTGATCAAACGATCGTACATGGTCTCTCCTTATACGCGTTCAATTCGCGAGTTATTATTCTGCTGGCGGTAACTAGTTGTATGATTCAGATGACACAAAATAGTTTCAGCCATTTCCTCAAGCGCGTGATCTTCTAGATGGAATGATGCCCACCGGCCATCGTTTTAATAGTGATATTTCTTACGCGTTGAGCCAACGGGTAGATTTGTGGTGTAGCAATTCCCTTTTCAGCCAGACACAATAACACTGAACAATCAATTTGACTCAGAAATTCAGCCACTTGATCCTCTGTTAACCTTAGCACAGACGGCGCAAATAGATAGGGGTCCGTATGCCATCGCCACCCTTTATCCGTTTCAGAAAGGGCTCGAGACACTAAAGCTTCTGCGGCTTTCAGGCTCACGGGATAATGGCTTTTGGATCTAACTAACACGGCCTGTTGAAAGGTGGCGTAGTATCGCAAGGGACGCTCTGCTATGCGCTGTCGCTGTCGTAAGCTCATGGCCATCTGTTGAGGACCTTGACTAGCCGGTGTGGTGACAGGTACTAGGCCATCCAACAAGGTGACAGATAAGACTCTTTCCGGAGCTATCGCAGCCAAAAGGCTAGAAATTCCCGCTCCCATTGAATGTCCAAGAAGATGAAATCTATCGATTTTTAGATGATCGACTAAGGCTAGAATATCAGCCACATTGTCCCAAACATAGTAAGGGACGCCCTGAGGACGATGGTCAGATAAGCCATGTCCAACCAGATCGGGAGCGATCACTTGATATCTGCTCAGCAACGGTGCTAAACCAAAAAAACTGGCGGAATTATCCAGCCAACCATGTAGGGCAATAATGGGTTCGGCTGAAGCAGCACCCCAAACCAACCCCCTCAAATTAAGATGAGAGAGTTGAACATTTAACTCCGATGCTTCGGTTAACGAATGCATAGTCACGTGTCTGTTATTGACCGCAAGCATCACGGGGCAGAACAAACTCTACGTCACTGCTCTGGGCATTCACCATCATGCTCCTGGCAATAGCCGCCACAGGCGCACCGTTAAAGACCACCTCATACAACCCGGTGACCAATGGCATGTAGATATCCTTTTCCAAAGCTTTATCACGGACTTGACGCAGGGTATTTACGCCCTCTGCTACTTCACCTAATACTGAAACGGCTTGTTCTAGGGATTTGCCCTCTCCAAGCGCAAATCCAACACGGAAGTTACGACTCAACGGGGACATACAGGTGACGATAAGATCGCCGACACCGGCCAAACCCAAGAAAGTCATGGGATTAGCGCCCATTGACACAGCAAACCGACTCATTTCTGCCAGTGAACGCGTCATCAACATGCTACGCGTATTTTCACCCATACCTAATGCAGCACTCATACCTGCTGCAATGGCGTATATATTTTTCAGAGTTCCACCCAATTCGACGCCATAGGTATCAGAACTGGCATAGACTCTAAAATAGGGGCAGTGAAGCAGCTGCTGAATACGCTGACGTAAGGCTTCATCCTGACTGGCAATTACAGTCGCTGTGAGTTGGTGACGAGCGATCTCTTTAGCCAAATTAGGTCCACTCAGCACACCTATTCTGGCACCCGCTATCTCGTCAGCAATAATTTCACTCATGAGGCTAAAGGTCTGTGCCTCTATCCCCTTGGTCGTGCTAATCAACAGCTGATCAGGCGTTAAGAGAGGGGCAGATTGCTGAACAACCTCTCTTACGGCGTGACTAGGAACAGAGATAAATACGGCTTCAGCATCTTCAAGGGCGACTTTAAGCTCTGTGGTGGCCTCAAGTGTGGGCGCCAATGGATAATCTGGCAAATATCGAGCGTTAAAATGCGTGGTATTAATCTCTGCTACACGCTCAGCGTCTCGCATCCACAAACGGACATGAAAGCCTTTTTTCTGCCATGATATTGGCTATCACGGTTCCAAAACTTCCACCACCAAGGACGGCAATGTGCGACACAGGGCTCACGGCGCTCTCCAGTTGTTATTTTGAACGATCTTGATCTAGCGAATCCAATAAACGATCCACTAAGCGAAAAACCAAACTAATGATGCCAAATGACAGTATGGCCATGATCACAAAAGCGACCAACAACATAGGGTCTTGAGTGCGCTGAAAGCCGGCAATACCGACAATAACGAATAACGCACTGACCACTATGCCCATTAGGTTTCTAATTTTGACTGTGCGGTGTTTATCTTCACTCATACTCAACTAGGCTCTTGAATGGGCTCAAGTAACTCAGGATCAGGATGCACACATTCCAGCTTAACACCTGTACCCGCCTCGACTTCAGGAATAAGGAAGGAGTCATTCTCACACGCAAATGCGATAGATGTGCCAACAGCACCCGCTCTGCCAGTACGACCAATTCGATGCACATAGTCATCGCTCTCTTCCGGCAATTGGTAGTTGATCACATGGGTCACTCCATCAATGTGGATACCCCTGCCCGCCACGTCGGTGGCAACTAGCACCTGAATTTTGCCACTACGGAAGTCTTCAAGTGTTTTGACGCGTTTATTTTGCGGTATTTCACCCGACATTAACGCGGAGCGCACACCGTCACGACTGAGTTTTTCCGCTAAGTCTCGAGTTTCGTGACGACGATTACAAAAGACTATCGCACGCTCAATATTATTAACACGTAAATAATTGCGCAGTAAGGTGTATTTATCACTTGCTGACACTAAAAAAAACGGTTTGAGTAATATTATCGGTGACCTGAGATTCTGACTCTATTTCAATCTGAACAGGGTCCTGAGTCCACTGACGAGCGAGGTTCATAATCTCTTCTGAGAAGGTCGCACTGTAGAGAAGGGTCTGACGATCTGGGCCTTTACGAGGCGTATGTCGAATAATAGTCCTGACATCGGGGATGAACCCCATACTCAACATGCGATCGGCTTCATCTAGGACCAATACCTCGACGTTATAAAGATCGACATCTTTGGATTTTACAAAATCGATTAAGCGTCCAGGTGTAACCACTAAAATATCAACGGGTCCTTTTGAAAGGGCTTTACGTTGTTTTTCATAATCCATTCCACCGACCAGCGAAACGACTGATAAATCCGAATAACTCACCAAGCCTTCCGCATCAGCCGCGATTTGTAACGCCAGCTCTCGGGTAGGTGCAATTATGAGTGCTCTAGGTTCTTTTAGCTTTCTAGGCTCTTCTAGAGGGAAGTCCAGTAGATCCGTAATAATACCGATTAAGAAAGAGGCCGTTTTACCCGTACCTGTCTGTGCTTTTGCGATCAGATCCTTACCCGCTAGAGCATGTTCAATGGTAGCCGCTTGTATAGGTGTGCAGTATTCAAAGCCCAAATCTGCGATCGAATGCATCAGAGCATCGGGTAGATTAAAGTCGTGGAAGCGTTTGCGATCGGCAACTTCTGGCACAACAAACTCCTGTGGAGTCCACTCATGACGACGACTCTTTGCTCGGCTCGAACCACGAGTATTCTTACTACTCACTCGGCGTTTGCTCCGACTCTTACGCTCTGCGCCTTCGTCTTGAACCTGTTCCGTAACGGCTTCCGTTTGTTGCTGTTCTTCTATATTCAAGAGATTACCTTCTAAAAATTCAACATCTACTGCCGCTATCTTACCCTGTCAGAACACCTGTCGAAAAGGTGGTAAAGCATCTAGGATTTGGCGGCCATAAAATTTACTGGTCAGACGGCGATCTAAAATGATCACTCGCCCTCGATCTTTTTCCGTTCTTAGCAATCTGCCGACCGCTTGAGTTAATCGCATTGACGCGACGGGCACCGCCAAATCTGAAAAGGCATTCCCCCCCTGCTGTTCTATCCACTCTGCCAAGGTCGCGTCCACAGGATCATCAGGGACGCTAAACGGCAGTTTAGTGATAATAACATCAGTTAAATAATGCCCTGGCAGATCAACACCTTCGGCAAAAGAGGCTAGACCGAAAAGACAACTAGGCTGCTGGTTATCAATCCGATCTCTATGTAGCTGCAACATGGCCGACTTTGATCGTCCTCCCTGTTCAATCACTCGATCACGAAGTGCAGTATCCAATCCTTCAAGTACTCTAAACATCTGTCGCCAGGAACTCAAATCAATACTAAGCTGGCTGACAATTTCGGCAATTCAGCATTTAAAAAATCAGTGACCTCATCGGTGTGCTCGTCAATTCGATTAGGTTCATGCCGCATTTTTGGAATATGCAGTTCCGCAGCCTGATAATAGTCAAATGGACTACTCAAACGTTCACAAGGGGTATCCTGAGGCAGGCCTAGCGTTTGCTTTAAGCGATCAAAATTGCCCAAGGCGGTCAACGTGGCGGACGTAATCAAAGCGCCAAAACAGGCTTGCCATAAATGTTCTTGTAGGGTTGCCGCAACGGACACAGGACTGCTACAGCATTCGTAATCCACCCCATTAAGCGTCTCATGCTGCACCACCCATCGAGCAGTAGGGCTTTTACCGAGTTCATCCAGCCTTGCAAAACTTCCAGCCAGCCAGCTCATCTGTTGCAGACGACTGATTAAAAATCCGATTTGTGGAAAAAAAAGCCTCAGCATGCGGACGTTCAATATCCGCGAGATTTCCTTCCATCGCCTCTTTAAGTAACGCCCCTAACTGATCTAAATACTGTAACAAACGATCACAACAATGCTTCACCTCTTGAGCCGGAATGAGCCAATCGTCAGGTTGACGCCCGCCAGCAAATCTAACTCTGGGCGTTCGCCCACGATCGGCATCAAAGGTTAAACCCTCAGCTAAGGTTTTCCAGATGCCCAGCCCCTTAAGAAGATCCTGAATGGGTAGGTGCATCCGAGTCACCAGATCATCTAAGAATGATGAATTGGTTTGCTGGCTGAATTGCAGCAGTTTCTTCTCCATCCCACCGATTAAACGCAGTGCATTCAGAATTCGTAAACTGTAGGAGAAATGACTACCCGCCTTATCCGCCAAGTGATGACCTTCGTCAAACACATAGAGGGTATTTGAAGGTTCAGGAAGAATAGCACCCCCGCCTAAGGACAGATCCGCAAGCACTAGGTCATGGTTAGCAATGACCAAATCGGCATCTACCATCTGTTCACGGGCACGATAAAAAGGACACACACTAAAATTAATACAGCGGCGATTGCTGCACTGCATGTGATCGCTGGTGAGTAAACTCCAGGTTTCATCTGCCGGAACGAGATCTAATTTATCGCGATCTCCATCCCATTTTCCTTCAGCATAACGCTGCATGACCTGTCGTACTTTTTCTAAAGCGGAGGGTTCAATTTTTTTGCGCTTCTTCATCTTCGTAAAGCGCCATTTGCCCCAAAGACGTTTGATTATCAAGTAACTGCTCCGCTTTACTCAGACAAAGATTAACGACCGCGCCCTTTAGCAAGAGTATAACGAAAACTCAAACCCGCATGCTTTGCTAATTCGGGAAGATCCTTATCAATAAGCTGTTCTTGTAGCGCGACCATGGCCGTGGAAACAACCAACTTAAGGCCGTGACGTTTGGCGATGGGCAAGCTAGCCAGAAGATAAGCAATTGTTTTGCCAGTTCCTGTGCTGCTTCAACAGCACTAGGTGGGACTCACCCAAACGCTGTCCTTTTTTCATCTGCTCGAATG
>JAJOJN010000063.1 GCA_021208565.1 Nitrincola sp.
GTCTGATGTAGTGCTTCCTTCGATAAGCACAGAGTCCTTCAGATTTTGACGAATAGTTCTAGGATCATATTTGATGCGTTGCGAAAGCTCTTCTGTTGTCAGATATGTGTGGTTCATGAGATGATACCCCTTAGTTTTTTGATTATCGTTTGATGATTTAAATAATCATCTGACTGTTATTATAGTACGTCAATGATAATTACAAGTATTTTTTGATAATTAATTTAATCAATAAGGGTTGTTCATGATTCGTTATCACCTCAAAGAGCTGATTGCAGAAAAAGAATTTCAGGAGAAGAGACGCATCACTGTTTCTGAAATCGCTCAGGAAACTGGAATAAATAGAATGACGCTGTCAAAGATGATGAACCATCAGGGAAGTAGTACTGTTACAGATAACCTTGATAAGTTGTGCAATTACTTCGACTGTGAAATCGAAAAGCTGATAACGCATGTAAAGGATAAAGACATAGTTGAAATCTGAGCCATGCCCACCATGACTTTGAGATATGGCAAAAGCATCAAGTTGGCTCGGTTTTGTAGTTTATGTGCCTAAAAAAGACTTACGGTCTTGTTCCTGACTAGGTGTTTTGCTTGTGATAAAAAAGGGCACGGTTTGGGCACAGAATGGGCACAGACGGAAACAAATAAAAAAGGCAGATCAGTAAGTAACTGATCTGCCTTCTAAAATTTGGTAGCGGGGACAGGATTTGAACCTACGACCTTCGGGTTATGAGCCCGACGAGCTACCAGACTGCTCCACCCCGCATCAACGTGGTGCGTATATTATAGAGACTATATACTTTTGTCAATAGCATTTTTACGCATTCGCACAAAAAACTAATGCTCATCAACTTGTGAGTCTTCTCGCTGGCGCATGATTGCATTTTTTTGGCACTCAAGTATGAATTTTGAGAGAAGTCGTTCATCGAGGCTAGTCATCTCTTGCAATTCTCCTGCGTAAGCGTCTGTTTTAGTTCGAATCAGATTTAATTTACAAAAGAGTGAGTAATCACGCTGCTGCAGGGTGAAGTTTAGTTGAGCATCGTATATCCCAGCTTTCAAATCCTGCTCGCTGAGAAAAGCGACTCCATTAACAGACAAATCTTCAAGATCAACTAACTTTCCATCAACACGTAGACTAACAGGATCATCCTGAACGGGTGTCATGCGGTAAGCCCTCCGGCCTCTGTCCTTTACTCCAGGAAGTATGATGACGGGTTTCATCGAGGTAGCTCCATACGTTCAAGAACAAATTCAATGCGTCGATTTGCAGCTCTATTCTCTTCCGAGTCATTGGGAAGTAAAGGCATAGAGTCTCCGTACCCACTCGCGACAACACGCTGAGGGGACAGTCCACCTTCTATTAGAAAGCGAAGTACTGCTGTCGCACGAAACGCAGATAGTTCCCAGTTAGAGGGAAAAAGCGCAGGGTCAACCGGTTGGTTGTCCGTATGACCGTGAACTTCCAATTTAAACCCAGGGTTGTTTAACACTACTTCTAACACGCTGTCGAGCAAGGGCATCATGGATCGTCTGATCTCAACGGATCCAGGGTCAAACATGACCGCTGCATTGACTTTGAGGGTTAGACGTCCATCAAGAGGGGTACCTATCTCGACCCAGCTACCCATATCGGACTCTCGAAGCGAACCTTCGAGTTCTTGAATGATCTCTTCTAGTTCAAGGTTAATGGAGTCGACTAGGGCTTGTTGAAAGCGCATTTGGTCAGCTAGCTCGGCATCACGATTAATGATGACTGGCTCGTTTGGGTCTGGAATGCGCGTGGTTTCTGCGGCAGGCTCTAATAAAGGAATTAGACTGGAAGGTGCACTGTCACGAGATAAGGCAATATTGAGTGAGCGTGCGGCTTCTTCAAAGGCTTCTTTTTCAATACTGGAGATAGAAAACAGCAGTACGAAGAAAACGAGCAAAAGTGTCATTAGATCAGCAAAAGTGGTGATCCAACCGGGGCCGTCGTTCTCTTCCAAGAGTTGCGTTTTTTCGACTCATGGCTTTTTACCTTGAGGCTTGTTTTTAGCATCCTTATTATCGCTAGCTTCTTTTTTGCTTGCCACCCATCCTCAGCGGTTTTCTAGTGGCTTCAGGCAAGTATGAGGATAGTTGTTCATAGACATGTGCATAATGATCATTGGTGAGTATGCTGATACAGCCTTCACGAATAATCTCTAGATTGGTTACTTCTGACAAGGTTCTTGCTCTAAGCTTTCCGGCAATCGGAAGAAATACAACGGTTGCCAGTAATGAACCATAGAAAGTTGTTAAGAGTGCAATAGCCATGGCTGGGCCAATGGTTTCAGGATCTTGCAGTGCGCTTAGCATCTGAATTAATCCAATAAGTGTACCCAGCATGCCAAATGCCGGCGCATACATGGCCATTTTTTTTAAAGACATCTTGGACGGTAAAGTGCCTTGCAATAAGAGAGTCTATTTCATTCTGCAGTGTGTTGCGGATAACTTGCTCTGATGCGGCTTCTGCCAGCAAGTTAGCGGCGCGTTGTAGTACTCTGGAGTTAGTTTCGATATCACCCAGCATCAATAAGCCATGGCGATGGCTGATACGGCTTAACTCTAGCATGGTGTCAATCATCTCTTGCGCATTGGTTCGATCCTGGGTGAAGACGATCCACGCGGCTCTAAAGGCATTCAAGACATCTTTAAACTGTACCGTAAGCAAGGTAGCGGCTATCGTTCCGCCAAAAACAATCATTAACCCAGGTATGTTAACGAATACATCGGGATTGCCACCTAAGAAAATGGCAATAATAATCAGCGCGAAGCCAGAAATGATACCTAGCAGTGATGCAAAATCCATGGCATTTCTCATTCACAAAAAATAAATATGCACCGAGTATAACAATACTCGGCGATTTTACGTAAGTGTCTAACTCTTCGGGATTTAGTGCAGGGCGTTGGGAAGGGCGAGAGTGAACGCAGGAATCGGTGCAATAAACTCACCTAAGGCTTCACAGACCATAGCATAATGGCCTTGCATGCTGCCCACTTCTGTCGGTAAAACAGTTCCGCTGGTATAACTAAAGCTTTGTCCTGGCAGAATAACAGGCTGTTCTCCAACTACCCCCTCACCATTGACCTCTTGAGTTTGTTCATTACCATCCGTTATCAACCAGCGACGACTAATGAGCTGTACCGGAAAGTTATTATGATTGGTGATGGTAATATGATAAGAAAATACATACCGATGAGCTTCCGGATCTGATTGCTCAATTAAGTAGGCGGTATCTACAGAAATCTCAATATTCTGGTCTAATGAATCGCTAGTCATGGGTTTAGGTTAATCCTTATTTGCTTGTGTCAGGTAGTCACTGATACGAATAAACGACTGTAGAGTTAAGCGTTCAGGTCTTTCACCGGGGTTAATATCAAGTGTCTCTAACGCCTGTGAACTGATCAACTCTTTCAAGTTGTTTCGCAGTGTTTTACGGCGTTGGTTAAATGCTGTTCTCACTACATTTTGAAGCTGATTAACGTCCATAGCGACATAAGGCAATGTTTCATATGGTGTTAATCGGACAATGGCGGAATCAACTTTGGGTACAGGGTCAAATGCTTCAGGTGGTACGAGAAACAGATTATCTACTTTACAGTAATATTGCGCCATAATACTGAGGCGGCCATAGTTTTTTTCGCCCGGTCCTGCGGCTAGTCGTTCCACCACCTCTTTCTGTAGCATGAAGTGCATGTCAAAGATCTGTTGGTGATGGCTTAGCAAATGAAAGATCAGTTGCGTCGAGATGTTATAGGGTAGATTGCCAACAACACGTAAAACGCTGTCCGTCATGACATAAGGTAGTGAAATCAAACTTCATAGCATCCGCTTCGTGGATACGAAACTGATCCCCATAACGAAAAAATTTGGTTCTCAAAATCGGCACGAGATCTCTGTCGAGCTCGATCGCATCAAGATGACCTGCATTACTCAATAGCTCTTCAGTCAAAGCACCTAGGCCAGGCCCTATCTCAACCAATGCGTCGCTAGGCTTGGGGCTGATGGATCGAATAATACGCTGAATCACGCCTTGGTCTTGCAAAAAGTTTTGACCAAATCGTTTGCGGGCTTTGTGACCCACTGGTTTTTTACTCATGTGAACCTATTGTTTTAAGTTTAGAACTTGCCATTTGAACGGCTGTGTCGATCGCTGTGATCAAGCTTCCTGGGTCAGCCTTTCCAGTGCCTGCTAAATCAAAAGCCGTACCGTGATCGACAGATGTTCGGATAATTGGCAGTCCAAGTGTGATATTCACGGCTTTACCAAAACCTTTATATTTCAGAACGGGTAGCCCTTGGTCATGATACATAGCAAGTACCGCATCGGCCTCATTCAAGAGCTTTTCATTAAACAGAGTATCGGCAGGAAGCGGCCCCTTAATCTGCTCTCCACTTTGTCGAAATTCTTCAAGTACGGGTGAGATAATATTGATCTCTTCCATGCCGAGATGCCCATTCTCGCCTGCATGCGGATTGAGCCCTGCTACGAGAAGTTTGGGTTGTGCTATGCCAAATTTATCTCGTAAATCCTGAAAAATAATTTCAATCACCTCTCTCAGAAGAGGGGCTGTAATAGCGTCAGCAACTTCACGCAAGGGAAGGTGTGTGGTCGCTAGTGCGACTCTTAAGCCTTCAGTTGCTAACATCATCACCACCTTGGAGGTGTGAGTCATTTGCTCAAGAAATTCCGTGTGTCCAGTAAAAGGGATACCCGCATCGTTGATGATTCCCTTATGAACAGGTGCCGTGATGAGCGCGTCTAAGATGCCAGCTTGACAGAGCTGAGTGGCTCTCGACAGGGTTTCCAAGACGTAGTGTGCGTTACGAACATCTGGTGTGCCCGCTGAAGCAGGCACAGCTAAAGCATGCGGATAAATCAAAAGCTCTCCAGGACAGCACACATGACGGTCATCTGGTCCTTGCCAAATAACTAGCTTGAGGGGTAAATCAAGTACCTTGGCTCGTGATATGAGTAGATCTGGATCGGCAAAGACGATCAGCTGGTGAGGCCATATCTGCTGTGCCAACATGACACAAAGATCAGGTCCTATACCTGCTGGTTCGCCTGGCGTGATCGCAAAACGTAAAATAGACACTCAAAAACCTTAGAGACGAATTTCGATATAGGACTGAGAGCGAAGCTCTCTCAGCCAGTTATCCAGCTCTTCACTGAACTTGCGTTGACCTATTGCGTTACGCGCCATATTTTCCATCATTTCGTTGGTCATATCTTGCGTGCGACGGTCACGAACCCAAAGTACGTGCCAGCCAAACCGAGATTCGAAAGGTTCAGAATATTCGCCTACAGGCGTGTTAAACATCACTTGCTCAAATTCTGGTACCATTTGTCCACTCTGCGCCCAGTCTAGGCTACCACCTTGGGAGCCACTGCCCGGGTCATCACTATAGCGGCGCGCTAAGTTTTCAAAAGGCTGTCCTTGACGCAAACGCTCACGCAAATCAACTGCCAGTGCTCGGGTTTGTTGCGGTGAACGGATTTCATTGGGTGTGAGTAGAATGTGGCTGACTAATACTTGTTCGACTAGCGTTGCTTCACCACCACGACGGTCTCTAACCTGAATGATATGATAGCCACCAGGGGTGCGAATCGGGCGGCTGAATTGACCGGGTTGAAGGCCGGAAATGCCCGCAGCTAGGTTCTGCGGAAGTTCATTTTGATTACGCCAGCCAAGGTCTCCTCCGTTCAAAGCGTTTGGTGCATTTGAGGCAGAGACAGCTAGGTCAGCAAATACAGCACCTTGAGTTAACTGGTCATACACCTGTTGGGCGCGTTGCTCAGCTTCCTGAATATCTTGAGGTGACGCCTGAGAAGGTAGTGCGATTAAAATATTACTCAGCAAGAACTCCGCTTGTGATTGCTGACGAGCCACATCTGAGTTTAGAAAGTTACGGACTTCTTGATCCGTAATCTGAATACGACGATTCACATTGCTTTGCTGAACCTGGCTGACTAAAAGCTCACGACGTATCTGCTCACGCGCTTGCGCAAAATCTTGGCCTTCGGCGATCAATGCATCTCTAAACTCGGCTAGGGTCATACCGTTCTGAGCCGCAATATTTTCAAGCGTATCGTTCAACTGACGATCTGAAATTCTTAAGCCCTGCATCTCCGCAATTTGCAGCTGCAAACTATCCATAATCAAGCGGTCAAGTACTTGTTGTCTTAGGACTTCCTGAGGAGGGACTTGAACACCCTGAGCGCGGATTTGGTCTGTGACCAAGGCCATCCGAAGATCTAGCTCGCTCTGCATGATAATGTCTTCATTCACAACAGCGATAATTCGATCTAGCTGCTGAGCAACACTTGGCGAGGCGATAACGACAGTCAGCAGACACGTCATCAATGACTGTATCAGCCTTTTTTTAGAAATTATCATGATCTCTCTCTCTAAATCCGGTTATTTCTTCGATTAAGCTACGTCCGCCATCTCCACCAAAGGAGCCAAGGCCGCGTAATACGAACTGGAGGAATACGCCGCGATCGTATTCTGTTGCGATTCCACCTCGTTTCTCGGGTGACAAAAATTCTCGTGCTGTGAGACGCATTTTCCAACAGCAGGTTCCGTACTCTAATCCGAGAACAGTATCGAGTCTTTGCCTTCTTTCAATATCATGTTGCCAGCGACCAATAAATGCCCACTGAGGATTAATTTGATTGCGGTAAACTATGTCTGATTGACGAGTTCTAGGATCATTACTTGCTGAGTTAACTCGATCACGGTAACTGAAATAGAAAAGGTTTTCGTCATCCGGTCGCCATGTGGCTTGGTAGTTTTGTTCTTCCAGAGTGAAATCATCGCGATCTATCTCTGAATCATGCCTTAAACGCAAGGATGGTGTTACATTCCACTGAGCTAATAGTGCAATATTAGAACTAGATTCTGTTCCACTGACATCACCGGGTCTTCTATCACTAGGTTCTCTATCTTTTGCATAGTAGGCTTGAGCGACTGCTAGTCTAGCTTTTTCAGCTCCTCGTTCATTGTATATCGCTGAAGAAACACCAATCGTTGCTTGAGAAGTGGCCGAGATACGATCATTACCGCTCCAGCCATAACGATCAAATAAATTATTGTAACTAAAACTCAGCTGGGATGAATCGAAGTAATTAAATTGCCCTGTGGTTGGTTGATCATTATTTTTTGCAACATGAAGGAGCATTAGTCTTGGCTCTAATGACTGAGAGAAGCTTTGATCCGAAAATAAAAAATCTCGATCAAAAGTATAATCCCGAATCTATGCTGGCGACACTGGCTGTCACTGAGTTTGGAATAAAATCTGTTGTGGCCCCTTCTGGGAAGTCAAAATCATAACTACTGTGCCAAAGTGTCAATTCGCCATTCAGGAAACCCCATGGACGAGTGTTTACATGGCTAACTGAAGGGCGTAAATGAACTCTCTGTGCTTCAGTTTTGTTAAGAATATCTTCAGGTCTTTCGAAAAAGTCCTTTCTATCGCGAGTGAAATGAACGTATTCGGCTTGATAGTCTAAATTTGCCCTGTTGTTGAGTCTTTCGTTACCCGTCAGTAGAAG
>JAJOJN010000100.1 GCA_021208565.1 Nitrincola sp.
TCAGAAAAATCCAAATTACTGTGCAGTCGAAAAGCTTTTATCGGCGATAAGAGCCCTTGCTTGATCGCCTCAACTAAGCTGAGATCAGTGTCATAACTGCCAAAGATATCCTCTAACTTTTGTGCATCCAGACGCTTATCAGTGGCGGTTAAGCCGATCAAGGTTTTGGGACGAAAATGCTGAATAACCTTTTTTACAGTTGGTGCGGTAGCATGATGCGCTTCATCAACGGCCAAGTAATCGAAAAGATCTGACGGCAATCGGGTAAACAGACGACTCATCATCGAGTAGGTTTGCACAACAACATCATTCTCCAATCCTTCACCGACACGAAGGTGGTCTATGTCATGGTCGGCCAAACGCTTTGAAAACTTCTGAATATGATCTAATTTCAACTGTTTAGATGGCACCATGATCAGAGATTTTTTGGCAAACCCTGCATGATATTGCTCGGCTAGATCTGCAATCAGCACCTCAGTTTTACCTGTGCCTGTTGGCAACACGACAAGAAACGCATTCTTCCCTTCAACGCGTGCCTGTCGCATCGCATCCAGTTGGTTGACCTGATGATGCAGTAATGCAAATGCCCGCGAGACACTGACCTTCTGTGCCAACTCAAAATATTCTGCTGGCCCTAAAAATCGCTTTAACTCTTCATGAAAGTTTTCAACAAACTGCATTCCCTCCAGCGACCAACGAAACACCTTGACGCCATAGGCAACCAAGGAATTTTGTTTGACTAACTGACGCTGATACTGAGTCTTACCGGTAATGATGGGATGATGGTAGGTCTCACCGTTTTTTTCGATGGCAATATCAGCACCCTCAGATCGCTGCAGAAAATAATCCACCCAACGGGTCTGACCTTTGATATCAATAATGGGTAACTCTCGCGAGACTCGATCAAGCGCTTCATGACCATAACATTCAATAAATGCTTGCTCGAAATAGGCTTCCGGCAAGGTTGGATCTACTTCTGACAGTGCTCGATTACCACCCGCACGAATCTCATCCTCACTAAAATCGCGATTCAGATAACGTTGAAGTAGCTGCCACTCTTGCTCCAGTTCATCCTCATCATCAACGATGATTCGAAACAGACTGGCATGCTGATGCATTAAGCTATTTTGCTCTTTGGTATACTCGGTGTAGGAATAGGGATAGTTTCGATCACAGACACGATGATCCACCATAATGGCGGTATCAGAGGCTTGGTGATGAAACAGCACACCCCTCAGCACATGTTTCGTTAAGAAAAAACCCAAGGGTTCTAAACGTTGTGTTAAGGTTTCCAATAACGAAGGCTGAAACGCTGGGATGCTCTCAAAAGGTGGTTTCAACGGGGCTCATCCTTGTGTTGTCACATCAATCCATTCTTAACCTAAGAACATCATGATGACGCTAGAATTTTATAACCAAAACGCCGAGTCTTTTTTTAACGATACCATTCAAGTGGACATGAGTGAACTCTATCGCCTATTTGTTAAGCGCGTTAAACCAGGTGGACGCATTTTAGATGCAGGTTGTGGATCAGGCCGAGATGCTAAAGCGTTTTTAGCTATGGGATTTCAAGTCGACGCAATGGATGCTTCTGTTGAAATGGTAAAACTGGCCAGCCAATTCACCGGATTGCCCGTTAAACAGCAAACCCTAGAGTCGATAACCGACATTGAGCACTATGACGGCATTTGGGCTTGTGCCTCCCTACTCCACTTACCAGAAGCATTGCTACCCAAAGTTTTTACGCAGTTTGAAGCGGCACTGAAACCGATGGGTGTTTGGTATATGTCGTTTAAATATGGCTGTGGTGAGCGAGAAAAAGATGGTCGAGTGTTTACGGATTTGAATGAGGAAGGGTTACAAGAGCTGTTGAAGCACTGCCCTTGTCTATCGATAGTTGAACAGTGGGTGACAGTGGATAAGCGGCCTGATAGGGATGAGCGGTGGTTGAATGTGGTTGTTTGTAAGAATATTTGATAAAGTATTGCCAATTCAAATAGTTAAATTTTACAGAGATGTACCATGACCATATTGAAGCAAAAGGATTTCACAGAACACACCAATCCACGTTTGGCCGCCGGAGAACAGCAAGAAAAAGATGTCGCTTTTTACCTCCGTCGCGCATTTAAAAATAATGAAAATTTTCTTGTATTAAATGACTACCGCTTCACCTTCAACGATGAAATTGCACAAATTGATCACCTAGTGGTGCATCGAACTGGTTTCATTATCATTGAGTCCAAGAGTATTTTCGGTGAAGTTAAAGTTAACAGTCATGGTGAGTGGTCAAGAAGCTACAAAGGCCAGTGGACAGGCATGCCTTCACCTATCATTCAAGCAGAGTTACAGAAAGATCTCTTGCGCAAGCTTATGATCGCCAATGTGGAATTATTTCTAGGAAAAATTCTTGGCATCCAAACACAAGTTACGCATCGTGAATGGGATGTTCTTTGTACCGTCTCGAACAACTGCATTCTGCATAGAGAAGATATTCCCAAAAACATTAGTAAGCAGGTCATCAAAAGCGAAAGCGTTGCGGATGAAGTAAAGCGTATCGGCGGCTACTCAAAAATAGGTTCTTTGCTTTCAACGAAACCGGTATTTAATGATGAAGAGCTTAAAAATATCGGTGAGTTTTTGCTTGAGCGATGCCTATCAAAAGTAACTACAAACGTATTATCTTCGACAAATCATGCAGAAAAAGTTAGAATCTGAAACAATTGAACAGCCTATCGTAACTAAAAATAGAGGCTATTAAAGAACAACCAAATAATGAAAAACCGATCAGTTTAGCATGCAAGAAATGTGGCGAAACTGAAAAACTTACCGCTCAATATGGCAAATACGGATACTACGTTCAGTGCGGTGTCTGTGAAACAAATACATCGATGAAAACACCCTGCCCTGCTTGCGGAAACCCTAAATCACGCATTAAAAAGCAAGGCAACCATTATTGGCTGACCTGCGACTGTAGCTATAATGAGGTCTTGTTTGTGAGTAAATAAGTACAAGCTTCTCAGAAGCTCTACTCGACATTGGAGGTGGCCGTCTCTGTGTGCCTCTCCAATTCCTTTAGAATTTTATCTTTATCAAAGATTATGCTGTTCTCAGTATGCCGACAAGCATCGCCTTCTTGCCGGTAGTTACGACAACCCCAAAATTCGCCATACTTGCCTTTACGCAACGTCAATTCAGCACCACATTTAGGGCAGATAGGAACCCAGTGTCTGCACTCTGAATTCACGCATACTTTAAACCTATCTACCCTTGTCATGGGGCTACCACACTGAGCGCACCCTCGTTCTTTGTGCGAACATAACGGATATTTATTGCAGCCAAAGAACTTGCCGAACTGGCTCTGGCGTGAAACTAAGGTGCCAGTTTTACACTTGACGCATTTAAGTAGATGAAATAGCTGTTGGGCCAGCGATGCTTCAAATTCGTTGAGTTCAATTTTGTAGTCGTTCTTTAACAGCTCAACAACGAAGTCCGAGGCAACAGCCATATCTGCAACTAAATAGGCACTTTTCTTAGCACGGGTAAGTGCGACATAGAACAATCGCCTTTCTTCAGCATGTTTATACGCTTCTAAGGGCGGGAGCAAGGCTTCCAGTAAGGGATGGGTGACCTTTTCGGAAGGAAATCCAAGCTTACCAGATTCCAACCCTAATACCACAACATAATCCGCTTCTTTGCCCTTCGAAGCATGAATAGTCATCGCTTCTATGTTCAAGCCAGGGTATTGTGCTCGAAACATTTTCAGCATGCCGATGTCAGGTAAATAGAAACCAAACCGACTTAGAAAATAAACCTTACTGTTTGGCTCAGCGATGCTGGCAATTCTTCGCAGAACCCTT
Source organism: Nitrincola sp. (assembly GCA_021208565.1). Taxonomy (GTDB): domain Bacteria; phylum Pseudomonadota; class Gammaproteobacteria; order Pseudomonadales; family Balneatricaceae; genus Nitrincola. The sequence continues at coordinate 3,858 of JAJOJN010000100.1, forward strand.
TCTGCGCGACTTTCAGTATTCGGTTGTTGATCATTATTATCTGCCCGCATTAGCGAGACTGTCGGCCTTTTCTCGACTCTATTTGATTTGAGTTCTTTTTTGATCTGATTTGGATTTTGTAGCACGAACTGAGTAGCAACCTCTCGAATCGCGCTATTGAAACGGAAAGTTAGATCCAGTGGTGTAATGGCAGTCGTGCCAAATACTTGTTCAAATTGCGTTGTAAAGGTTAGATCACTACCCGTAAAGCGATAGATCGCTTGCCAGTCGTCCCCGACACAGAATAGAGAAGAATCTGGCGCACTATCTCGCAGCGCTTTCACTAATCGTGCTCTAGGGTCAGAGATATCCTGAAATTCATCGACTAAGATAAACCGCCAAGGGCTTTTGAACTGGCCCATTTCAGCGTATTTCAACGCTTTGTTGATCATATCGTCGAAATCGATATGTCCTTGAGCATCTAAAAATGCCTGGTAGTCTTTCAAAATAGGTGTTAACAATCCAATCGCCGCTCTTACCTGATTTTGGTTGGGTGCAGCTTGGATTGTCCTTTCCAGTTGCGCAGGTTCGAAGCAATTTGCACGATAACGTTTTAACAAATCCTTGAGTAATATAGCAAAGTGATTAATTGCTCCAAACTCTCTCAGGGTATTGAGTACAGCATCTTCTGGTAATGGCTCAAACTCTGCATTCAGTGAAGTGAGCTGCTCTTCAATTGAAGTCAGTAGTGTTCCTTCAAGACTCTGGTAGTGAAACAGTTCGATCAATTGAGTTTGATGTTGCTGATGGAGCGAACGCTTCCACTCCATTCCCTCGTGATATTTATCACTATCAATATAGGGGGCTGTATTTCCGTTTCGATCAATACCAAAGTATTCAATGTAAATGCCGTGTTCTGGCAAATAGAAGTCTGGCTGATACTGTCTATGCAGCACTGTAGCTGTGTGATGCTCATAGGCAGCTTCATACTCGTATTCGATACCCAGCTTAAAGAGATGATTGGCAATCAAACACTCACCCAAGCTCTTAACCAACTCGCCTTTAAGTGTGCGGATATCATTAGCCAGAATGAAGTCGAAATAAGCCCCTTCAGATTCGAAATCGAAAGGATTCGCTTCTGGATATAGATATTTTTCGAAGTAATCCAGCGTTAACTTTTTATAGGCGGGTTCTTCAAGATGCTGGGCATGCCAATTGTTTATATACCAAGCCAATAAGGTATCGTCTTCAGCCAAGGGGCTCAGCGAAGGCTGCTCCCCTTCAACTTTGGCAATGATATTCTTGCCCAGTTTGTGAAACGTACTCGCCGTGATATGGGTATGCCCTAGCCGGTTTTCGATACGTTCTTGCATCTCAGCGGCAGCTTTGTTGGCAAAGGCCAACATCAATATTTGCTCTGGCATCGCTTGCTTACTTTCTAGTAAGTACCCTGCTCGACCAACCATCACACTGGTTTTACCTGTGCCGGCACCGGCTAACACCAAGTTGTTGTCTTCATCGACAATACAGGCTTCACGCTGCTTATCGGTTAGCGGCTGACTTTCTACAGTATCAAAGAAATCACGATAGGCTTTTAGCTGCTTGGCTACATATCGGTTTTGGAACTGCCGCCAACCATCGCTGTCCCGATTCGCAATATCAGCAAGCAGTTTAAAAGAAGCTGAATCAGGCTGATCGCCCCAATCCGCTTCAGGTACCACTTTGAATGTTGAATAAGCTTTCCTGGCATACGCTTGTGCTTTTTCTATACGAGATGCTCTGGGATACCCTCGCCCTAATATACGTCGTACTGCTTCGTCTACTTTTCTTATCGAGGGTGAGATCTGAACCAGCCATTGCGCACGAAGCAAAACAAAACAATCATTGGCTGTGTCCTGAGTTAAACCCTTCAGCTGGATATTTCCATGGACCGTTTTGATGTTAAGGCTAGAAAAGAAAATGCCTTTCTTAACGGCATTAGACAGATCAAAGCCGTTTAGCTCAACAGCAAGGGGTTGCGAACCATTAATCGTTACTGAAATTTTGTCATCGACAATATTAAGAACAGCCGACCTCGCACCAAATAGCTTTGACAACCAGTGGGGGATAATCTGTAGTTCAGAGGTGTTTGTGATATTTGTTACCAAACTTCAACCCGTTTTATAACCTAAACTCAGGTTTAAACCCTTTATCGAATAATGACACTATAGATTTTAGGCGTCAGCACGTCAACTTCATCTGGTAACTCTTCACTGCTAACAGGTTGATAACCTTCATAACTCCACTTCAAAATACCCTTTACATGGACCGCATAGAAATCAGTGCCTAATTGAAACATAGTTCCATGAGGAAGGGGATTGCAGCGGAGCTCTCCATGTTAGCTTGTTTTCATTTTCAATACGTTCTGAATGAAGTATTTCATCAATTTCCTTAACGCGTATTTTGGCTGCAGGGGAAGATGAATGATAAAGGGACCATGCCTCTTTAAACTCGTTATACCTTGCACGACGGCATTCCGCACATGGTCGATGACCCGCAGCAAAAGCAGTCACTTCATCGTAAAAGAAAAGTTCGGTATATTGATTCGGAGACATCAATTGTCGAGAACGGCCCTTGAACTCAAGCAGGCATGTTATCCATGCTTTGTTTTTGAAGGGCTTTACAAGTGCTTTTTTTAGTGTTATGCAAAACATCCTCGATTTCCCATTAAATGACCACGGGCACTATTTATTTCAATCTCGCCTCTAGGGTTAACTCGGTTTTGTAATGGCATTGTAAATATCCTAGATTGACCCGACGTACTTTGATACTACTGAGCATCGTTCAGGGATTATTGAAGCGTTGTTGGATGTACTCATGTGTATGACTTGCGGGAAGTGCGGGTGAGGAAGCACCAGCCCTTATATAGAACTCCTCATTTTTGCCCGACTTTCAGGAATACTGGTTTATCGCTTGCTAGACACTCAATAGCGAGAAAAACGTTTTTCCATCTAGGGAATTAAATTCGGTTTTTGATGCAGGCAAATACAGCACCGCCTAACTGCGTTTTAATCAAATTATCCAAATGAAGAACCATTGCAAGCATTAACGAAAATCATGCTTCATCAACAGATTCGCTGGGCAGCTCTGCTCTGGGTGCATACAAATTTTTCTTTTCAACCCTACGGATCATTTTTTCAAATCCAAGCTCATTACAAAGAGCCTGAACTCTTTAATACCTTCCTGAACCGAAAGCATTTCTTGATCTGGGTGATGTTAGAATAGAGTCATAAGCGTACCCAGATTACGCCATTTCCACTCTATGGCCACCACTGTGAGAGGAGTGCCTGATATTAGTTCACGCAACTTTGGAATCAGTAATGTGCTAGTACCTATGGCTTTTGGAGAATACAAAAACTCTGGACCAGTCTTAAACAGAACACTTAAATTGTCATCTGATAGAAAATCATCGTGATTAATTTTTTTGAGGAGGAGCGATTACCTCTGGTATTTGGTCAGGATAATACGTGCTCCACTGATCGGCTAAGAACACCTCTG
>JAJOJN010000070.1 GCA_021208565.1 Nitrincola sp.
CTGCCTTACGAAATCCGGCGGCTACCGCTTCTGCCTCAGAAGAAAACCGTACTATGTTTTGCTCATTCATTTGGTTGTATCCAGGGCAACCTTCAGGAAGGTGGTAGACATGACTTCTTCGATTACCGCGAATCTCTAATCCTGAAGATAGGGGTTGTGAAGTGGCTTGTTCGTTAACAGCGGGTCGCTCGGCACGACCTGAGGGTTGTTCACGGCCGATCAGTCCTTCACCACCATTTCTGTGATTTAGGCTCCATTGACGTTCACCGGTCACAAACGGATTGCCGTGACCCATCCTAGTTGCAATACGTTCATTTCGTATTGTTTCCCATTCTGTTACTGGGAACTGCCTATCCCAGGCCATGAGAAGTTGCTGTTGTTGACGTGACATCCTTAAATTGTAACGATCATGCATGTAAAAATAGATGCGGGCTATTTTCCCTTTAATTTCATCACGTGGTTCTGCAGTGCGCTGAGCGAAATCAATCTTGATAGGGCAGGCGCCGTGTTGAAGTGGTGTAGAGGGGAGAACGCCAAAATTATAGTTGGATCGATCACCGTTCAATTCACCCACACTAGGTGTCAGATTATGTAGATCAGCTTCCATCGCTCGAAAGACGGGATCGGTGGAGATACAGTTTTGGCGTCCACCTTTTTGCCAACATTGCCGAGCTCTGCCAAAGTTATACGCGGGAACAATATGTTCCCATTCAAGCCGCTCAGCGCGATTTTGTTGTCTTCGTACTTCATAGCCACAGGACTCAAGATCAATACGTCCACCTGATCGACCTGTCCATTCCCATGGGCAACCACAATAGAAAGTACCGACCATTTCTCGGTCGAAATAGACATGCTGTTTGGCCTCAACCTTAGCGCGATCAAACGTCGCCGGTGAGGCTGACAGGTTGGTGTTAATGAGGGTAAGTATGAAAAGGATGATAACGGGTAATCGAATCGCGTTTGATAAAGGGATCATAAACTACTTAATGTTTGAGCGAAGGTTGGCAGGTTTTAAATAGTTACACCCTAAGTACAGGGATATATGGTGAGTACTAGGCAAAGAATTATCTAAGTAGATCCAGGTTGCTTGGTAATGACTCTTTCAAAATCAATATTTTATATTAATTGTTGATCACAACAAGACCTATATCAGGAATAAACTGTTTGAATATTATTGATGTCGGTATCGACTTCTTATATGAAGAGTGTGTACTGAATTATAATGATTGTGATGGTTACCACTGGTCATTATGGCAAACTAAGAGCACATCAGTGCGCGGAAAGCTGGTTAAAAACATCAGGGTTATCATTAATGGTCGCCAATACTTTTGCAGCCAAGCCAGTTGGGTTGCGACGTTTTGTTTCCCAGCTTTTAATCGTATCTACACTGGTACCGAGCACCTGGGCCATCTCGCATTGTGATACGTTTAATTTTTCTCTAATGGCTTTCACGTCAGCGATTTCATAATGACTGACACGGACAGGCACTTGCTTCCCGTTTTTGATATCAACCGCTTCCTGTAGGGAGTCTTTTAGGTCATCAAAGAAACTCATCTTTCACCTTGGTCATCAGTTGCCAGTTGCTGAATTTGTCGAGTAAAAATGGGTGTTTCAATAAACGTGATTGCATGACTCATCTGCTAAATTATACATTAAATGAGTGTACAATGTACACTTTTCCCGCGTGATAAGATGTTGCAAGGCTCTTTTGGCTACAGTATAGTCACATCGCATATATGGACATTTTTGGTAAATAAGGAGAGAACCATGCTAGTTATTACCCGCACTGAAGGCCAATCCTTTAAAATTGGCGACAACATCGAAATCTACATTTCTGACATCAAAGATAAAAAAGCCAAAATTGCTATTAGTGCGCCGAAGGACGTCAAGATCCTACGAACAGAGCTTATATCGTCACTTGGCAAATAGAAAGTGTCTGTCTGCGTATCCACGATAGGCGATGAGGTTAGATCATTAACAAGCAGGGCTATGCTCTCTATGCTTATAGATTGTAGGCCGTACGTCTATTTTGGATGTATTTATTGGTATTATGTGTGCATTTAACTTTTTCGTGTTGGTGTAATAGATGAAACATTACTTCGGACAATCACTTGTTTTTCTCGATACCGAAACAACGGGGCTCGACACGGATGCACAAGTCATCGAGATTGCAATAATCGACGGAACCGGTGGTGTGCTCGTCGATCTACGCTTAAAGCCAAGTGTGCCGATTGATGATCGAGCACAAGCTGTGCATGGTATCCGTCTTGAGGATCTGAAAGATTGTCCTCAATGGCCTGAAGTTGAACCTGCCATTAAAGAGGCCCTGATCGGTAAAAAAGTGGTGATCTATAATGCCGACTTTGATATACGACTGTTGCGTCAAACAGCGGCAACATTTGGACGTGACACAGAATGGATTGATAACCTGGTCACCGATTGCGCGATGGCCGGAGCTGTTCGCCGATACGGAGCGACAAATCTCTATGGCACCATCAGTCTATCCAATGCGGTTTCACGTTCAGGATGTGGTTGGCACGGAAAAGAACACAGTGCGTTGGGTGATGCGATGACCACACTCGCACTGGTCCGTAAGATTGCGGATGTCGAGTAATACAGCATGAAACCTTCGATCATTTATCAAGAGAATCGCGCTAAAATCAGAGCCATTGTGATGAGTCACAACGCTTTGAATCCCCGTGTTTTTGGATCCGTGCTGCACGGCACTGACACAGAAAGCAGCGATATCGATGTTTCTGGTGGATACCACACCAGAAACATCGCTTTTTCATATCGGTGCTATTCATGTCGAATTAACAGAACTTCTCGGGGTAAAGGTTGATGTGCTGACACCTAATGCACTGCCTGAGCGGTGGAAACAGCAAGTACTCAAGGAAGCTCAGCCTGTATGAGTCTTAATCCCTAGCGCCCAGGTGTGGTGAACTGATCTTTAAGCTCCCAGTTCATGAACGGCAGTAATCGCGCCATGTTACGTGCATCATCAATCCCTCGGTGATAATGGCCCTCAAATTTTAAGCCATGGCGCTCTAAGGCATTCATCAACCCGTTTCGTTTTTTGGAATGTCCCGTAGAGGCAGTCCATAGCTTTTTGATATTCACATGAGGCAAAGAAAGTAGATCCAGGTCACACCCTAAACGCCGTGTTTGTGCTTCAAACATACGCCGATCGTAATCACCCCAGCTACACCAGCCCGCGAGATCATATTTCAATACGTACTCATTCAAATCACTCATCACAAGATCGAGCGTCAAAGCACGATTCACCATCTCTTGTGTGATCGAGGTCAGTGACGAACAGAATGGCGTTAAAATGGGATTTTCAGTAGGCCGGACTGGAATTGAAAGACTATGAAGAAGCTCGCCGTCTTCCTTAGCCACGGCACAGCCAATCTCGATAATCTCCATGGTATCTACCGACTGACGTTCGCCATTCGGCATAATGCCATCTTCCCAGCAGGTGGCCTCTAAATCGATGATCAGCCATGTGTTCATAACAGCGTCCCTTGGTTCTTTTATTTGTTAGTTTGTTAGTTTATTTATTTGTTAGTTTGTTATTGTTGAAGTATAATACAAAAAATACACTTTGTGGAGCGACATCATGAGACCTGCAGAATTTAGCGAAGAATCAATTATTGAAGCCGGCCAACAGCTACAGGCAGAAGGTCGAAACGTAACCGGTTTTGCAATTCGCAAGATTGTAGGCGGTGGTAATCCTACCCGTCTCAAAATTGTATGGGATCAATATGTGGCGGGTGCATCACCGGCTGAGGTAGAACCAGTTGCTGAGTTGCCAAATGAGGTCGCAGAAGCGCTTAAAAGTGTGATTTCTGGACTGAGTGAACAAATAAACAGACTAGCTGTTGATCTTAATGATAAAGCAGTCAAAGCATCTGAACGTCGTGTTGCTGAAGTAATCAAAGCTGCGGGACAAGAGCGCGAAGCGAGTGAAAGGGAGATGGCTGATGCCACCGCTACCGTGAACGATTTGGAAGAAAAGCTTGACGAAGCTCAGGCGGATATTGCTGACCTGATAGGTCGGTTAGAAGACACTCGAGCCACTTTGGCTGAAACGCGAACTTCGCTTGCTAGAGCTGAAGAAAAGCAGGCTAATGCTGAACAAGTGGCTGCTGATCAACAAGTTGAAATATTAGCACTTAAAGCAGAATTGAAGGCGCTTAACTCGGAACTGAAACAACGTGACGAAATGATTGCCGTATTAAAGCATGAGGCTCAATCAGTCGTGAATAGGCATACTGAACAACTTTCTCAGAAAGATGTTGTAATCGCTGAAAAGGCAGAGTTACTCGCTGAGCTCAAGAGTCAGTACACGGTAGCAATTGATGATATGAAGCAGCAATTGGAGGCCAAAGTGGCTGAAGCTGAAAAGGCTAAGGCAACGCTGGTAAAAAATGACACCATCATTAACGGCCTGAATGCTCGGCTTGATAGTGTTGCGAGAGAGCTGTCTAAAGCTGAAGAACGGTCTGATCGTCTGGAGAAGCAATTAGTCGAAATCGCTCATGTGCGTGACACCCGACTTCGACACTTATCCACTGAATAATCCACCATTTTGACCCTACAACCCCCATTTCATGGGCTTTTAATGCCGTATTTTTGATTTCCATTGTCGTGGCATGCTTGTGGATAACATTTATATTGAAACATTTATCAAAATATTTTATAGTCATGGCATGTATGTCAAAGTCACTAAATCAGGTCCCCGTCAATACGTTCAGCTCGTGGAAGCCTACCGCGACGAACAAGGCCGCGCCAAACAACGCACAGTTGCCACATTGGGACGACTGGATAAGCTCGGCGATGATCTAGAGTCCGTTGTTCAAGGTCTGTGCAAGATCACCGGTCGCAACCTGCCTGAAAAACCCAATATTACCTTTGAATCGTCTCGCGCGTTAGGCGATGTTTGGGCGCTCACCCAACTGTGGAATGCACTTGGCTTTGATCAGCTCAGTAAAATCTTTCGTGGCACGCGTCATAGCATTCAAATCGAAGCGCTGATTCGGATTATGGTGATGAATAGATTGACATCACCTGACTCTAAGCTCGGCGTATTACGCTGGTTGGAGACGGTTTGTATACCGGGTGTGACATCCGTCGGAAAGATTGATCATCAGCATCTATTGCGTGCCATGGACGCTCTCAATCGGCATCAGGAAAAGGTGAATGACAAGGTTTCTGAGTTACTGAGACCACTGATTGATCAAGACCTTTCCGTGGTATTTTATGACATGACCACTATCCGTGCCGAAGGTCTCTCAGAACAAGATGAAGAGATCCGTCACTATGGTCGTTCTAAAGACGGCGGTATTCGTCGTCAGGTGATGCTGGGCATGGTGCAAACAGCAGATGGTTTGCCGCTGTATCATCAAGTGTTTGAAGGTAATACGGCTGAAGTAACCACGTTAAAACCGACCTTAAACACCATCATTCAGCGTTTTCCAGTCAAACGTATTATTGTGGTGGCTGATCGTGGCTTACTGTCCGTAGATAATTTAGCTGAATTAGAAGCCATGACCCTGCCAAGTGGTGAGCCTGTTGAGTTCATTCTAGCCGTTCCGGGGCGACGTTATAAAGACTTTGAAACCCTGCTAAAACCACTGCATGACGATCTCTTCCATGATGCCAAAAAAGAAGAAATTGCTGAGTCTAGCTGGAATGATCATCGACTCATTATCGCGCATGACCCTGTCCGTGCCGCTGATGAAACGCTAGCACGCGATCAAAAGATTGCTGCACTTGAACAAGAGGCTGAGCGCTTAGCGTCTAAACTTGATCGTCAAGATGATGGTACCGCCACACGAGGCCGCAAGCTCTCTGATGGCGGGGCTACTGCCCGTTTATATAAAGCAGTCAGCGAGTCAGGGCTTACAAAGATTGTTCAAGTCGATCTTAAAAGTGACTTGTTCAGTTATGACCTCAATGAGGCTGCATTAGAACGTGCACGCATGATGGATGGCAAGCTCCTCCTGGTAACTAATGTCAAAGACTTATCCCCTCAAGAGGTGGTGAAGCACTACAAAGCACTAGCCGATATTGAGCGTGGATTTAAAGCCTTGAAGTCCGATATCGAGATTGGACCTGTCTATCATCGGTTACCACAGCGCATTCGTGCACACGCCATGATTTGCTTTATCGCACTCGTTTTGCATCGTGTCATGAGAATGCGCTTAAAAGCAGCAGACTCACAGTTATCCCCAAACAGCGCGCTAGAAAAACTGCGTCGTATCCAGTATCACCAAGCGAATATTGGTGTCACCGCCGTCAAAGGCGTTTCTTCAATGACAAGCGAGCAAATCGATATTTTTAATGCGCTTGATGTTGAAAAACCGGTCATCAGCAAAGACTTTTTGACTTTGTAGTGGAGCATTTTTGATTGCTGTCTATATAGATCAATTACTTATGCGCTAAACTGATGAACTCGGGAGACCACAGGTTAATTCTGAGCATATTGATGTTCCCAGCTTAATGAAATCATGGGCACATAGCGTCTCAACATGATTCGCTTCGTTATTGTTATCTTTTTATTTCAACATAAATTGGAGCGAGATGTAATTTAACGACTAGATTATTATTGATGTTATCTGTATATAAAATAGCATCAACTAGCATCATAAAGGTAGGCTAAATATCAACTCTAGATAGGATTAAACAGCGATCAACCCAGTTCAATCCTATCTCTACCTAGTTCCTTGGCACGATAAAGTGCGGTGTCTGTGCGCTTTAGTGTTTGTTCGAGGGTTTCACCAGCCTGATGGACCGCAATGCCTTGGCTAATCGTGACTTTATGATCTTCGGGCAGGTTAACCAGAGACATATCTTGTGCGACGCGCTCGGAAAAGGTGAGTGCGCCCTCAACGTCAGTATCGGGTAAGAGCACCAAAAACTCTTCACCGCCCCATCGCGCAATGACATCACTTTTTCGACATTGCTTTTTCAGAAGATTAGAAAGGCTGATGAGCACCTCATCTCCTATATCGTGACCAAAGCGATCGTTGATGCGCTTGAAATGATCGATATCGAGCATAATGAAACTAAGCGGCATTCCATTACGTGAACTGAGTGAAAGGTTACGTTGTGCTATCTCATTGAAGAGCCTTCGATTAGCAACCCCCGTTAAATAATCGGTGGTTGCCAGTTGTTGCATTTTTAAAGCTTTACGGAGGTTGAGTACATATTCCCTAGTACCAAAGAGAATAGCGAGGCACAAAATACTACCAGTGACTAAATACAGATAGAGCAGATGCTTCCAGTTGCTTAAGGCGGCGCTGGTCGGTTCTCCGACAACAACGATGAAAGGTAGTTCACCGATTCTTCGGAGGGACCAGACGCGATCGATACCATCAACTGGAGAAGCGATGCGATGAGAAAAATGGCTTTCCGTACCTGAAGACGCCATTCTGTTCAGGTGTGTTTCAATCACCTGACTACCGATACGTTCGGGTGCAATCGGATTGCGCGCAAGCATGCGGGAGTTCAGGTCATAAATGGTTATCGAGTTGTAATGATCTAATTCGATAAGATCTAACCACTGTTGAAAGAAGCTTAGCTCCAGACCCGCTAAAGCAAACCCTTCCAGCTCTCCTTCTGTTGAGATAAGCGGATACGACATGGTGACATTCATAGTCTGATCGACAGAGACAAACATATTGCTGATTTTAAATTGATCAAGTGGCTCACTAAGCGCCAGTTGGCAATATTCGCGATCATTTTCGATAGCATCAAAACTAGGTTAATGCCTATCGTGGTATGAGTGACGATGCATCGATCATTGAGCATCCCTAAAAAAACCATATTGGGTGTTCGGGAAACCTTGTTAATCATGAGTTCGGTTTTTTTATGATGGAGAGCTGCATCATTCGTGGGATAAACCAGCTCGTCTTTATCGAAGCCGTGAGCTGTTTCACGTAGAACATATTTTGTAAGTTCAAAGGATTTATTAATCCACTCGGAAACTAAAAAGCTTTGTGCATTGGCTCTATCGGTCGCTGTCTGAAGTGCGAGTCGATAGGACTGCATTAAAAAGGTGACACCGATCAAAACGATAGTGGCAATAATAAGCGCCGCACTTGCCCAGGCCCAAGTCACCCGCTTGTTAAGTGTGCCATTAGGCTCCGTAATGGTGTCGTGTTGTTGCACAGAATGTCCGTCTCATCTAGCGAATACTCTTCGATAATGACATTATGACGATCCTGTGTCTATCACCCAAAAGCGTCACCCTTTGAGTGTTTTCTAAACCGTTACTTTAATCGCAAATGAGAGAAAGTTTGTATGACTTCATCGACAATTTTTAAAAAGCATGTCGTTATTGTGGGTGGTGGAGCAGGGGGATTAGAGCTAGCCACTCGACTAGGTAGAGCCTATGCTCGAAAGGGTTTGCAGGTTACTTTGGTTGATGAAGATCCAACACATATTTGGAAACCACTTCTTCATGAGGTGGCATCTGGATCTCTAGATCCCGGAATCGATGAGTTAAATTATCGAGCTCAAGCTCGCAGCGCACGCTTTAAGTTTCAAATTGGGCGACTCGAAAGTATTGATCGAAAATTGAAAACAATTCATTTGGCTCCTGTTAGAGGTATCGATGGGGAAGTGGTTCTACCTGTCAGAACGTTAAGTTATGACTATCTGGTGCTGGCAGTTGGTAGTCAAACCCATGATTTTGGTATAGAAGGTGTGAGAGATCATTGTGCTTTCCTCGATAATCGCTACCAAGCTGAACGGTTTCATCATCATTTGTTAGAAGCTTGGTTGCGCGCCAGTTCTGAAGCAGAGGGGCAGCTTAGAATCGCCATCGTTGGAGCGGGTGCTACGGGTGTGGAACTCTCGGCGGAAATATTTCATGCGGCAAAAGAGCTGGGAGCTTATGGGTTATCCAAGCTCAATCGCAGTCAATTGGAGGTGACTCTTATTGAAGCGGGTCCCCGAATCCTTGGTGCATTACCCCAAAGGCTGTCCAATGCAGCTCACCTTGAGCTGGAAAAATTAGGCGTTAAAGTTAAAACCAATACCCAAATCGCAGCCGTTACTGAAACTCATTTGTTAACCAAAGAAAATGAAGAGATTAAAGCGGACTTAAAGGTCTGGGCAGCAGGTATTAAAGCGCCAGATTTTCTAAGAGAACTCGATGGTTTGGAAGTCAATGGTCGAAATCAGTTGGTGGTTAACGCTGATTTGAAGACCACTCAAGATCCATCTATTTTTGCTATTGGTGACTGTGCTGCTTGCTTGATGCCAGATGGCAAAAGCTTGGTGCCTCCAAGAGCTCAAGCTGCACATCAAATGGCAAGCTTTGTATACAAGCAATTTCAAAAAGTACTTAAAGATGAGCCGCTGCCCGCATATGAATATAAAGACTATGGATCGATGGTTTCCCTGAGTAATTATTCGACAGTGGGTAGTCTGATGGGTAATCTCAGTAAGGGCAGTATGATGATCGAGGGAAAAGTGGCGCGTATAGTTTATGTGTCCCTCTATCGGTTACATCAAATCGCACTATATGGCTTCTTCAAAACAGCGCTCATCGCATTGGTGGCAAGGATCAACCGAGTGATAAGGCCAAGGCTGAAGTTACATTGATCCTAACCTAAGCATTTCGGTGAGGGTTGTAAAACCTTCACCGAATGTTGTGCAACTAAGTGTTATCGTCTGGCAGGTAACGAAGCCGTAAGCTTCATGTGACGGTTCACATCTTTATAAAGCAAGTAACGGAAAGGTCCTGGCCCGCCGGCATAGCAGGCTTGTGGACAGAACGCACGTAACCACATGTAATCACCAGCTTCCACTTCGACCCAATCCTGGTTAAGGTGATAAACCGCTTTTCCTTCAAGCACATAGAGTCCATGTTCCATGACGTGTGTCTCATCAAAGGGGATCACGCCGCCCGGTTGAAAGGTCACAATATTGACGTGCATATCGTGGCGCATATCGCTCTGATCAACAAAGCGTGTTGTTACCCACGCATTGTTGGTGCCGGGCATTGGAATGGGTTCAACATCATTTTCGTTAGTCACAAAGGCTTCGGGTAGATCGATACCTTCGACATACTCGTAGGCCTTACGTAACCAGTGGAAACGTACGGCTTCATTATGCTTGTTTTCCACTGTCCAGTTGCTTGACGGCGGAATAAACGCATAACCGCCGGGCTCCATGACGTGCTCTTGACCATTGAGTGTCAGGTTTAAGGTACCTTCCACAATAAACAGAACCCCTTCGGCATCAGGGTCGAGTTCAGGTTTGCGACTACCGCCCCCGGGTGACACTTCAACGATGTATTGAGAAAACGTTTCAGAGAAACCTGTCATAGGCCGAGCGATCACCCAGAGTCGAGTTTTTTCCCAAAAAGGAAGGTAACTGACAACAATATCTCTTAACACGCCTTTGGGGATGATGGCATAAGCTTCCGTAAAGACTGCACGATCAGATAGAAGTTGAGTTTGTGGTGGATGACCACCTTTAGGAGCGTAGTAGGTATTTCGAGCCATTTAGGGTTCCTCAAAAAGCCTAATATGTTTGGTCATATTAGGCTAAGACTGCTGTTAATCTCTAAAACGTCGACATGTCGGCCAGTGTTGCATCAGTAAATAATAGCAGACACCAGCAGGAATCAAGCTTAAGTACTTTGAAACGAATCACTCTTTAATAGCTTGGTTAAGCAATTAGCGCTTCTTATACTCGGAAAGATGATCAAATTGACCGGTGAACACTTTGGGCCTTGGGAAATCCAAGTCGCCATATTTGCTGGTACCTAAACCCAAAGAGACTAAAGATTCAGCAAGTTTTACAGCGGCTGTCACGCCTTCAACGATAGGTAGTCCGACTTCTTGACGAATATGTGCTGTTAGATCTGCCATGCCTCCGCAGCCCAATACAATCGCTCCGATGTTATCCTCTGCCTTTGCACGCAAGCATTCTTCGATAATGCGATCCAATGCGAGGTTAGGATCTTCTTCAAGATCTAATACCGGTATTTCTGCGGCTCTAACGCGGCGACAATGATGAGAAAAACCGTAGTTTTGCAGTAAGTGCTCGGCAATGATCCCAGTTCTACCTAAGGTGGTTACAACGGAGAAGCGTGTACTGATAAGGCTGGCCATATGAAAGGCGGCCTCGGCGATACCGATAACGGGTGCTCTGGTTATTTCTCTAGCCGCCATCAGACCCGGATCACCGAAGCAGGCGATGATGTAAGCATCCGTTTGCTCGTCTTCACCGATCTTAACCTCTTCCAAAACACCAATTGTACTGATCGCCTCATCAAAGTGACTCTCAATGGAGACCGGGCCACTGACAGGATTGCTTGCAATGATCTGAGTGCTTGGCATGGCCACTCTCATGGCGGCTTCACCAATTTTCTCAGTCATGCTGGAAGTTGTATTTGGATTGATGACGCGAATTTTCATAGTTGCCTCTAAATAATGGTTGTCTCTGAAAATCAAAAAGCCATAACCATCTTTGTACACAAAAAAATAATAAATTGGAAATAATAAAGTTAAAAATTGTATACAAAAATTAATTTAAGACTGGTGAGATGTCTGTTGTTACGACTAAAGTGGATGCTGTTAGTAGCGATATTTCAATCATCTACTTCATGTCAGCAGAGTAAAGGTGTATTCGGCTTTACTTGAGCCCTAAAAACTTCTAAGATCAATACCAATCCGTTGGGGTGCCGTCAAAGGCTGAGAGGTGTTTTCAAACACTAACCCATCGAACCTGATACGGGTAATACCGGCGAAGGGAACGGGTAGTCTGCTTCTAATTCTCCTTTTCTGTTCGCTCGTGCACCCGTTTTAACTTGGCGTGTAAGGGGCAACATCTTCATGTCTGATATTGCTATTCTCGGTGCGGGTGTCGCGGGTCTTTGTGTGGCCAATGAGCTGCTGTCGCGAGGCGTGCGCTTTCGTGTCTTTGATCGTCATCCATTACCGGGTCCGCATGCTTGCTCTTGGTGGGCGGGAGGCATGCTGGCGCCTTTTTGTGAGCGCGAAAGTGCTGAAGAAGAGGTCATTCGCTTTGGTGCAGAAGCCATCGATTGGTGGGATCGTCATACAGGCGTTGTACACCGACAGGGTTCGTTAGTACTGAGTACAACACGGGATCGGAACGAGTTGGTGCGTTTTGCTAAGCGAACTCGTGACTATCAATTACTCGATAATCTGCAAGTCGCTGAGTTGGAACCGGATCTGGCTGGGCATATTCGTCAAGCGTTGCACTTTTCAGGCGAGGCGCATCTAGATCCTCGTGAAGCTCTGATGAAGCTGGCGCAAAACCTGGCTGATGCCGGTATTGAGATAGAGCCTACACAGCCTGATCCATCTATGCAGGTTATTGATTGCCGCGGTTTGGCGGCCGCTGATGCTTTAACAGGGCTTAGAGGTGTTAAGGGTGAAATGCTCGTGCTTCGCTGTCCTGAGCTGAACATCAGTCGCCCCGTACGTTTTATTCATCCGCGCATGCCTTTGTACATCGTTCCGCGAGGCAATGGCGTGTATATGTTGGGCGCAACCATGCTGGAAAGCGCTGAAGGTCAGCGTTTAACTGTGCGTTCCGTGATGGAGTTGTTATCAGCGGCTTATGCGCTACATCCCGCCTTTGCTGAAGCTGAAATCATCGAAACCGGAGTCGATGTCCGTCCCGCCTTCGTCGATAACCTGCCGCGTATTCGACATTATCAAAACCGTATTTATGTGAATGGCTTGTATCGCCACGGCTATCTCTTATCGCCAGCTTTGGCGCGGCTGACGGTGGATTTGCTGTTACATCAGAAAAACGCCGGAGGCTTTTTATGAAGATTTTCTATAACGGTGATCCGCGTGAGGTGCAGTCGACCACTCTCGATAGCTTATTGGTTGAACTGGGTCTTGAAGGGCAGGCGGTTGCTACGGCCGTTAATGGTGATTTTGTCCCGCGTTCGTTACGCACCCAGCAATGTTTGAATGAAGAGGATCGCATCGAAGTAGTTGCTCCGATGCAAGGGGGTTGAGTTGAACAAATTTTACGGTGTTGAGTTAGAAAGCCCACTCATGCTGGGAACCGCGCTTTACCCGTCACCTGCCATTATGGCGCAAGCCTTTGACGCCTCAAAAGCATCAGTGGCAACCGTTCTTTGCGACGGGAGAACAGTGGTGGGCAAGCCTTTCGAGAGTGGTTGCAAACTTTGTCAGTGCACTTGTTACCGAATACCGCTGGCTGCTATTCGGTGAAAGAGGCGGTCACCACAGCACACATGGCTAGAGAGCTATTCGATACACCCTGGATCAAACTGGAAGTGATCGGACACAGTGACACCTTACAGCCCGATCCCTTTGGTTTGGTCGAAGCGGCAAAGATTTTGTGCGAAGAGGGGTTTGAAGTCTTCCCCTATACCACAGAGGACTTAGTGCTGGCAGAGCGTCTAGTTGAGGTGGGCTGTCGCGTGTTGATGCCTTGGGGTGCCCCCATTGGTTCTGGTTTGGGTCTCAATAATCCCTATGGTTTGCGTAGCTTACGTCACTATTTTCCGGATATTCCCTTGGTGGTCGATGCCGGTATCGGACTGCCATCTCATGCGGCACAAGCGATGGAACTCGGCTATGACGCCATTCTGTTAAATACCGCTGTAGCTAAAGCAGGTGATCCGGTGCAGATGGCCAAAGCCTTTGCCTTGGCTGTGGAAGCAGGACGATCGGCCTATCAGGCCAGCCCCATGGAACCACGAGATATGGCATCACCCTCAACACCGGTTATTGGGAAGGCATGGCTATGAGATTACCCCATCGCTTTTACCCCATTGTGGATAACGCTCAATGGCTTGAAAGGTTGCTACCTCAGGGCGTAAAGCTGGTGCAACTGCGCATCAAGAATATGTCGGAGGATCTGCTCAGACAAGAGCTGAACCATGCGCTGAGTCTAGCGAAACACTATCAAGCCGCCTTGGTGATCAACGATTACTGGGAGTTGGCCATAGAACTGGGCGCTGATTGGTTACATCTAGGACAAGAGGATATCGCTGATGCGGATGTTAAGGCGATCCGTTCAGCAGGTATCCGCTTAGGTATTAGTACGCACAGTGATGATGAACTGGAGAATGCGCTCAGCTATACACCCGATTATATTGCGCTGGGTCCTGTGTTCCCGACTACTACCAAGCAGATGCCTTGGAAACCTCAAGGTGCAGAGAATGTTGCCCTATGGAAACAACGCGTAGGTGACATTCCCTTGTGTGCCATTGGTGGTATCACCTTGGAGCGCGCTCCTGCTATCTATGCCGCAGGTGCGGATGTGATCGCCGTGGTCAGCGATGTAACAGCTGATGAAAATCCTGAAACGCGCACGCGTCAGTGGATTGAATTGACTGAGCAATTAGCGTCAGGAGGTGTTCATGTCTGACATTCCCCGAGTACTCACCATAGCGGGTTCCGATAGCGGTGGTGGTGCCGGTATTCAAGCCGATTTAAAAACCTTCAGTGCTTTGGGTGTTTATGGTGCTTCAGTCATTTGTGCCTTAACGGCACAAAATACGCGAGAAGTCAGAGCGATACACTCAGCGCCACCGGCTTTCATTCAAACGCAACTCGAAACCGTTTTTGATGATATTCAGATCAATGCTGTAAAGATAGGTATGCTGGCTGATCCTGAAACTGTGCGATGCGTGGCCTCTGTATTACGTCGCTATCAACCTCAATTTATTGTACTTGATCCCGTGATGGTCGCCAAAAGCGGTGACCGACTCTTAGCTGAAGAAGCCATAGCTTCCCTTTGTGAAGAGTTAATTCCGCTGGCCACACTCATTACCCCTAACTTACCTGAGGCGGCCGTTTTACTCGGACTTCAGGAAGCTGACTCGCTTGAAGGGATGCAGCTCAGCTGCCGGCTTTGCTCGCGTTGGGTGCACAATCGGTTTTGTTGAAGGGAGGGCATCTATCTGAACAAGGACAAGAGGCCGAGAAGCAGTGCCACGACCTGTTGCTGCACAGTGGTGTCTTGCATCAGTTTACGTCTTCTCGTATCGAAACGCAGAACACACATGGAACAGGGTGTTCCTTATCGTCGGCGATAGCGGCAGAGCTGGCCAAAGGGCAGGACTTACCGAAAGCAGTTGAACACGCAAAACACTGGTTAAGTGGAGCCATTGAGGCTTCTACTCAACTCAACGTTGGCCAAGGGCATGGGCCAGTCCATCACTTTTATCAACTCTGGTAGTGGGTAAAGACTTACACACCTTATAAGGGGCTTTATATATGACACTTGATACGCCTAACCACAGCGCAGCCGAACCTTCAGACGAGTATAGCTCATCCAACACCACCGCCTTAAAAGAGCGTGTGAGCGTTGATCAACTGGCGGTTCAACCCTTTCCCCGTTCTCGCAAGGTCTATATCGAAGGCAGTCGTCCCGATATTCGTGTGCCGATGCGTGAAATTACGCTCGATGATACACCCACCGCGCAAGGGCCTGAAAAGAACCCACCGCTCTATGTGTATGACACTTCTGGTCCTTATACCGATCCAGAAGCGCAGATTGATGTCCGCAAAGGTTTGCCTGCTTTGCGTGAAGGCTGGATAGAGGAGCGAGGGGATACGGAGCTGCTGTCTGGACTCTCTTCAGAATATGGTCGTGCACGGGCAGCCGATTTGCGCTTGGACGAACTACGCTTTGACCTGCAACGCAAACCACGTCGTGCTAAGCCAGGGAAAAATGTCACCCAGCTACATTACGCCCGTCAGGGTATTATCACGCCCGAGATGGAATTTATCGCCATACGTGAAAATATGAAGCTGGCCAAATTGCATGCCGATCAGCCTTTGTTGGCTCAGCAGCACCCAGGTCACTCCTTTGGTGCACAGCTTCCTGCTGAGATCACGCCAGAGTTCGTGCGTGCCGAAGTGGCCGCAGGTCGAGCGATCATTCCTTGTAATATTAATCATCCAGAACTTGAACCGATGATTATTGGTCGTAACTTTTTGGTGAAGATCAACGGTAATATCGGTAATTCAGCTCTGACTTCTTCTATAGAGGAAGAGGTTGAAAAGATGACTTGGGGGACGCGCTGGGGTGCGGATACCATTATGGATCTGTCAACGGGTAAAAATATCCATGAAACCCGTGAGTGGATCTTACGTAACTCGCCGGTGCCTATCGGTACGGTACCCATCTATCAAGCCTTGGAAAAGGTGAAAGGCGTTGCCGAAGATCTGAATTGGGAGGTGTTCCGCGATACCTTGATAGAACAAGCCGAGCAGGGCGTGGATTACTTCACGATTCATGCTGGCGTACTGCTTCGCTATGTCCCTATGACTGCAAAACGGATGACGGGTATTGTTTCACGTGGTGGTTCAATCATGGCGAAATGGTGTTTGGCGCATCATCAGGAAAACTTTTTGTACACCCATTTCGAAGAGATTTGTGAGATCTGTAAAGCCTATGATGTGGCATTTTCACTAGGAGATGGTTTGCGTCCTGGTTCCATCTACGATGCCAATGATGAAGCACAATTTGCCGAACTGGAAACGCTGGGTGAGCTCACCAAAATCGCTTGGAAGCATGATGTACAGGTGATGATTGAAGGCCCAGGTCACGTGCCGATGCATCTGATCAAAGAGAATATGGATAAACAGTTGGCCTGCTGTGATGAAGCGCCTTTCTATACGTTGGGGCCGCTGACGACAGATATCGCACCTGGATATGATCATATTACGTCGGGCATCGGTGCGGCGATGATCGGTTGGTACGGTTGTGCGATGCTCTGTTACGTAACGCCCAAAGAGCATCTGGGCTTGCCCAATAAAGATGATGTGAAGACGGGCATCATCACCTATAAGATAGCGGCCCATGCGGCCGACCTGGCGAAAGGTCACCCGGGTGCGCAGATTCGTGATAATGCGATGTCAAAAGCGCGTTTCGAGTTCCGTTGGGAAGATCAATTCAATATAGGTTTAGATCCTGATACCGCGAGAGCTTTTCATGATGAAACCCTGCCTAAAGATTCCGCTAAGGTTGCTCATTTCTGCTCCATGTGTGGGCCTAAATTTTGTTCGATGAAAATCTCTCAAGAAGTCAGAGAGTTAGATGCTGCTCAGATCGAAGCGATGCAATCTGGTATGCAGGAAAAATCGGATGAGTTTAAAGCCACAGGGGGACGACTCTATCATAAGGCTTAAGTCTTAAAGCCATTGAGACCCTTTCTTCTGAAATGAAGGAAGGGTTTCTATTTTCTCAAATTGCTCAAATTGATATGATTTACACAAGGTTGTCACGAAAGTTTAACAAAACTGTCACAAATTAAGTGCAGAATGCGTGTCATAAAACCTTAACCTAATTGTCATAATTAATGCTGAGCGCCCCATGACCTATACACTGTTTGATTTCCTCCAATTGATTGGTTCACTTGGTATCTTCATTTTCGGTATGAAAATATTCAGTGAAGGTCTACAGAAGATTGCCGGCAATAGGCTAAAAGGGATTTTAAGCGGCATGACGCGCAATCGAATTACGGGGTTATTCACCGGATTCGCGACGACTGCTATTACCCAGTCATCCACCACGACTACTGTGATGGCCGTCAGCTTTGTTAATGCGGGGCTGTTAACTTTTGTACAATCAACGGGCGTGATCATGGGGGCGAATATCGGCACCACGATTACCGCTTGGCTAGTTGCTTTGTTTGGTTTCAAATTTAAGATTACGCCTATCGCTTTAGCCGTAATCGGTCTGTTCTTTGTCTTCCTTTTCTCTAAAAATGCACGCTGGCGCAATATCGCCGAGGCCATGGTAGGCTTCGGTATACTGTTTATCGGTCTGGAATTTATTAAAGGCTCGGTACCTGATATCAATAGTAATCCGGCTTTATTTAGTTTCCTAGATAGCTTTACCGATTACGGTTATTTGTCCCTTATTTTGTTTGTCTTTGTCGGTACGATTCTCACCTTATTAACACAGTCATCCTCTGCCGCAACGGCCATTACTCTGGTGATGCTCTTCGAGGGTTGGATCTCTTTTCCCATCGCAGCTGCCATGATATTGGGTGAGAATATAGGTACAACGGTGACCGCCAACATAGCCGCCTTGGTGGGGAACGTGCATGCCAAACGAGCGGCAAGGTTTCACTTTTTCTTTAACGTTATTGGTGTGACCTGGATGATGATATTGATCTATCCCGTTCTTGGTGTGATCGATAATGTCGTGCAGTTCTTCACTGAGTCTCCAGTGTCAGTGATGAGTGGTGATGTTGAGGCGAGGCCTAATGCAACCTTGGCACTCTCTCTGTTCCATACCAGCTTTAACGTACTTAACGTGGTCTTCTTGTTTGCATTTGTGCCACTCATTGTTCGTTTTGTGGAGTACATTCAACCGGATCGCGGTGGTAAAGATGATGAATTTCATCTGCAATACATCAGCACAGGCATGATGACGTCGCCACTGTTTGCAATCCAGCAGGCACAAAAAGAGATACAGATTCTTGCTGGCATCACAGAGCAGATGCATGATCGTGTGAAAACATTGTTATTTGATCCAACCGCCAATCGCGAAGAGCTGTTAGAAGAGCTACACAAAGATGAACAAAAAACGGACCGATTAGAAATTGAAATTTCTGACTACTTGGTGCGTATTGGTGAGAGAACTTCGTTGGAGCATGAATTGACCGAACGCATTCACAACATGCAAGCCATGTTAAATGACCTAGAGCGTATTGGTGATATTTACTATCAAATTGGTAAAACTTCAGACAAATTGCAGGAATACCAAGCTGACTGGCCCGAAGAGGCTGTTGCTGAGCTTAACAGTATGATGGATGTGCTGTGTGAAGCGATTAAAAATATGGTTCACAATGTTGGTAGAGAACCTAAAGAGGTCAAGTTAGTGGATGCGGTGGCTCTGGAGAAGCGTATTAATCGTCACAGAAAGCAGTTCAGAAAGAATCATTACCGTCGCTTGGAAAATGGCAATTACCCAGCGAGAACGGGCATGGTCTTTATCGATGCGCTCAACCGTTTTGAGCGTATTGGTGATCACGTGATTAATGTTAATGAGTATGCCAGCGGCAATCGCATTAAAGGCACTTCCTGATTCAACCCTCAAACGCATTCGCCCTCAACGACATGGAAGTTGTAAGGGTATGTGTGTATATTTAAAAGGAGAATGTTTTAATCGCTTTTGCGGCAGTTATTTTGCCGTCTTGAGGGCCGACAGAAAAATGGAAACTGCGCCGTTTGCGCGAGTGACTAAAATCAACCGTTTGGCAGTCTTTCTGTGTTGGTTTTGTGTGTCCTTTTTTCATCTGCAATCTATGCTGCTGAATCCGATGATCAGCGAACGCCCATTTCGGTTGGTTGTTGTTTTCTTTTCTTGGCGAAGAGGAAACGAAAAAAAATTCTCGCCACTGGTCGATTATCTCAACTCTGTTTTAGAGGAGGAGCGAATAGAATTATTGGTTCTATCGCAGGATAAACTCAATCAACGAATCAGTGAAGGCAGTGTAGATTTAGTTACCACGAATCCCACTCATTTTTTAGTGGCGCGCACTCAGTATCCACTAACTGGTGTCATCGCCACAATTATTCAGTCTTATGCGGGTACTCCATCTTATCGGTTAGGTGGGGTCATACTGACCTTGGCTGATAGAGACGATATCAGTTCGCTAAGGGATCTTCGTGGCAAGGTTGTGGCAACTCCTAGCACCGATAATCTGGGTGGCTATCGGGCTCAGGTTTATGAGTTATATCGAGCTAATGTACGAGTTCCTCAAGACTTGGCAGGTTTGATTGAAGTTGGCACTCATCGCGAAGCGATTAAAGCCCTGCTAGATGGTAGAGCGGATGTTGCTTTTGTTCGAGATGGTATTTTAGAGCAGCTAATTAAAGAGGGCGCTTTTCCGGAGCGACAAGTAAAAGTACTCAATGCTCAAATCAATTCCAACTTTCTCCATAAGGTTTCTACAAGGCTATATCCTGAATGGCCAGTATTTGCGTTGCCTCATCTTGAACATCGACAAGTCAGGCATTTGGCAGCGGCTTTGTTCGCGTTAGAGCCTGACAATCCTTATGCACAAAAAGCGGGCATATACGGCTTTACAGTCCCCGCTGATTATCAAGTGGTGGAGGTGTTGTCTCGCACGTTGCGACTGCCCCCTTATGATCAAGTCCCTGAATTTACATTCCAAGATGCTTGGGAGCGTTGGCGACCTTTTCTAATTTTTACCATGTCTGCTATGACAGTGATTACATTGCTCTCACTCTGCCTTATTGGGTTATGGCGTAAAGCGCACCTTGAGCGCAATCGTTTTGGTACGCTGTTACAAGGTTTGGGCGAAGGGGTTTACGGCGTTGATAGAGAGGGTTGTTGTACCTTTATTAACGAAGCAGCCCTGCAAATGCTCCAATTTAAGGCGCAAGAAGTGTTGGGTAAGGATCAGCATGCCTTGTTTCATCACCATGATATAGATGGAAACTTTTACCCCTTCGCTGATTGCCCAATCACAAAAACCTTAAATGATGGCCGAAAAAGACAGTTAAGAGAGTGGTTTATTCGGAAAGAGGGAACGCACTTTCCTGTTGATCTGACAGTGAGTCCTCTTTTTGATAAGGATGCCATTAAAGGTGCTGTGGTTGCCTTTACCGATATTACCCAGCGCGTCAAAGTTGAGAATGATAATAAGCGTTTAACTCAATATAACCGCATGCTGCTAGAGTCCGCTGGGGATGGCATTTACGGTATCGATATGCAGGGAAAATGCACCTTTATCAATCCTGCGGCGCTAAAAATGTTAGGGCTGAGACTCGATGAGGTTCTAGGCAAAGACCCTCATGCGATTTTTCACTATAGTTATCCTGATGGTAATGAATACCCTTCCGTTAAATGCCCTGTGCATCTGACTAAGTTCAAAGGGCAAGAAATTGAGTGTGAAGATCATTTTATTGATAAAGAAGGTGAGTTTTTCCCTGTACACATGAAAGCAAGCCCTATTTTCGAGGAGCAAGTTCAGGTCGGTGTAGTGGTTGTTTTTCAAAATATCACCGAGCAAAAAGCCTTGCAGGCAAGACTTATCACCCTCACCACGACAGATGATTTAACTGGCCTGTACAACCGTCGTTATTTTCAAAAGCAATTGAGTAAAGAGTTTGCGCGTTATCAGCGCTCTTTTTCCGTGACCACGGTCATGATGCTCGATTTAGATTACTTTAAAACGATTAACGATACCTTTGGCCATGCAGCGGGCGACAAGGTGCTGCAGGATTTTGCAAAATTGCTGACCCATGCTCAACGTAATAGCGACTTCTGTGCACGTGTTGGGGGTGAAGAGTTTGCATTGTTACTGCCGAATACGTCACTTCATGACGCTATGAGTTTTGCTGAACGCTTACTTAAACAGGTTAGAGAGCATGTGTTTAGTTTTGAAGGTAAACGAATCCCACTGACTGTCAGTATTGGTTGCGCTGAAATGCAAATGGGAGACACTCATCCTGATTTAGTCTTGGCTCGAGCCGATAGAGCACTCTATCAGGCTAAAGAGTCAGGTCGAGATAGAGTTATGGTCTACGATAATGAAATCACAGACTAAGGTTGTCTTGTTATTCCGGCGCAGCTTGTTTCTAATCAAACTGTAACTTTATGTAATTATGTGTGTTTGTGAAGTTGATCTTGTGTGTTTTTTGTAATTAAAAGCAATGTAAAAGAGTAACGAATCATGAAGAAGGTACTTTTGTTCATCTTGCTGACGTTTATTCTGTCCTCTGTTCAGGCGACTGATGAGTTTGTGATTACGCCAGCGACCAAACATCACCTGCAGATGATCCAAGAAGGTGGTTATGTTTTATTTATCAGACACGGGCCAACTGACGCTTCAAGACCAGATCATGTTCCGATTGATCTAAATGACTGTAACACTCAGCGACCACTGACAGATGAGGGCCGTCAGTTAATGTCAGGTATTGCTGAGGCGATCAAACAAGCCAATTTTCCATTAGGATCAATTCATACCAGTCCTTTGTGTAGAGCCATTGAAACGACCGAAATTCTGTTTGGATCGGATAGCTACCTTGTTGAACGCTATCTCATGTACGTGGCTGCACTGACTTCAGCCGAAAAAGTACCCATCATCGCCAAAACCCATGAGTTACTCAGTGGAAGTGTTCCGTTAAATGAGAATCGAATTATGGTTGCTCATGGGCCTAACTTAGTTGAAGTGATGGACTACTTCCCCGTTGAAGGGGCCGTTGTGATCTTTCGACCCGATGCTGCCAATAATCGTTTCGAATATATTGCTTCTATCGAGCCTGATCATTGGGCTTATCTTTTAAGCGACGTTGAGTAAGTTCGATGAGAGCCGGTAAAACAGTCTTGTTAATGTTTTTACTGCCGGCTATTGCCGTATTGCTCATTTCTTTTGCGATTGGACTTGCCTCACTTAAAAGTCTCAAAAATCAATATTTAATCAGTAGTGACATTCAAGCTGAGGACTTACAGACGCTTCATCAAGAGGCAACTTTTAAAAGAGATATTTCAGAAGTACATGATCGTGTATCCGATACGCTCGATAAAGCGCGTAATAGAGCGTTAAGTGATATTGCGTTATATCGGCTTCACGCACAGTTGGTGGATGACCTAGCTCAAGTTGAGCAGCAAGTAGAGCAGTTGGCCGATTCAAACCTGCTTCGTGAGGTAAATCATAATTCGGTGGATGGGCTAAGAAGTTCTTTTTCTGACTATCGACGCCTAGTGATTATGGCGACGGAGATAGCGGCGATTGATCCATCTACCGCAAATAGGTTTTTTACAGAAGCTCAGCATAGTTTTAACCAGTTTTCGATCTATTCGGGTCGTATTGCGATGTTATTGACTGATCGAACTATGCAGCGAGAGAGGGAAGCGCGTTCACGTCATGAAGCATCTTTTGTGCAGATTTTTGTATTCAGTTTAATGGCGGCTTCGCTCCTGTTTATTGCTGTTTTGGTGATTGCGATTAGAGTAAGTGGACGTGTTAGAGATATCGCTGATGCGTTAAGTGAACTTTCTTACAATACTCAAGCGGAAATTCGTTTGCCAAAAATGGAGAAGCTTCAGGAGAGTTCGGCGGGTGAGTTTAGTCGTATTGCCAGTGTGATTTTAGGATTTAGAGATGACATGGTGCGTCGAATACAAGCGGAAGAAGAAAACCATCGTCTAACCTTTTATGACCCCTTGACGGGACTGCCTAACCGCCGCTTTCTACAAGAGCAGTTGCAATACTCGGTGACATCGAGTTCACGAGTCAAAAACTATTACGCTTTACTTTGGTTGGATCTGGATCGATTCAAAATGCTGAATGATGTTCGTGGGCATCAAGCCGGCGATCTACTTTTACAACAGGTCGCCAAGCACTTGCGTCATCTGTTGCGTGAGGGGGATTTATTGGCAAGAGTCGGAGGAGATGAGTTTGCTATCCTTTGTGAGCTTCCTCAAACGCGCCAATCGGATGCGGCTAAAGAGGCTGAACGCATCGCCTTTAGAATTTGCTCAGGTATGAGCAAAGAATATGATATAGAAGGCTATAGTCATTATATGAGTGCCAGTATGGGGATCGTGTTGTTTGCTGATATCCGTATGGGAGCGGATACGTTACTAAGCCAAGCAGAGGTCGCTAAATATCAAGCTAAAAGCACTGGGCCTGGTACCGTTTCGTTTTATGATGCGAGTATTCAAGCACAGATAAACCGCATGGCCGAGCTTGAAACGGAATTGCGTTCCGCTATAGAGAATGAGCAGTTGATACTGCACTATCAACTTCAGTTCAATCAACAAGGCCAGCCGACCGGTGCTGAAATTTTGCTACGTTGGCAGCATCCTGAAAAAGGGCTGATCTCACCCTTAGACTTTATCCCGCTTGCCGAAGAAAGTGGCTTAATTATCCCAATCGGCAAATGGGTGATAGAGTCAGCTTGCAAACTTCTTGCAAGGTGGCAGTCACAATCGCAACTTAATCATTTGCAACTTGCGGTAAATGTCAGTGCTAAGCAGTTTCGGCAGGAAAACTTTGTGGAGATGGTCTCAAACTTGCTGCAGCAAACAGGCGCTCCTGCCGAACGTTTAAAACTAGAGTTAACTGAATCTGTGTTACTGGAAAATATTGAGCAAGCGATATCTAAAATGAATTCGCTTCGCGCATTGGGTTTGGCATTCTCGATGGACGATTTTGGCACGGGTTACTCATCGCTTCAGTACTTAAAACGCTTACCGCTTGATCAGATAAAAATAGATCAATCTTTTGTGAGAGATATCGTCACAGATCCGGAAGATACCATTATTATTCAAACGATTATTGCCATGGGGCAGGCTCTGTCTATCGAAGTTATCGCGGAAGGGGTTGAAACAGAGGAGCAGCGTCAATTGTTGGCGGCTTATGGATGTCATCGTTATCAAGGGTATCTGTTTGCTAGACCAGTACCCTTGAGTGAGTGTCTTGAATCGTTAAAAGGCTTTCATAAGCACTGATAGTGCCTTATTTATTGGAAATAGCTAGCGTACTGATCTAACTCTTCAGCGGTTAACATAAAGACACCATTACCTCCTTTTTCGAACTCTGCCCAAGTAAAGGGAACCTCGGGATAGGCGCTAATAATATGTGCTTCACTATTGCCGACTTCGATAACTAATAACCCATCATCTGCTAAGTAATGGCGCGCTTCTTTTAAAATACGACGAGTAATGTCTAGCCCATCATTACCTGAAGTCAGTGCCAGTTCTGGCTCATGTAGATACTCCTTTGGCATGGAATCAAAATCGGCTTTATCAACGTAGGGTGGGTTGCTCACAATAAGGTCGTACTTTTTCCCGTTCAATTGACTGAAAAGATCACTTTCAATAGCGGTCACTCGGTGACTTAATTCATGTCGTAAAATATTTTTTTCGGCGACCTCTAATGCAGGCGTGGAAATATCCACAAGATCAACATCGGCTTCGGGAAATTGATAGGCACAAGCGATACCGATACAGCCACTTCCTGTGCAAAGATCTAAAATGCTTTCCACAGGGCCAGGTCTCAGCCAAGGAGAAAACTGATGCTCAGTAAGCTCCGCAATCGGTGATCTGGGAATTAATACACGCTCATCAACGAAAAAAAGGTATGCCCATATACCAAGCTTCACCCGTAATATAGGGTAGCGGAACTCTCTCTTCTGTTCTGCGTCTGATATTAGTCAGAATTTTTTGTTTTTCTTGGCTGGTGAGTCGAGCATCCAAAATATGTTCACTCGCATCCCATGGCAAATGTACCGTATTTAAAACAAGATGAACGGCTTCATCCCAAGGGTTATCAGTACCGTGCCCATAAAATAAATTGGCTTGTTGAAAACAAGTCATCGCCCAGCGGATATAATCGCGCAGCGTGTGTAATTCATTTGCAGGGTTGTCGGTTTGATAGGTCATGTTTTTTGTTACTCATTTAGTCTGTAATAAGCGTGAGTTTAACCTAACTGGTGATTATGCCCTAGTGACATAAGGGGCAATTTTTGTATATGCTACTGAAGAATAAGTCGTTAGTGAGTCTTTGATGGAGTTAACCTTGTGAGCAACAAATCGATGGATGAACAGGATCATGGCCTACCCGTGCTGATGGCACGGCAAGCAATCTATACCAAAAGTCAGGATGTGGCGGCTTACGAGTTACTGTTCAGAGATGAGGATGGCAACTTTGTTAGCGGCCTCAAGGATGATGACGCGACTCTTTCTGTATTGGTTAACTCCTACAGCTCCTACAGTAAAGTGTCGAATGCACAAGTGCCATTTTTCATCAAAGTAACGGACAAAGTGTTACTCGATGATCAACTGCCTGATTTCCCTCGGCATATGTTTGTTCTTGAATTGTTATCTCATACCGAAGTTACCCCGCGCTTGGTTGAACGTTTAAAGGCATTAGCGTCACAAGGATACCGTTTAGCACTGGCCGGTTTTGATCCGGCGGATCAGCGTCTATATCCGCTTCTAAAAGTCATTCATGTGCTCAAGTTGATATCCAACTTATTGGTCTTGATAGAATTCCTACGCTGGTACAAAAGCTTAAGCCTTTTAACCTAGAGTTGATGGCGGACAAGGTTGAGACTCAAGATGAGTTAGGCGCTGTCTAGAGATGGTTTTGCGCTTTACATGGGTTATTTCTTGAGTAAACCAGACCTGGTTCGTGGTAAAAAAAGTTTCAGGCAATAAAATTCTGTTGATGCAGGTTTTGCACGAATTGCAAAATCCTAATGCAACTGCTGAATCTGTCCAGCAAATGGCGCTCAAAGATCCTGAGTTGACCTACAAGATTTTGCGTGTTGTGAACTCCGCAGCGGTTAATTTGCGTCGAGAAATCAGCTCACTGTCTCATGCGATATCTTTATTGGGCATGGATCAGGTGAGACGTTGGGTCATGCTGTTTTTAGCGAAAAGCGATAATGGCAAGCCTACTGAGTTGACTCGAACCATGCTCGTCAGAGGCCGGATGTGTGAGCTCTTAGCCGAGATGTTGGATTATAAAGATCCTATGGAGTGCTTTATCGTCGGTCTATTGTCACAGTTGGATGTGATGATGGATATGAAAATGGAAGATCTGCTCAGTGAAGTGCCGCTGCAGCAATCGGTCAAAGATGCCTTAACGAATCATGAAGGGCAGGCGGGATTGTTGTTAAGCGAGGTAGAGGTGTACGAGAGAGGTGATTTCCAAAAGCTTAAGAAACTTCTGCCTTCTCAGTTTTATGAAGTATCCTATCGACACAGCTTAAAATGGGCTGATCAAGTGCTCGAAGCGATGCAGTGAACGAGTTGCAGTAAAAAAGGGGGGCTAACCTTGATCGGATAGCCCCCCTTTTTTGTTGCGTTTAGTTTCTATTAGTCAAGCTGTGTCAAGTCGCGGACAGCGCCTTTATCAGCGGATGTGACCAATTTGGCGTAGGCTTTTAATGCCGCACTTACTTTTCTCGGTCTATCCATCGCCGGTTTCCAGCCGGTAGCGTCTTGTTCGGCTCGACGCTTTGCTAGCTCTTCGTCAGAAATCAAAACGTTGATACTGCGATTAGGAATGTCGATGCAGATGGTGTCCCCATTCTTAACCAGACCTATCGCACCGCCTGAAGCGGCTTCTGGTGATACGTGACCTATCGAAAGACCGGATGTGCCGCCAGAGAAGCGACCGTCGGTTAATAGGGCACAGGCCTTGCCTAAGCCTTTGGACTTCAGATAGGAGGTTGGGTAAAGCATCTCTTGCATACCGGGTCCACCTTTAGGCCCTTCATAGCGAACAATCACCACTTCACCGGGTTTGACCTTGTCGTTAAGGATATGCTCGACGGCTTGATCTTGTGATTCTGTGATGTGTGCTGGGCCTTCAAAATAGAGATTTTCATCATCAACACCCGCTGTTTTCACCACACAACCATCTTCAGCAATGTTTCCGAAGAGAACGGCTAGGCCTCCCTCTAGCGAGAAGGCATTCTCAATATTGCGAATACAGCCTTGTTCGCGATCACCATCTAGACTTGGCCAACGTGTTGATTGACTGAATGCCGTTTGTGTTGGAATTCCTGCAGGTCCTGCTTTGAAAAACTCCACCACTTCTGGTGTGGGTTTGCGCATAATATCCCACTGTTCCAAAGCCTCAGCAAGCGTATTGCTGTGCACGGTTGGAATGTCGGTATGTAGCTTACCCGCACGATCAAGCTCACCTAGAATGGCGTAAATGCCACCAGCGCGATGCACATCTTCAATGTGGTATTTCGGGGTGTTAGGTGCCACTTTGCACAGCTGTGGTACTACGCGAGAGAGTCGGTCGATATCTTTCAGCGTGAACTCCAACTCACCTTCTAACGCAATCGCCAGCAAGTGCAGGATGGTATTGGTTGAACCACCCATCGCTATGTCGAGTGACATGGCGTTTTCGAATGCCTTGTAGTTGGCGATGTTCCTTGGCAGCACTGAGTCATCGTTCTCTTCATAGTAACGTTTTGCAAGTGCCACGATGCGATGACCGGCTTCTTCGAACAAACGGCGACGGTCACTGTGGGTGGCTAGGGTAGTACCATTGCCTGGCAGAGACAGACCTAAGGCTTCGGTCAAGCAGTTCATTGAGTTGGCTGTAAACATACCCGAACAAGAGCCGCAGGTAGGACAAGCTGAACGCTCGTACTCGGCAACCATCTCATCAGAGGCACTGTCATCAGCTGCGATAACCATCGCATCGACCAAGTCCAGCTTATGCTCTGAAAGCTTGGTTTTACCTGCTTCCATCGGGCCACCGGAGACAAATATCACGGGGATGTTCAAGCGCATAGCAGCCATCAACATGCCCGGTGTGATTTTGTCACAGTTAGAGATGCAGATGAGTGCATCAGCACAGTGAGCATTCACCATGTACTCTACTGAATCAGCAATGATGTCGCGAGAAGGTAAGGAGTAGAGCATGCCACGTGACCCATGGCGATACCATCATCAACCGCAATGGTATTAAACTCTTTGGCGACGCCGCCCGCTTTTTCAACTTCGCGCGCCACCAGCTGACCCATGTCTTTTAAGTGAACATGTCCCGGTACAAACTGGGTAAAGGAGTTAGCGATTGCAATAATCGGCTTGTGAAAGTCTTCATCTTTCATGCCGGTGGCGCGCCAGAGAGCACGGGCGCCTGCCATATTACGACCCGCTGTGGACGTTCTTGAGCGGTACTCAGGCATTGGTTTATCCTTAAAAATGTAGGGTTGACAGGTTAAATAAGCTTTACACGAGTATATCAGATTACGGATAAGAGTCAGGTTCGCCAATAGCAGTGGTTGCACAAAAATAGGCATCCACTTATGCTGTTTTTTATTTTCAGATCAGTTGGACCTTACCAAGATGACAATCACCCTCGATAAAAAATCTATTAGACGAGATAAACTCCTCCGATTTTGCATGTATACCGGTATTCCATTAAGCCTAGTAGCTGTTTTTTCGCTATGGATTGGCCAGTACGCCGGCTCGCCTTTTTTAGGTAAGATCTTTGTAATTTCGGCTGCACTCGCGGTTGTTATTGGTCTTATCTATAACGTGCGCTTTGTCATCTTATCGATCCGAGAAGTTAAACGGCAACAAGCTTCTAATCGTCAAGGTTAATTCCTCAAATCGTTTTGTTAATCAGCAGTTCATTTGTGACCGATTAAGCTGTTTGAAAGTGAGGTCATATGACAATTAATGTAGCTGGAGGAACCCTGATGTCGATCAGGCACGCCAATTTTCTAAGTAGAATAAAAATCTTTTCTGTATTGGGTTTATTGTCAGCTTCAGTGCTTTTAATGGCAGAGCCTGTTACTTCAGTTAAACAAGCCTCTGAAATTGCTCAGCAAAAATATGGTGGGCAGGTAGTAAAGGCAGAAGAGTCAGATCTTGATGACAAAAAAGTGTATGTGATTCGAGTGGTTAATGAAGGGCGAGTTAGAGATGTCATGATCGATCCAGACGATGGCAGTGTGCTCAATCCCTAAAACCACCCTATGGAGAGTCAAGGAACAGCATAATGAAAGCATTAATTGTTGAAGATGACCAAGATTTACGTCGTCAACTCTGCACTCAACTGAGTGAAAAAGGCTATACCGTTGAAGAGTGTGAAACGGGTAAGGACGCACTCTTTATGGGTAAAGAGTACGAATTCGATGTGGCTATTGTCGATCTTGGGCTGCCTGGGCTTTCTGGTTTGGACGTGATTCGGGGTTGGCGCGAAGCAGAACGTGACTTTCCTATCTTGATATTGACAGCAAGAGGCCACTGGCAAGACAAGGTAGAAGGCTTGGAAAGCGGCGCTGACGATTATCTGGTAAAACCTTTCCAGCCAGAAGAACTTGCTGCTAGGTTGAACGCGCTCGTTCGGCGAGCAGCCGGTCATGCCAAACCAAAACTGACCTTTGGCCCTTTAACCCTCGATACTGTTAGTCGGGTGGTGACCCTGTCTGGCGAAGAGGTTCGTTTGACCAGTTACGAATACCGCACTGTCGAGTATTTAATGCTAAATGCAGGCAAAACCATATCTAAAGGGGAGCTGACAGAGCATTTATACCATCAGGATTTTGATAGAGACTCGAACGTCCTCGAAGTGTTTATTCGTCGTTTGCGTCAAAAACTCGATCCTGATCAGACGTTACAACCTATTTTGACGGTGAGAGGATTAGGTTATCGATTTAATCCGGAGTTGGCTGCCCATTGATTCGTCGATATCTGCCAAGATCCCTCAAATCACGCCTGTTTTTGGCATCTTTGGTGATTTTGCCTTTCATATTGATCATTGCGGTGGTGATTCTGCAGCGTGCCCATTACGACAGTTTAGTGGCGTCTGAGCGTTCTCAAGCGCAACTGCAGGTCTATCTGTTACTTGGTTTGGCCGAGTTGGATGAGAAAGGGCTAACCATTCCATCTATGTTACCAGAGCCTGCCTTGACTCAGCCGGGTTCTGGGGTTTATGCCTTTATCAATAATGATCAAGGCGAAATTCTCTGGCAGTCTGGTTCTGCTAGCCTTCTACCCACCTCCTTAGCGATTTTTACGCTACAAAGCTTCCCAGAACCAGGGCAGGTATTCTTTCGTTACCTGAAGGAGGAAGGGCTCTATATGATGCAGTACCCTGTTATTTGGGTTGATGGCAGTGAAGAGCGACTATTCAACATTTCTGTGCTACGAACGGATGAGCGTTTGCGTGAGCAGATGAGAGCTTTTAGCACGCGTTTGTGGGGTTCTTTGTTGGGCGTGTTGATTCTGGCACTAACAATGCAATACATCATCTTACGCTGGGGGCTGCGCCCGCTTCATCGATTAGCGAATGATTTGCGGCGCATTGAAATGGGTGAATCTGAACGATTAACCGGCAGTTATCCCAAAGAAGTTCAACCCGTCACCGATAACTTAAATCAACTCATCTTGACTGAGCGTCAGCAGCGGGAACGCTATCGTAATACGCTTGCTGATTTGGCGCATAGTTTAAAAACGCCACTAGCGGTCATTAATGGGGCGAGTAATGAAAATCTTTCCGCTGAAGCTTATCAGCGTTTAGTGGAAGAACAAACGCAGCGCATGAATCAAATTGTGCAATATCAGTTATCCCGTGCGGTTAAAAGCAAAGGAGGGCTAGCCGCGAAACCAGTCAATGTTCGCCCGATAGTGCATCGATTAGCGAGTGTGTTGACCAAGGTTTATACCGAAAAAATGATTGTTATTGAAAACCAAGTCGCTGAGGATGCACTTTTTTATGGTGACGAACGCGATTTGATGGAGTTAATTGGCAACCTGATGGAAAACGCCTGTAAGTATGGTGAAAAGCAGGTGCGCGTCAGTTCCTATCCTACACGCAATGGTATTTTGTTATTTGTTGAAGATGATGGTCAGGGCGTGATGCCAAACCAAGCCAAGGTTATTTTAGAGCGAGGTCAGCGGATTGATACCTCGACATCGGGTCAGGGTATAGGGTTGGCTGTAGTTGTGGATATTCTCAGTAGTTACGGCGGTGCCTTGGAAGTGGACAGCTCCCCAGCCTTGCAAGGCGCTAGGTTCAGAATGATGCTGCCCATTCCAACATTAGATTAAAGCCACGCTATAGAGCATCTTCAGAGTGGCTTAAAAAACACTTTGGAGTTGCGCTGGAAGTTGTACAAGGCTTTCTTCTCTTTAGGCAATGAATCCAAAGACGCTTCTCGAAATCCTCGCTCAATAAACCAATGAGCGGTGCGTGTAGTCAGTACAAAAAGCTGTGTCAGCCCCATCGATTTAGATGTCAACTCTATAGCGTGAAGTAAACGATCACCTCGTTCACCACCCCGATAATGGTCGTCAATGGCCACGCAGGCGAGTTCACCGACACCCTCTTCCTGGAAGGGATAGAGTGCGGCACAGCCAATAATCGCGCCATCTCGTTCGACTACTGTAAATCGCTCTATCTCCATCTCTAGGCGCTCGCGTGAACGGCGAACTAAGATCCCTTTTTCTTCTAAGGGCGCGATAAGTTCCAAGATGCCACCCACATCATCAATCACCGCTGTACGGATTTGTTCATAAGATTCGCGAACAATCATGGTGCCAGAGCCATCTCGGGTTAAGAGTTCGGCAATTAAGGCGCCATCACGTTGATAGCTAATTAGATGGCAACGAGGGACACCTTCTTCACAGGCATCGGCCGCTGCCTGTAATAGTCGAGCCGTTTCGGTGTGCGCTTCGGCTGGGTTTTCAAGGCTGGCTAGATACTGTTTAACCCAGCGTTTGGCGGTTGCCGCCAAAAGCTCACTGCGAAGATCACCGTGGCTATCGGTAATACCGCCTTCACTGCCAAACAAAATGAGTTTGTCTGCTTTGAGAGATACTGCGGTTCGTGTAGCAACCTCCTCGGAAGAAAGGTTAAAGACTTCCCCGGTGGGTGAGAACCAAGGTTTGAAATCAATACAATGTTGTTCAAGTCCAGTTGGCGACAGATGGCATGATGGTCCACCCGTCTGAGTTCTCCAGTGTGACCGAGATCGACACCATCGACAACACCAGCAGGTCTTGCCGTGACAAAGTTACCACTACAGACTCGAATGCGAGCGCATGCATGGGCGTGTTGGATAAACCCATTGAGAATTGCGATTCTAACAGCGTCCTTAAAACGCCGGCCGCTTCTATAGCACACTCAAGCGTGTCGGCATCGGTAATGCGTTGATGGTGATGCAAGCGGGTCGGAATGCCACGTTTTTTGAGGCGTTCTTCTATTTGTGGGCGGCTTCCAAAAACGATCACCAATCGAACGCCTAGGCTGCTAAGCAACGCCACATCATGAACGATGTGCGTTAAGTTGGGGTCGGCGAGTGCCTCACCGCCTAACATCAACACAAAGGTTTTACCCCGATGGGCGTTGATATAGGGTGAGGAATGTCTGAACCAGTCGATATACTGATCGTTGTCTTGCTTGCTCACAAAAGAACCTAATTTTTTAAATCGATGAAATAGTGCACTTAGGATAAAGAAGAATTGTATGGAGAGGAAGGCTCTCTGGAGTAAAGTCACATTTCATCAAATGTCTGATATGCTTGATCCATTCAAATCGATGAGTCCGTGAGTTGATTTCGGCCAATAAAGTGAGAAATGGAAGATGTCTGAATGTTCTGCAATCGATCAATTGCCAGTTGCGCTTCAGCCAGTGGCAAAAAAATGTGTTGCTAACCTTGAATCCAAGTTGCTGGAGTTGTCCCAACAACCTGATCTGAATTGGACGAAAGACCTTCTCAACGAGCTGGTCAAAGTGGTGGCGATCAGTGATTATGTTGCTGATCAACTTAGCCGTCGGCCTGAATGGATCGAAACGCTTTTGGCTCAAAAGGATCTTTTTACCCAATATACTCAAGATACCTACGCGCAGCGGCTTGAAGCGTTACTAAGTACCCTTACCGATGAAAATGAGCTGCATCTCAGACTGCGTCGCTTTCGTCACTATGAAATGGTCAGAATCATTTGGCGTGATTTAACGCGTCGAGCGGACATGCGAGAAACAACTCGTGATCTTTCTCGTCTAGCCGATGCCTGTATCGATAAAACACTCGATTGGTTGTATCAACGTGCTTGTCAACGTTGGGGGACGCCTATGTCAGCTGGGGCTGATCCGCAACCACAAAAACTGGTGGTGCTGGGTATGGGTAAGCTGGGCGCCAACGAGTTGAATCTTTCATCAGATATCGATTTGATGTTTTGCTTTCCCTCTTCCGGTGAGACCAGTCATGCGTCTAATCCGCTGGAGAATCAGGATTTCTTTATTCGTTTAGGGCAAAAATTGATTCAAGCCTTGGATAACCAAACCGTCGAAGGGTTTGTATTCCGAGTGGATATGCGTCTGCGTCCCTTTGGTTCTGCGGGTCCTTTAGCGATCAGTTTTGCGGCGATGGAAAACTATTACCAGGAACAGGGTCGTGACTGGGAGCGCTATGCCATGATCAAGGCGCGTATTGTGGCCGGTGATCTGCAAGCTGGCAATGGTCTATTGCAGAATCTTCGTCCCTTTGTGTATCGCAAGTATATCGACTTTAGTGCCTTCGAGTCCTTGCGCGATATGAAGCAGATGATCAATCGAGAAGTTAGGCGTAAAGGTTTGGAGCACAATGTTAAGTTAGGTTCGGGTGGTATTCGAGAGGTTGAGTTTATTGCGCAGGCCTTTCAGTTGATTCGAGGGGGTCGAGATAGAGACCTTCAACAACGAGAGCTACTGAACATTCTGCCCTTATTGCCAAACTATGTGGGTATGCCACAAGAGGCTGTTGAAGAGTTGACAGCCGCTTATATTTTTCTTCGTAATACTGAACATGCGATTCAAGCGATTGCCGATCAACAGACTCAAGAGCTGCCTCAGGATGCCGTTGGACAGATGCGTATTGCTTTAGCTCTGGGATTTGAGGATTGGGATAAGTTTGCTGAGCAATTAAGTAGGCATCGACAAGCGGTATCTCGTCATTTTGCTGATGTGATTGCACCTGCAGATGAGGATGAAGAGGCGATTGGTGTTACCGATGAGGCGCAATGGCTGAGTCTATTGGCTGAAGAGTTAGATGAGCAGGCTGCCCTCGACTTTCTGCAGGGTAAAGGATTTGCGGAACCCGCAATTGGGCTGAAGCACTTGCAGGGCTTGATCCATTCAAAGGCGATGCAAATGTTGCAGCAAGTGGCTAAAACGCGTTTGCTGAATGTCTTGCCGCCCTTGCTCGAAGTTGTGGGTCAGTGTAACAATTCAGAGATTACACTCGAACGTGTTTTGCAGTTAATTCAGTCTGTTTTACGTCGATCCGCTTATTTGGTGTTGTTGGCTGAGAATCCAGGTGCAATGCAGCAGTTGGTCAAACTCTGCTCGGCCAGTGCTTGGTTTGCTTCATTGTTGGCGAAGCAGCCGGTTTTATTAGATGAGTTAATAGATCCACGAACTCTGTTTACACCACCGGATAAGACGCGCCTTCAAACCGAGTTGACACAACAGTTACTCCGAGTGCCAGAGGATGACGTTGAACAGCTGATGGAAACCCTGCGCTACTTCCGTCATGCTCATGTGTTACGTGTGGCGGCATCCGATATCACAGGCGCCATGCCGTTAATGAAAGTCAGTGATTATTTGAC
>JAJOJN010000031.1 GCA_021208565.1 Nitrincola sp.
AGCGTGGTCTGGGTGGTAGTAACCGCCGAGGTCGGCAGGTTGCCCTTGAACTTCGCTCAACTCAGCCAAGATTTTGTCTTGGTTTTCAGTCAGTGCTTTTGCCAAAGGTGCAAAGCGCGCTTTCAGATCGGCATCTTCATCTTGAGCGGCCAGTTCTTGAGCCCAGTACATAGCTAGGAAGAAGTGGCTTCCACGGTTATCCAACTCACCCGTACGACGTGAAGGAGACTTGTTGTTTTCCAACAACGTTTCGGTCGCGCGGTCTAGGGCTTGTCCAAGAACACGTGCTTTTGGCAAGTTTTCTTTTAAGCCAAGTTCGTCTAAGGATACCGCGATAGCTAAGAATTCACCTAACGAATCCCAACGTAAGTGGTTTTCTTGCAGTACTTGTTGAACATGCTTAGGTGCCGAACCGCCTGCACCTGTCTCGTACATACCGCCACCAGCAAGCATAGGAACAATCGATAGCATCTTAGCTGATGTCCCTAACTCCATGATTGGGAAGAGGTCGGTTAAGTAGTCACGCAGTACGTTACCGGTAACAGAAATGGTATCTTTACCGCGGATCAAACGCTCCATCGTACGACGAATCGCAGGAATGTAAGAGTTAACGCGGATGTCTAGGCCAGTTGTGTCGTGCTCTTTCAGGTACATCTCAACTTTTTTACGGAGTTGCTGATCGTGAGCACGTTCTTGATCCAACCAGAAAATTGCTGGCGTGTTGGATTGACGTGAACGAGTCACGGCCAACTTAACCCAGTCACGGATCGCGGCATCTTTAGTTTGGCATGCACGCCAGATATCGCCTTTCTCAACTTCATGCTGCATGATGACGCTGCCATCAGCCGCGTTGACAATGCGCATGATGCCGTCAGCTTCAAGCTCGAAGGTTTTGTCATGTGAACCGTATTCTTCTGCTTTCATGGCCATCAAACCAACGTTAGGGACTGTACCCATGGTCGTTGGATCGAAAGCGCCATTGGTTTTGCAGAAGTTGATCATCTCTTGATAGATACGCGCATAGGTACTTTCTGGCATGACCGCCTTAGTATCTTTCGCTTTACCATCTTGTCCCCACATTTGACCTGAGTTACGGATCATTGCAGGCATAGAAGCATCTACGATGACGTCACTTGGGATGTGCAGGTTGGTGATGCCTTTAACGGAATCAACCATCGCCATTTCAGGGCGACCGGCATAGCACGCATGTATATCTTCTTCGATCTCTTCTTGCTTAGAGTGCGGCAGTGTTTTGATCTTTTCGTAAACACTGTTTAGACCGTTATTGGGATTAACGCCCAACTCTTTAAAGAGTTCAGCGTGCTTCTCAAAGACATCTTTGTAGTAAACAGATACAGCATGACCGAATACTATCGGGTGAGACACTTTCATCATGGTCGCTTTAACGTGAAGTGACCACATTACGCCGGTTTCTTTACAATCGTTAAGCGTATCTTCAAAGAACTGACGCAGCGCTTTAGCGCTCATGAACATGCCGTCAAGCACTTCACCTTTTTCTAGGTGCAGCTCTTTCTTAACTTTTACCGTTCCATCTTTAGCGACAAACTCGATACGCACATCGGTATCTTCAGTCATCGTTGTGGATTTTTCACTCGAGTAGAAATCGCCACCACGCATGTAGTCAGCGTGTGAACGCGACGCTTTACTCCAAGCACCCATCGAGTGTGGGAATTTGCGTGCATAGGCTTTAACGGCTGGGGGAGCACGACGGTCAGAGTTACCCTGGCGTAGAACCGGGTTAACCGCACTACCTAAAATTTTGCTGTAGCGCTCACGTGCTTCTTTCTCTTCAGCGGTTTTAGGCTCATCTGGGAAATCGGGAACGTCGTAACCTTGTGATTGAAGCTCTTTAATACAGGCTTTTAACTGAGGAATAGAGGCACTAATGTTCGGAAGCTTGATGATGTTAGCTGAAGGATCTTTGGTTAGATCACCCAATTCAGCCAAAGCATCCGTCACGCGCTGTTCTTCGGTTAACTTCTCAGGGAATGCAGCGAGTACACGGGCAGCAACAGAAATGTCGCTGGTTTCAACACTGATTTCGGCAGCAGCAGTAAAAGTTCTTACGATAGGGAGGAGGGAAAATGTCGCTAGAGCAGGTGCTTCGTCAGTGAGCGTATAAATAATTTTTGGACTTTTTTCTGTCATTTTATTCCCCAAATTGCATAGGTGAATCGCTCCAGAGGGTGCTCTGAGGCGCTGGATTCGCGTTTTTCGCTGGTGATTCTATTATTCTAGTAAAAAAACTACATCAACATTGTATCTAAAAACCGGATTTTTTTACAGATCACCTTGTTAGACGATGGGATAAGGAAGCTGAGACTTTACCGTCAATACAGGTGCATACTTGTCGGATTAGATGAACCTCTTTATCGAGAAGGGCGTGTGATGTCTGAAGAACAATCAACTCCAACAATATCATCAACTGACTTGGCTTATACTCAGCGGATTAAGCGTTTAAACCAGATAGGTATAGCCCTTTCCACGGAACGGGACAAACAAGCGCTGATGGAAATTATTCTCAGCAGCGCAAGAGAGTTGACTCAGGCTGATGCTGGAACGCTTTACATTATTGATCCCTCGCAAGCGGAAAATTCACTTTCCTTTAGTCCAAAATGACTCGCTGAATATCTACTTGGGTGGAAAAGATCAACCGAGTGCTGAGCTTTTTAAGCCCATTCCTCTGTTTGACTCTAATGGCCAGGCCGTTAAACAGCTTGTAGTGAGTTGTGCTATTCACGATAAACGAACGATCTGTATAGATGATGTTTACAATTCGCCAGAGTATGACTTTTCAGGAACACGTAAGTTTGATGAACAAACAGGTTATCGCTCTCGTTCTTTCTTAACGGTTCCTCTGATAAATCATGAAGGGGAGGTCTTTTGGCGCGCTGCAGTTGATCAATAAAATGATCCAATCCTCAGACGGAAAGTCATTTAATGAATTAGATATCGAACTTGCCGAGTCTCTTGCCTCTCAAGCTGCAGTTGCATTAGATAATCAGCGTTTGATTAATGAGATGAAACATCTTTTTGATAGTTTTACTCGTGTGCTAGCTACCGCGATCGATAAAAAGTCCCCTCAAACGGGCAACCATTGCCGTCGTGTTCCCGACGCGACCTTGTTTCTGGCCGAGGCTGTGTCCCGTTCTAACCATCCTGCAGTCTCTGATTTTACGATGAGTGAGGCGGATTTTTATGAGTTAAGGACCGCCGCTTGGTTGCATGATTGTGGCAAGGTCGTAACACCTCATCACATCATGGAGAAATCTCGCAAGCTTGAAACAGTGATTGATCGTGCAGAATTGATTTCGACGCGTGCTGAAATTTTACTCAGAGATTTTCGCATTCGACAGTTGGAAGATCGCTTGATGGGAAATGTCGCCTCAGATGCTGATTTTGAAGTTTATAAGCATAATCTTGAAGAGCATGTTGCGTATATTAAGCACTTAAATATCGGTGCTGAATTTGTATCAGATGAGGATTTAGAAAGGCTCAATGGATTGGCAGAAATGACTTACACGGATATTCAGGGTAGACCAGTGCGTTTGATTGGTGATGATGAGTTATATAACTTATCGGTACGTCGTGGAACGCTCAATCCTGAGGAGCGCCAGATCATGAATGATCATATGGTCGCCACGATCGAAATGCTTGAACAGTTGCCATTTCCTAAGCATCTTAAAAGAGTACCCGAATATGCGGGTTGTCACCATGAGCGCATGGATGGTAAAGGCTACCCAAGAGGGCTAAAAAGAGAAGAAATGTCTATTCCGGCCCGAATCATGGGTATCGCAGATGTCTTCGAGGCTTTAACCGCTAAAGAGCGCCCCTACAAAGAGCCAATGAAGTTATCACAAGCTTTGACGATCATGTCTCGAATGGCGCAAGAGGGGCATCTTGATCCCGATCTTTTTGAGGTCTTTCTTCAGGAAAAAGTCTACGACCGTTACGCCGCGATCTATCTCAGTCCAGAGCAAATGGATCTACCGGACGATGACTTGCTCAATCGATATGGAATCAACTCATGAAGATAGAAGTGCTAGGCTGTAGTGGAGGTATGGGGCAGGGTGAGTTTACGACATGTCTCAGAATTAATGATCAATTGTTGATTGATGCTGGTAGTGGCCTAGGTAATTTAACGCAGCAGCAGATGTTAGCGATCAAATCGGTGTTTATCACACACGCGCATCTTGATCACATCTGCTTTTTACCTATGTTGCTGGATAATCTATTTGAACAGTTGTCCATGCCAATCGAAGTGTTTGCTTTGCCAGAGGTTCTGCAGGCGCTTAAAACCCACGTATTT
Source organism: Nitrincola sp. (assembly GCA_021208565.1). GTDB lineage: Bacteria > Pseudomonadota > Gammaproteobacteria > Pseudomonadales > Balneatricaceae > Nitrincola. The sequence goes on from JAJOJN010000031.1 coordinate 4,331, forward strand.
AATTGGCATATTTGGCCAGACTTTACTCAGTTACCTTCTTCAGAGAGTGCCGTGCTGAATTTCAACCCAATACAGCAGGGGGAGTCGAAAACACTGCATGATCTACAAATTGCGCCGATCAAAGCCCAGCACGTCGTGCCTGCTTGTGGCTATTCTGTGATAGATGGGCAGGGTAGGGTTTTTTGTTTCTCAGGTGATACCCTGTTTGATGAGAAGGTGTCGTACGCCTATAACCAGATTGGACCCATTCAGGTGTTGATGTTGGAGTGTGCGTTTCCAAATCGCTTGGAGGAGATTGCGCGTAAAAGCCATCACTTAACGCCAAAGAGCTTATCAATATTCATTGCATCTTTGAATCTATTGCCTGAGGAGCTTTGGATCACCCATCTCAAACCCTCACTTCATGATGAGATAGTCGATGAATTACAACAGCTTAATCTGCCGTTGAAATTGGTTTTTTTAAAGTCGGGCCAAACGTTTTTCCTTTAGCATGATGGATGCACGCCAAAAGCCCAGTCCTTGCCCATCGATAAAGTGAATATGATTATCGGATTGAAAATCTTCGACCAAACAGGTCAAGGTCGATGCTTCACTTGTGGCGATGCCATAGATGATCTCTCCTGCATGCTCAGCGGTGTCCAGGAGTGCTGTTAATAATGTTAACTCGTTCTCGGTTAGGTCAAGCACCATGCGAGGTCCGCCAGATTGTTTTCGATAGTCGGTTTTTTTTAGACAGTGATGTAAGGTAACGCTTCGCATCAATGGGACCAAGTTGACCGCCTATCCGCCAGGCAAGCCAGAGCATAAAGGAGCTGAAATAAGCAGCAACTAAGCGCCTGTATCTAGGTTGATCAGAAAAAGCTTTGAGCTCTCGGTGAAGTGACTGCCATGACGGTATTGCAGGGGGATGCAGAGCTTCCTGTTGAGCCATAGGAGAGGTTTGGTTTAATGGAAATAATTCATTTATCTGTTTAATAAGTTTATTTAATGCGTTGATTCCATTCGTTCCAGTAGAGACGGGATCGATAATAATAGCGGTAATGACACCGCGATGACTCTTGATTGGGTGCCAACGACAGGAGAGGTTTTCTAGGCCTGGTAAGGGTCCTTGACTGGGTTGTATCTGTCTGCTGGGGTCTTTTTTAATCCAGTCATCAGCAGCCTGTATACCATCACCTAAAAATAAACCGAATGCATTGAGTTCGTCCAGTACTTGCAGACTGGCATAACAAGGCAGCCCTGCTTGGTTGAGCTCGCCAACCGAAACCATGCCGACCCTCAAAGAGATGTCGAAAGAGTTGGCCGACCAATAGGCAAGGGCGGCTAGATTTTGGTGCGTCTCGTCTCGACACTCAAATGGGACGGCGGCGATGACTCCGTCACCTCCAAACTGAATGGCAGGTGCGTTACCCGTCAATTCCAGTTGATGCTTTAATACCGCCAAACTTGCGGCGGCTACAAAATTAACGTCCTTATCCTTACCTTTTTGAGCAAGCTGGGTACTGGAAACCACATCAGCAATCGCCAGATACCAGTCATTCGGTAGGGCTTTGTAGTGGTTTAGATTCAAAGCTTCTTCGTCAAAATCAAACACTCTTCCAAGCATAAATAGTCTCTGTTGGTTGCGCGTTAAACAAAAGCTCGCGTCTCATGAGTCTAGCCTTGAAAAAGCTTCTATGACATAGCGAAATGATCTGGATCAAGCTTTTATTTCTAATCTAGTGGTAAATTCGAATAAGAATGATTTTGATCATCGTGTCGCGCGTTGATGGTCGTGCGTTGATGATGGAGTAGTGACCTTTTATCGTGATAAAAATATTGTTGTTAATCTAAATAAAAACCAATTGCATTAATTTTTTCTTAGGCGTAGTATTGATATTAAGATTGATTCTCAATGAGATTTAAGTTTTAATAATCACATCACTACGGGGTGTCAGTAATGTCGCTAAAAAAATTTGTTTGCACGCTCTTCAAAATTTGCTTTAACGGCTTCTGTTGCTGTGGCAACCATGATGCCATTTGCAGCAAGCGCTAATGAGGTAAATGTTTATACCGATCGTCAAGAATTTTTGATTGCGCCACTATTAGAGGCGTTCACTGAGGCAACAGGTACTAAGGTTAATGTTGTTTATGCCAGTGGCGCAGGTATGGAAGAGCGAATCAAGGCGGAAGGGCGTAACAGTCCTGTTGATGTCGTGATGACGGTCGATGTGGGTCGTTTGGTAGATATGGTGAACGATGGCCTAACGCAACCTGTTTCAAGTGAAGTGATCGAAGCCAACATTCCGGCTGAGTTCCGTGCGGAAGATGGATCTTGGTTTGGTTTGACCTTCAGAGCGCGTCCTATTTTTGCATCTAAAGAACGTGTTGATCCCTCTGAAATTAACAGTTATCTAGACTTGGCAGATGAGCAGTGGAAAGGTCGTATTTGTACACGTCCAGGTGATCACGATTATAACCTAGGTTTGCTAGCAGCAATGATTCACCACCATGGCGAAGACGTAGCACGCGAGTGGATTAAGGGTGTAAAAGCTAATCTGGCGCAGGCACCTCAGGGTAACGATCGTGGTCAGGTGCAAAATGTATACACGGGCTTATGTGATATTGCTATTGTAAACACTTATTACATGGGTGCGATGCTCGCCAGTGATGAGCAACGTCCTTGGGCTGAATCTGTTAATCTGATCTTCCCAGACCAAGATACAGTCGGTACTCATA
>JAJOJN010000025.1 GCA_021208565.1 Nitrincola sp.
TGCACGGATGCCAACACAGGGATCATGCCGCCCCTTGGTAATTACTTCAACCGCCTCTCCACGGTTATTGATACTTTTACCCGGCAAACGCATGCTTGAAGTCGGCTTCAGTGCAATATGGGCAATAATATCCTGACCGGTAGAAATACCCCCTAAGATACCACCAGCATGATTGGATAAAAAAACCATCAGGAGTCATTTCGTCACGATGCTCGGTACCCTTCTGCGCGACCACTGCAAAGCCATCGCCTATTTCGACACCTTTTACCGCATTAATACTCATTAGCGAATGCGCTAATTCAGCATCTAAACGATCAAAAATGGGTTCACCTAAACCCACTGGCACACTGATGCAACGACTGTTATTCTGGCACCAACAGAATTACCCTCTTTACGAAGGGCATCCATATACTCCGCCATTTTTTCTGCAGCATCAGCATCCGGTGAGAAAAAAGGGTTTTCAGAGACCTGATCCCAATCAAATCGTTGCGGGTCAATCATGATTGGACCAAGCTGAGAGAGATAACCTCTGACTGTGACGCCAAGTTGACTCAATACTTTCTTGGCGATAGCACCGCCAGCAACCCGCATGGCTGTCTCACGAGCGGAGGAACGACCACCACCACGGTAATCTCTGAAGCCATATTTGTGGCATAAACATAATCAGCATGCGCTGGACGGTAAGTATCCTTAATATCGGAATAATCTTTTGAGCGTTGATCAGTGTTTTCAATGAGTAAACCTATCGGTGTACCGGTCGTGCGTCCTTCGAAAACACCTGATAGAATTCTGACCTCATCCGCTTCACGTCTTTGTGTCGTATGACGAGAGGTACCCGGTTTTCGGCGATCCAAGTCAATTTGGAGATCTGCTTCGGTGAGCGGAATACCCGGAGGGCAGCCATCTACAATCGCAGCCAATGCGGGACCGTGGCTCTCACCACAACTGGTGAAGGTGAAAAGTTTGCCGATGGTATTGCCGGACATCTTAAGATCCTGTTGTCATTAACCAATTGAATCGCTTAGCATGCTAAAGCAAATAATCACCAATTTTAATGAATTTATCACCTAAACGCCATGACAGAGTTTACCCCTAGCCAGAATGACGATGAGGAAATCGACTTTAAAACCCTGATGAAGGGTGTAAAGCGTATAGAAACTCGTCAAGCCGATCTTGGCAGGAAACCAAGACTTAAAAAATCACCTGAACTCGCCTATCGCCGGCAAGTAGCCGAACAGGAACCAGAACGATTTATCGATGGGTTATCTGCCGATGTTTCTGAACTGGTAGAGTCAGAAGATGAGCTTTTGTTTGCCGTACCTGGAATTCAAATAAAACGCCTAAAAAGACTACGCCAAGGTCATATTCCTTGGGAACAAGGATTGGACCTTCATGGCTACACTGTTGAGTCGGCAAGAGATGAAGTAAGTCGTTTTATTCGAGATGCTCAACGACAACAGGCCCGTTGTGTACTCATTGTTCATGGAAAAGCCTTTTCACAGCCAGGCCAAAGCGCTGTGCTTAAATCCTGCATCAATGATTGGCTAAGGCAGATGCATGCTGTGTTAGCCTTCAGTTCAGCACAGCCTAAAGATGGCGGCACAGGTGCAGTTTACGTATTGTTAAAAACGGAGAAGGTAACGAGGTTCAATCTGACTTAGCTTGAATCTCTAGTAAATCTTGGTCTTGCCACAAGGCCTGAACAAAACGGGCGGCGAAGTGCTGCTAATTGTTATGCAGCATTAAGCTCAACCTTTTGCACCTTATCTAAACTTAACTTTTTACCAACATGCCACAAATCATAAGCATCCTGCATAGCCAACCAACTTTCTGGGCTTCTACCCAATGCTTTAGATAGACGAAGGGCCATTTCTGGGCTTATGCCACTTTGACACCTCAAGATTCGATTGAGTGTAGATGGCGAAACATCTAATTTTTCCGCAAGATATCGACAACTCAAACCAAAAGGTTCCATGTAGGTTGCCAAAATAAATTCTCCAGGATGGACTGGATTAAACATTATAGACATCAGTGATAATCCTCATAATCTAGCAGATACACATGACCATCACGAAAATCAAAGGTCAAACGCCAATTGCCACTGACCGTTATTGACCAAATACCCTTGCGATCACCTTTTAGCGGATGCAGTTTGTATCCTGGAATGTCGAGATCTGAAACTTCCATCGCAGTATTCAAGGCGGTTAATTGCATACGCAATCTGGTCGCATGTTTTACCTGAATGCCTCGCGTATTTCCTGTTTCGAAGTAAAGCTTCAGTCCTTTGTGCTTAAAAGTTCTAATCATGGATTGAGTGTAGCGCAATGCGCAACATTGTCAAGCTGCAGAGACATGTGCGCTGTAAGCTTTTTTCGGATAAATCTGGTCTTTGAATAGCGCAAGCATTCTGCTTGGCTTCGGCATTTTTGGTTGATTTTAAAAAATAGTATTTTTTTTTGCGCTATTTGATTCATATAAATAGCAGTATAACGGATATTCATTGATTTTTGCTCATGGAGGATCCTCGGAGACCTGTGTTCCGATGATGCTGTGGCTGTTTTGCGTGGGGAGTGCAGGATGCTAGCCTGATGATCGATAAGATCGTGTGCTGACTAATGAACGCATCAGTTCTGGCTGGTCCTCTTTGATGCTTGCTAACCCTAGAGTCATCATCACCGATAAGCAGAGTCCCATTTTAGCCTTTATTGAGGACTGTCCACGAATAAAGTGATCTTCAAAGCCATAACTCTGATCCAGTCGACTATTGATTCTCTCCAGCGCGCTCCGGCGATTATAACCCCGCGTCCATGATGGACTGCCGTATGGCGTTGGCGTGAAGATGCGACGATTTTGTTCAGTGATGTTGATGCGGATGATGCGGCCATACTCGCCAACATGAATGCCCGCTTGTCGATAGCAGACGTCTTTTCCCTGGCACTCCATTCCATAGGCCGCCGCAGGGCAGCGATACTTCAGTGTATTTCGGTCGGACTCAAACCCCTGGAAACACAACGGGCGCTGTTCCTGCGTCTTGGGGCATACACAGAAGACCTGACCTTTCTCTGAGTAGATGATGTTGTCAGCTCGTTTAGGATACAGTGGGCGCGTAATCGGTTGAGTAGGATCGTAATTGGGCATCTTTTTTTCTTCTCGCCACAACTCACGCGTATCAATCAGGGGGCGTATGCCGTACTCGTCCCACAACTGGGCTTTTAAAGCTTCCTGATCCAGACCTCGGTCTGCACTAAAGTCCTTGCAGCGCTGAGCTAATAAAGGCGTTTGTGCAAAGAGATCGGCGACCATGCCCGATAATACTTTGGATTCTGAGTGAGAGGCGGGAGTCATCTCAAAGGCAACAGGTATCTCATACTTCGTATCCGCGATCAGATGTAGCCCATAGCCGAACCATTTTTTGACGTGGGTCCATGGCTTGCCTGTTTTCGCATCGATGCCGCGGGTTTCATGCTTACCCCAATCCGCATCGGGATCCGAGGTGCGAGCCGTCTCACGACTGACACGACCTGTGCTATGACTCTGGACCGCTTTACCGTCATAACCCAGATGCTGACCAAAGTCTGGCAGTTCTGCCATGAGCTTTTCACGTAAGGTCAACATCATCTCGCTGATCAGACCCTGTTGCGCTTCCAATGACTCCACTTTGCGCAGAAAACGATAAACGTTCCACTCATTGGGAATGGTGTCGTACTGCTGGCCTGACTGTCGTTCAGCCTTCATCTTTCCCGTTAGTGGATCACGAATGAGGGAGACGATGGGTTTGTGCTGAAGGGGCAATGGATTAAAACCACATAGCTCAAGTAGAAAGGGGTTTCGACGCAACTCACGTATCAACCCTTTGATGGAACGATGCTGAAAAACAACGCCTGCCAAAACTGCTCGCCACATGGCACGAACAGGGTATTCGTTACGCCCTTTACCTCGTTTCGCTTCAAGGGCTTCAATTATGCGCTCATCTGGTAGATAATTAAGTACACGTGTTAAGCGCTGGATATCAGACAAAGCGTCTGTTTCTTTCCACGAAAAAAGGCACGATGTTATGGCTGTCATAAGGGAACACTCTTAGGGAACACTCTCAAAGGGTGGTGATTTTTTGTAGAGAATTAATTATACCTTATGACAGCCACCCAATCGACATTAACACCCTGATTTAATTCAATATTAACCGCCATTTAAGCCGACTATTGCCACGATGAATCACCTGGGGTGGAATTCGCTGAACTCCACAAAAAATCGCTCTAAAACGCCCAAAAAACAAACCTTTTATGGGGTAAAGAAAAAAGAAGGGGCGCTACACGTCAGGCCTCATAAGGGCTGCAGTACAGCGCATATGTCTCGCTGCATAACGCCGCCAACACGCGCAGCTTTGTAGTGAAGGCGAAGCCGCAACGAAAAAGCTGTCGCTGTACTTGGCCTTGTTAGGGCAGTTGACGTATACTTGTACGGAAATCCCGTACATCGAGGCACCGTTATGGATACAATCAGTGTAAACAAATTTAGAGACAACCTGAAGAGCGTTGTTGAGCAAGTGGTTAACAGGCATGAACCTCTCAAGGTAACTCGACGAGCCGGAGAGGCTTTCGTTGTAATAAGCGCCGACGACTGGGAGCGAGAGCAAGAAACGCTTCACGTTCTCCAAAACCAGAGCCTCATGCAACAGATTGCCTACTCCCTTGAAACCCACAACCGTGGTAAAGGCTATATACCGACTGAAGAGCAAATGAATGAGATCACTGGTATTTGAAGGCAACACTTGGGAAGCATATGAAACTATGCGTGAGAAGGACAAACAATTACACAAGGCTTTGCGTAAATTACTCAAGGAAATGCTACGTTCAAACGACCCTGCTTCAGGTTTAGGGAAGCCGGAGCCACTTAAGCACAACCTCTCTGGCCTTTGGTCTAAGCGGATCTCACAAAGAGATCGTTTGATATATCGGTTTGACGAAAAGTCCATTTATATCTTCGCTATCGGTGGTCATTACGATCAGCCCTAACGCTCCGCTAAAGTGCACCGCTCGCGGTGTCACTTTTCAGCGGCTTGTTAGCAGCTTCAGCACGCAAACGCTCTACTAGCCAAACTTTAATAATGGATTGGCGAGTGACTCCTATTCGAGCAGCTTCGCGATCAAGCGATTCAACTACCCATGCAGGAAAATCAACATTAATGCGCTTTGCTTCATGATTTACTCGTCGTGCAGTTGTTACATCAAGATCGCCAATGATGTCTTCTGCACTCTCATCAAATTTTGAATCAAATTCATTAGCTTTCATACAACTCTACCTCACTCTTGCGTGAACGTCTTACCGAAATAATTCGTATTTTTTCACCTCGGTATGTGATCACGGCAGACCAATGCTTATCACCTATAAGACCAATGACAAGGTAACGAGGTTCATCATCTGACTTAGCTTGAATCTCTAGTAAATCTTGGTCTTGCCACAAGGCCTGTGCATCATGGAAATCAATTCCATGCTTGTGGAGGTTCGCTTGACTTTTTTTCACCATCAAATTCAAACGTGTTCATGAGTATAAATTATTCCTTTTTTACTCATTTAGCAAGGAAGTGGATATGATTAACTGCTAACGTTTGGTTAAGGGGCGGGCTTTAGCCGTCCCAGTGAGCGAAGCGAACGGTTTGAACCACTTGTTAGATGGTGACAAATGATCCCGCTATTTTTTAGGGAAATATTCAAGTATCTCATCGTTCGCATCATCAAATAGGCCAGTGGAACGCCAGCCTAAGTGTCGATAAAAGCCATATGACCGAGCTTTCGGATCGGATGAGCATCCAAGAAAAAGTCTTTCAAACCCTAAAGAGCTGAAAGACTCAACCATCTGATTTAATAGAGCTTTGCCAACACCTTTATTTTCATATTCTGGCAACAGCGCCAAAACAACAATTTCCCCAGTTTCGCTATCACCGAAGCAATAGCCAATAATCTTTTCTTCACTAACGCCGACGTAACCTGGTAAGGAGCCATTGCTGATTCCTGCCTGCCAACTCTCTAAAGTAATACCGAGTTCTTCCAGCTGTTCGATAGAGAAAGCGTTTTCTCTCGTCTTTCCTCTTAGTGCGATGCATTCAGCCGTATCATCAGGTGTTGCTGTCCTGTATTCAACTTCCATTAGGGGCTCCATATTTTGTACTTGGCTGTAGATCTAACGCCCAGCTCAACGGGCAAATGTAGCGTAGCGGAATTTTCTCCGTTGCAGCTGATTGTTATGTGCTTTATTTAATCGAGCTCATCAGCCCGAATTAATTCGCTGCCACGCAGAACCGTAAGCACTGAAATTTTTTTGTGCTTGAGTATCAACGCGATAAAATAACACGATACGCACCATAAATGACTTCGCGAATTCGCTCGATGTTGACTTCAGGGACAATGCGACCGCTCAATGGGGTGCGGCTCCAAACGCTCTACCGATTCGAACAATCCGTCTAGCCATGACTCTGCAGCGGAGGGCTTATCCAGCGCGATATAGCCAGCAATTTCACCCGCCCTTTCCAATGCGAGCGGCGACCATTCAATCATCATCACTGGCGTAGCTGCCTCAGTAACTGATTCTTTGCCTCTGCATGGGGAACGCCTTCTCCCGCTTCGATTTGCGCTTCTGCCCGATAGATGTCCTCAAGCAACTCCAGACGTTGCTGCATCTTTTGATATTCATGCACGCCAACCAGAACAGCAACGCCGCGGCCACGCTGAGTAAGGACCATGGGGCGATGAGTTTCGTTGATTTGCTTTACAAAGGATGCAATTCCCGCTCTGAAATCGGACAGAGGTCGAATATCTTCATCTACTCTTAACTTAATCATAGCACTTCAACCGTACTTTTGAATGTACCGCTGAGTGTACGCCCAGATGGTTAGGCGCGCAACTGCGGGGTGACCAAGGGCACATAACGCTTGCCTTCAGCGGAACAGGAACGACAGCGTCTGTGTCCACTGGAAGGCATT
>JAJOJN010000033.1 GCA_021208565.1 Nitrincola sp.
ATCGCGAAACTTAAATTCAAGTTCGGCTAAACGACGGATTTCCTCATAAAGCGCCGCATCGATCCCTTCATTTTTAAGTAGCTCAATATAAGCAAAAACCTGTTCTACAATCGAATCTACCTGCTCTAATCCAGTTTCGGTCAATTCTATACTGATTTGGAAAGCAGCTTCATTCGGCAAGTCAATGGCTGTAAAAGCCGCTAAACCGGTAGCCAGTTCTGCTTCTTTGAGTAAAGCAAACAAACTCCCTTCACCTTCGTAGCCAAGCAGGCTTCCAATAAAGTAGAGGGGTTTGCTGCGCCAATGTTCACGAATGGGATCGATAGGGAAGAGTAACGAAACACTACGTTGTTGACGAAGGGTTTGAATCTCTAACTGTAGAGGCAGAGTGCCTTCTGTAAAAAGCGGCACCTCATCGATAAAGGCAGTGGCGTGAAAATTGGCGATGTCACTAAAACGCATTTCCACCAGTTCTTGCAGTTCGTCTAAGGATTGCGGGCCACTGACCACCAAGCTCATTAAGTTGGCCGAGTAATACTGATGATAAAGTTCGATAAGCGCATCCTGTAGTGACTGATCATCACGATTAGACAGCGAGCGTAGGTCGCCAACTGCAAAGCGGCTCCAGGCATGCTCTGGATTCATCACTTGTTTGGTCACTTCATGAGCACGACGACGATCATCGCGTCGTCTGGCTTGAAACTCAGATTCCACCGCATGACGTTCACGATCTATATACTCAGGAGAAAATAGTGGATCTATAAAAAAAACGAGAAAAACGATCTAGCGCGCCCGGCAGCGCTTGAGGTCTAATGTCAAAAAAATAGTTAGTGTTTTCATATGCTGTGAAGGCGTTGAAGGAACCACCGTTAGCGCTAATAAAAGATTGGTAGCTATCCGCTTCAGGATATTTTTCTGTGCCTAAAAATAGCATGTGCTCAAGAAAATGCGCCAAACCTGGAATAGACTCAGGATTAGCGCCCGACCCAACGGCGACGTCCATTGATGCGGCTGCCTTTTCAGCGGAAGGGTCAGAGATGAGTAACACCTTTAACTGATTGGGTAATGTCAGTGCACGAAACTCTCTTTGATCAAAGGGGCTTTGAATCACCTGTGCGCTGGCAGGAATGGCCAAAAATAACACAAGTAAACAAATGAATAGGAACTGAATGGATTTGCGTCCGCTCACGGTTGGCATAAGTGTCCTTTGAAAAGAGAAGCTTAAGTGATTGCAATATATGACTTGTTTGTGTCAGTAGAGTTCATTTCTGAAAATACTATCAATTAGTCTAAAATGCGCTTATATTTGATCTGAATCATTATATTAGAATCTAAGCTTAAAGTGCGTAAAAAGTGAGGTGTCGATGAAACGTTTTACCCTTCCTATGATTACTCTGTTAGTGGGTTTGTTTTTAATTCCACTTGATGCTGAAGCGAGACGTTTTGGTGGTGGTATGAGTGGTGGTCAATCTTACGCTACGCCTCAACGCCAAGCACCCGCTCCGGCTCAGCAGCGCCAACAGCAGCAACGTCAGGATGGCGCTCAGCAAAACCAAACTGCACGTCCAGGCATGGGTGGCATGATGGGCGGTTTACTGGCGGGAGGTCTATTGGCTGCTCTGTTTATGGGTGGTGCTTTTGAAGGGATTCAGCTAATGGATATCTTATTGATGGCACTGCTTGGCTTTCTTGCTTTTAAAGTGATCAAAGGCTTTATGAAGCCCTCTAATACGCATCGCGAAGCTTATGCTACTGGAAATTCAGCACCTAGCGCCTTTACACCCCATTCAGCGGATTTGTCTCGCAGTGGTTTTATGCCACAACCGCCTGTTTCGGGTCTAGCTTCTGGTTACATGGCGGCTCCAATGGAACTCCCCAGTTGGTTTGATAAAGACGCCTTTATTGAAGGCGCTAGTCAGCACTTTACTCATCTTCAACGCGTATGGGATAGTCAGGATTGGGATGAGATTGCAACCTACACTTCAGATGAGATGCTTTCCCTGCTAAAACAGGAACGTGCCGGTCTCGCGCATGATCAACACACAGAGGTCGTGTCGGTGATGGCTGAATTAGTGAATTTTATCGATAACCGAGATCATGTTGTGGCGAGTGTAAACTTCTACGGCTGGTTGCGTGAGGATGAAGGCGGTGAAACCACCGAGTTCAGTGAAATTTGGCATTTAAAGCGCGAAATGGGCGAGCAGCCAGGTAATTGGATGATTGTGGGGATTGAGCAGTCTGCTTAATCGTTTAACCCCGTAACGCCGCTTAAAGCAACCAAGTCGATTATATCGCTTGGTTGCTTTAAGCGAATTTGTTAGTTTTCGGGATGGTCTCTCAAGAAAACAGGTGCATCTGATTTGGACTGCTCTGGACTGTAGTAGTAGCCATCCAAGTCAAACTCCAGCAACGCCTCTTCGGTGTTTATTCGATTCTGAATAAGATAACGAGCCATCAAGCCACGCGCTTTCTTGGCGTAAAAGCTAATAATCTTATACTGTCCATTCTTCCAGTCTTTGAATACTGGCGAGATCAACTTTCCGGCAAGTTTTTTACTGTTAATGGCACCAAAGTACTCATTGGACGCTAAGTTGATGACCAAGGGTTGGCTTGATAACGACTCATCTGCATTCAACCGTTCGGTTAGTCTATCACCCCAGTATTTATACAGCGTATTTCCGGCAGGTGTTTCTAATTTCGTACCCATCTCTAAGCGGTAAGGCTGCATCAGGTCTAGAGGTTTAAGCACGCCATAGAGTCCCGACAAAATTCGCAGGTGCTGCTGAGCAAATTCAAAATCATCGTCCGAAAAACTGTCTGCATCGAGTCCTGTGTACACATCTCCCCTGAAGGCGAGTATGGCTTGACGTGCATTTTCTGGCGTGTGTTCTATTGTCCAGCTGTTGTAACGCGCAACATTCAGACTGGCAAGTTTGTCGCTCAGCTTCATTAGCTGCGCAACGTCTTGCACCGCAAATTCACGTAACTGCTTGATCAGGGTTTGAGCTTCCTGAGTGAACTCAGGAAGCGATTGCTTATCAGTCTTAGGGGCCGAGTCAAAATCTAGGGTTTTGGCAGGCGAAATCAGTATCAACATTGGTTAAAATGTCATCCTTAATCAGTTAAAGGTTAGCCTCGTAATCGAGTATTAAGTTCATCTACAATTTCAGACCAGTCAGAATCCGCTTGCAGCGCCTCTTTTAAAAAGGCGGCTTGAGCATCTGTCCAAAAAGTAGCGTCCTCTAAATTTACTTTTGCCGAAAACAGTTTGTGAGTATTAATGAATTGATCAATTTGAGCATCAGATGAAGGTAAACCTAACTGCTCGAATAACGTATTCATTGTATGCTGAGACGTATCCATAATCACCTCCATAGGGTTGATCAGCTTGTTTTCAACCTAAGTGTTGGACAAGCCAGTAAGTTTGTCAAAGCCTTAGTTAACCCCAAGCGGGCTTTGGTTGTATGCTTAGCGATCCTTTTTCAGAACAAGTTTCACAGGTCAGGAATGAGCAAGAAAACGATACTTACCGGTATTACCACCACAGGGATTCCACATATTGGCAACTACCTAGGTGCGATCAAGCCCGCGATCCAAGCAAGTGAAAATCCAGCTTTCAACAGTTACTTCTTTTTGGCGGATTATCATGCCTTGATCAAATGTCACGATCCAGAGCGTGTTGCTGAATCCACACGCGCGATCGCAGCGACTTGGCTGGCCTTAGGTTTGGATACCGATAAAGCCACTTTCTATCGCCAAACAGATATCCCGGAAATTCCAGAGCTAACTTGGATATTGACCTGCCAGACCTCAAAAGGTTTGATGAATCGTGCTCATGCTTACAAGGCTTCTGTCGATGCTAATCGTGAAGCGGGCAAAGAAGATCTTGATGATGGCATCACCATGGGATTATTTAGCTATCCTATTTTGATGGCTGCAGATATCTTGATGTTTAATGCCGATATTATTCCAGTCGGTAAAGACCAAGTACAACATATTGAAATGGCACGAGACATCGCGGGGCGGTTTAACCATCAATTTGAACCTTTGCTCAATTTGCCTGAAGCTCAGGTTGATGAAGAAACCCAGCTGATTCCAGGTCTAGATGGCCGTAAAATGTCGAAAAGTTATGACAATACCATTCCGCTGTTTGTCGAAGCTGATGAACTCTATCGACTGATTAAACTGATCAAAACCGATTCAAAAGGGCCGGGTGAGCCGAAAGATCCGGATACGAGTACGCTATTTCAACTCTATCGTTGTTTTGCGACCCCCGCGGAAACCGCTCAAATGCGAAAGTCATTTGAGGAAGGTATCGCCTGGGGAGAGGCCAAGAAAACGCTCTTTGAATACCTTGATGCCACACTGTCAAAACCTCGTGAGCAATACAAAGCACTGATGTCCGATCTAGGCTATGTTGAAGAGGTGCTGCTTAAGGGTGCAGATAAAGCGCGTGCCGTTGCCGCTGAGAACCTTCAAAAAGTTCGTCTTGCCAGCGGTATACGACCCCTGACTTACGTTGCTCCTAAGTCGCAAGTAACGCTTGAGAAAAAAGAGAAAACCGATGAAGAGCTGGAGCGTATCGAGGCAGGACGTCAGCGTGCTATTTTGATGCAACTGAAGCCGTTGTTAGATCAGGTTGCGAATGCTGAGGATAAATCAGCAGCAGCTAAGGCTCTGCTTGCTGAAAAGCAACTCGAAGTAGAGTCGCTCAAGAAAAAAGCGCGTCAAAAAGCTCAAAATGAGCTGGATCTGCTCCAGCAAGAGCTAGCGCAATGGCTGTAAATCGCTAAAAGAGTAGGGGGTTATCATGAGAACCTTGGGAAAACTAGTGGCACCCCTGATCTTTTGGATCGCCTACGGTCTGTTCCGTTCGCCTTTTGCAAAAAGCAGCAAAGCTAGGCATGACTTTGTGATGAAGCTGTTTCGTTATGCCGCTGATCATCAAAGTCGTCGAGCTTTATCGGTGTATGGCCATTTGCTGCATTTCAGAGGTGATGGGATTCAAAATCGTATCCAAGGCGCGATTTATCTGCAGCAAGCAGCAGATAAGGGCGATATGAAAGCTCAGTATCAAATGGGCAAAGTCTTTGAACACGGATATGAAGGTTACTTTCAGCCTGATGAGCTCAAAGCGCGTCATTATTATTCTTTAGCTGCTCGTCAGGGTCATCCCTTGGCCCTGACGAAGCTAGAAGAGGGCGTTTAGCGGTTAATTCGTTTTTTGAGCTCTACGGTAAATCTCAAGGTTTCACTGCCGCTTGAGGGTAAATGCATGTGTGCTGTTAATTGGCCAGCGTTGTCCTCTTTCATCGGGTGTGTTGAATCACGTAGTTCCCATTGCTGCTGAAAACCTGCCGCTACTTCAACCACTCGACCTTCATTGCCAGCGTTGCTGATGGTCACTTCGTATTGAAGAGTGACAGTGTCAAATCCATCACTAAACATCGTCTGTCTGCGTTGAATATTCAAATCAAACGCTCTGCCTAACCCCAGTTCAGCGGTCTCTCCAGCGGCTAGATTACGTAGTTGTGCGGCGCCGATAAACTGAATATCTCCCTGAGCGTCAGGGCGAAACACTCTAACTTGACCTGCAGGGAAGGGAGATGAGGAATGCTCTGGCTTAGGGGCATCAAATTTAAGCGTAATATCGGCTTGTGCTTGATGCCGCTGCTGATCCAGCGCGGGCCAGACATTAAACTGATAACGATAATTGAGTTCTGCCTCAAGTTCATCCAGTTGCAGCAAGGGTAGCTGTTTGGTCTCGTTGGGCAGAAAGCTTACGCGATGGGGTAAACGATAAAGGTAAAAAGTCCTGCACAGACTCGGCTACTACTTCTGGAGCACTGCCTAGTGTGTCACTCATAGCCATGGCGCGCATCATCATAGGCTGACGTGATTCTGGCGAGTTGATATCACCTGCCATTAAATGAAGTTCAGCATTGTTAAAGCGACCACCGGTTCGATTGTAAACAGACGCTAAGCCTTCAACGGCGATGCGATTACCCGCTGGGTTTAATGTCATCACATAATCCATTTTCCAACCCAGTCCCGAGGTAAGATAGCTTAACTGTGCTGTAGTGCTCTCCTCGGTGCCAGCACTGGTAAAATGAATACCTTGACCGCCTTGCATAGGTAAGGGAAGTTCTGCCGGAAAGATAAACCGCCACTCATGGCTACCAATTGGAATGGACTCTATCTGATTGTCTCGGCGAATGAGGGCATGATGTCCATCAGTGCTAAGCAACTCCACATCCGCCAGAGTTTCTTGTCCGGTAACGCTATTAAGTCGAGCCAGTTTGAGTGTTTTTCCTAAGTAAGCCTCGAGTAACGTGTGGTAACTCAGTGATGTTAAGGAAAGACCTTGTTCTAGAATATCCCCTGCATGTTGAATACGCAGTGTTTCAGGCAGAATCAGAGGGCTCATGTGATCAATCTGTACGCGCTGACCCGGCGAAAGCTTGGGCAGCGTACGATGATCTTGAACCAATGCAAAATCCTGATTATAGACGGTCAATCGCAGTGCGGTTTGATCCTTTTCAGTGATCACTGTCGCATACACTGGTGAGGTGAATAAGCCGATGGCGATGATTAATCCTATCCGACGAAATCCGTTGACCATGTTAAGCTTCTCCTAGCATAAACCATTCGTTTGTTGACTATTAAGTATTAGGGCGTTAGCGGTAAATCAACGGCAACCCTGAACCCATAGGTGTTTTGTCTTGCATCAAGCTCTTGACGATATCGGCTCGATGAGCGAATTACTCGGGGGATATCAAACCATGAACCACCCCTTAATACCCTCAGATGACAATTTCCAGAGCGCATTGCAGAACCATCCTCTGGAGCGGAGGTGTAGTGATCGGTGTAACAGTCTTCGACCCATTCCTCAACATTACCATGCATATCTTTTAAGCCCCAGGCATTTGCAGGAAATTGGCCAACAGGTGCTGTTTGTTGACCGTCCCATTGTGTGCCACAACCATCACAAACAGCCATACCGGGTTCTAGCTGATTTCCCCACCACCAGGCGGAACCTGTTCCTGCTCTGGCGGCATACTCCCATTCTGCTTCACTGGGTAAACGGTAGGGCTGCCCTGTCACTTCTCGTAGCCATTGTGCGTAGGCGCGGGCATCTTCCCAGCTGACATTAATGACAGGACGGTCGCCTCGTCCCCAACCAGCGTCATCTGGTAGATCTCGACCTGTAGCCATGGCAAATTGATCATATTCTGCAAAGGTCACCTCATGAACCCCAATGGCAAATCGATACGCAAAGGTTATTTCTCTAACTGGGCGTTCATTGTCATCGCCGATGCGATTGAGGTCCCCCATCAAAAACTCACCCAAAGCAGTTCCTGCATCAGCGGTGCGTATAAGTCGTCACCAAAAAAATCTTGAAAACGAATTAAGTTTTCGGGTACGTCTTGGTTGGCCAGGGTTTGCCGATTGGTGGGTAAAGGTTCAGCAGGTGGGGTGCTCAGCTCTTCAGTAGCTCTCTCAGCGTCGCCCTTATTCAGGTCATTGTCATTGATAGGGGATGGTTCGAGCTCGTCTGGTTCTACCGCCGAAACCTGAGTTTGCTCAAGATCACTTAAGAGTTGCTCCAAACGACTAATTTCAGTTTGATACTCGTCTAGGTTAGGTGAAAAGGCGTGGCCGATGAGCAGACCTAGAAGTAAGCCAGCCACAAAAATGATCGGCATCATGACTTTTGTTGATCCATGCCTGAAGAAATGGGCAAGATGCCCGTAAGGAATCATGTATTTTCGGGGTGATTCTTTGTCTGATGGATTTGGTGATGCCATATCAACTTGTGTTGGCTGACTCAGTTCAGGCGTTGGGCTTTCTTCTTCCGGTGTAGATGATTCATCAACGTAAAGTTGTTTGAGCAATTGTAAAATTGAAGCTGGTCGGGATTCTGGGTCCGGTGTTAATGCGGTTTGTAACACCTGCCACTGGCGTGCATCGAGACCATTTGGGGCTTTTAGCTCACGCTGATAGCGTGATTTCTCATCATCTTGAGGTAAAAAAGCGGGTTTGCCAGCGTAGAGGTGATAAATCATCGAGGCAAAAGCATAGACATCAGATCGTTGAGTCGTGGGTAAAGGATCAAATCCCTCGGGCGCCTGATACTGACGATAACGAGGTGGATTCGGCAAAAGATCCAATAACTCATCCACCAGATAACGCCACCCCAGCAGCATCACTCGTACGCCTTTACTGGCGCTGATAAAGACAACTTCGGGTGCCAGACTGGAGTGGTGTTTACGGGTTTCTTTATGAAAGGCGTCTATCGCCTTACCCGCTTGGATGACTAGTCCCTGTTTTTGTTCAGGCTTTAGTTTTTGCGCCTGATTTTGATCCAGCATTTTATCAAGAGTTAATCCGTCCATTGCTTCAAAGGCGATAAACAGAGCACCCTTGTGGGCGAATAAACCGTAACAGGTTAAAGCATTAGGGTGTTTGCATTTACGAGACAGGATAACCAGTTTTTTGAGCTCTTCTAGGGTGCTGGTTTGCTGAGTCACAAGGTCCGGTAAAAACAGTAACATCACCTCGGTTTTGGCGGAGGTGGCTAAATCCTCTGCTAGCCACAGAGTGCCGTAAGGATGTTGCCCCAGATTTTTCGACAAGCGAAATCGATGTCGATCCGGGCCAACAATGCTATCACTCTGTAAACTAGCAAGAATGGATTCGCTCATCTTAGTGGCTAGTATCCAATAAGGGTAAAGATTTGATTAGATCATCTACCGCTTTCATCTGCGATAAGTAGGCTTCCAAGGTGCGTAAGGGTAGCGCACAAGGACCATCGCACTTGGCTTTATTCGGATCAGGGTGAGCCTCTAGGAAAAGTCCTGCAATACCTTGAGATAATCCGGCACGAGCCAGTTGAGCCGCCATAGCACGACGACCATCTGCGGAATCAGCTCGACCCCCTGGCATCTGTAATGCATGGGTGGCATCAAATATCACTGGATATCCAAACTCTTTCATAATGGTAAAGCCCAGCATGTCCACCACGAGATTGTTGTAGCCAAAGCTTGTGCCGCGCTCACAGAGCATGAGTTTTGGCGTTACCGGCTTCTTCACACTTGTGAAGAATGTGCTTCATCTCTTGGGGAGCTAAAAACTGTGCTTTTTTGATGTTAATCACGGCACCAGTTTCAGCCATCGCTTGAACCAAGTCAGTTTGACGCGATAAAAATGCAGGCAACTGAATAATGTCACACACTTCTGCTGCTGGTGCTGCTTGGTAAGGTTCATGCACATCGGTGATAACAGGTACTTTGAAGGTCTGTTTGATCTCTTGAAGAATCTTGAGCCCTTCATCCAGACCTGGGCCTCGGTAAGAATGTAAAGAGGAACGATTGGCTTTGTCAAAGGATGCCTTAAAGACATAAGGAATTCCCAGCTTCTGCGTGACCTTAACGTACTCTTCAGCAATCTGCATGGCTAAGTCTCGGGACTCCAACACATTCATGCCACCCAAAAGCACCATAGGCAGATCGTTGCTAACGGCTATATCGCCAACTTGAATTGTTTTCTGTTCCATCTCTACATCCTGTGGGTAAATTAATGGTTACATTATAGAAAGCATCGACTGACAAGTCTTGTGATGACTCAATTTTGTTCGCAAGTATCAGTAAACTGTGGCGCTGAGTAATTCACTGCAAAACCAGAGTGCCGCTAAAATGTATGCAAGACAGAGACCGGCGCGTAATCGAAATCGTGACACTAACTTCTCTTCATCTTGGGTTGAAATCAGCAGCGGATGGCCTGGTAGGTTGGGGTTTGAAAGCACATGCTTGTCAGGAGCAGTAAAAGCCACTTGTCGTTCTTTTATGGCAGCCTGCTTGGCGGCTTCTCTGACATTAGCCCACTGAGTGTCGTTAAGAAGAGCCTCTCCCGGAGAGCCAAACCTGATCAGAAGGTCATCATAGTCAGCTTTCCAGTCGCGAATGATTTTTGCCTGCAACTGTTCAATCGAAGCGACCCCTCGTCCTCCGCCCAAGGTTTGAAAAGTACCTAAGGCATAAACCCTTTCATGTTCTAAAATGAGCGTTTCGATATAGCGATAGCGGGAATTAAAGATGGGAGTGTTTAAGAAGTGTGTTTTTTTTGCGGGTTGATTCGGATGAGGGGTGTTGCCATACCAAACACGGTGCTGAACGGCGTCTATCTCTGCTTTGGTTGGATCGATCCAACAGATTCCTGTCCCGTCATCGATTTTAAACCACTCTACAGAAGTGCCTTGATGCTCCGCTCGCCAGCGATTTTTTCGGCCCCCGCTTTCTTTATCGACTCGGTAACGATACCAAACACAAGGTTTTCCTGAGAGGGGAGCTGTCAGTAGTCCCGCTTCACCACCGATGACATTGCCAATAATCTCTACGTATCCCTGCGGAGCGGATCGGATCATTGCTGTTGGGGTGTCGGTGATTAAGCGATAGCGCCGTAAGTGCCTAAACATAAACCAGACAGCCGCCAGCATGCTGGCGCAACAAACGATAATACCGAGCCAGAAATCATGCTGATCTAGATGAAGGTTGAGAAACATCCGAAAGGTATCTTAGTTACTTGAACAGTTTTTTAATATTCACGTCTTTGAGTTCAGCTTCTTGAAACTCTAAAAGGGTCGCGGCTTTAAAACCAAGACGTTTGGCCAAAATAATATCTGGAAACTGTTCAATACGGATGTTGAGGTGGTTGACTGAATCGTTGTAGAACTCTCGACGATCGGCAATACCTGATTCCAAGGACGAAATACGGGTATGCAGATGCTGAAAGGATTCATTGGCACGAAGCTCCGGATAGGCTTCGGCAACTGCAAAGAGATTGCCAAGTCCCAAACGCATTTGAGTTTCGGCTTGTCCTAAGGCTTTAACATTACCTTTCTCTCGGGCGTCGGAAACGGCTGCCCGAGCTTGCATGACGCGCTCTAGTGTTTCCTGTTCAAACGCCATGTGTTGTTTGCAGGTCTCTACGAGTTTTGGTAGTTCGTCGTGTCGTTGTTTGAGTAGAACATCAATATTAGACCAAGCACGGCTAACATTGTGTTTTAGCCTGACGAGGTTGTTGTAGATAAAGATACCATACAGCAGGATGAGGGTGAGTAGCACCAGCGAAACCAGCCAAAAAGGATCCATAAACGACTCCATCAACCAACGATAAGGTTACAATTTATAGTGTTATGATAGCGCAATCACAGATCCATGAGGTAAACAATTAGGTTTTTTATCAAAAACACACCTAAACCTAACCCCAATGCTAAGAAAAGAATGAAGGTACCGAATTCCCTGCTTTGGATTTTTTGGCTAGATCATAGATGATGAAAAAGAATGAACCCAGCGAAAACAAACTAAGCCAATGTTAAGAGCAATCGCTTCGATTTCGGCTAAACGCATGTAAAAACCCCTGAATCAGACAGCCTAATAGATGAACAGAGTCAGATTCTGATGTAAATCTGCCGTTGTTCGATGAAATGGCAGATGATTATACTACATAAACGGGGTCTGTAGATTCAGATGGGATAGATCATTGTTTAGGATGATATGTCTCTAGCCAAGCAATAAATGCGTTTGCAGGAACAGTTTGCAGAAAAGATAACCCTGTAGGTATTCGCAACCCATTTGCACCAAAAGCTCTCTTTGTTCAGTTGTTTCAACACCTTCTGCAATCAATCGAAGTTTTAAGCTGCGTGCCATAGAGATAATGGCCTCGACAAGCAGGATATCTTCACTATCGCAAGTCATCTCACTGATGAACTCTCGATCAATTTTTAGCATATTGATAGGAAAACGCTTAAGGTAACTGAGTGCCGAATAACCTGTGCCAAAATCATCAATCGCAAGGTGCACCCCAAGGTCGCTAAAGGATTTCAACCAGTCGACGGTTTTGTTGCTGTTATCGAGTAGCATCCCTTCAGTGATTTCTAACACCAGTTCATTGGCTGGAAACCCGATCTCCTTTAGTGTTGCGGCCAGTGATTGTGCGTCTAACCCTAAATCTCGTTGACGACCCGAGATGTTTACGGAGAGGTACAGTTTTAATCCCTGTTGACGCCAGAGATTAACCTGTCGGCAGGCGGTTTCGATTACCCACTGACCGATAGGGCCGATCAATCCGGTATCTTCCGCTAGGGGAGATAAATTTATCGGGTGGTACCATCCCAAGCCTAGGGTGATGCCATCGAAGTAAGGCTTCAACCCCAGTGACGCGTCCGGTCGCGGCTCTGACCAGCGGTTGATAGTAAATCTCTAATTGATTCTTTTCTAGGGCAAGACGCAGATCCTGTTCCATCTCCATCAGTATGTTGGCCTGCTCTTGCAGACTGCCTGTGAAAAATTGGAAACGGTTGCGGCCTGTTTGTTTAGCGCGATACATGGCTAAATCGGCATTTCTAAGCAAGGTGTCAGGATCATCAGACTCACCAGGGAACATGGTTAATCCGATACTGGCACCGATAATGATTTCTCTACCCGCTAAGGTAAAAGGCTCTGAAAGACGCTTAATAATTTTCTCTGCCACCAGAGACGCTTCACGTTCAGAGATAATGTTGTGAAGAAGGATAACAAACTCATCTCCCCCAAAGCGTGCAATGGTATCGCTCTCTCTGACACATTGGCTTAATCTCTTGGCCACCTGAGTCAGGAGTTCGTCTCCATATTCATGCCCTAAGGTATCATTAACGTACTTAAATCGATCGAGATCGATAAAGAGCACAGAGATGGTTTGATTATCCCGCTGAGCAGTATGTATGGCGACTTCTAGACGGTCGAGTAATAGATTTCGGTTGGGGAGCTGTGTTAAAGCATCATAGTAGGCTTGATGGCGGATATGTGCTTCAGCCTCTTTGCGACTGGTGATGTCAGAAAAGACAGAGACAAACTCAGTGATTTGACCTTCTTCGTCCCTAAGTGCAGTGATCGATAGCCACTCCGGATAAACACTACCGTTTTTACGGCGATTCCAGATTTCACCAGACCAAGTGTCATGCTCGTTAAGTGCATCCCATAGAGTTTGATAGAACTGGCGATCATGTCGGCCGGAACTGAGCATATTGGGGTTTTTGCCTTTTACTTCTTCTGCAGAGTAACCCGTTATGCGCTCAAAGGCTCGGTTAACGATTTTAATTAAACCGCGTTGATCAGCAATCATAATCGCTTCATTACTGGTTTCGAAAACGGCTGCCACCATACGTAACTGTTCTTCGGCATTTAGTCTTTCAGTGATATCTTCTTTCACCGCAATAAAATGGCTAATTTCGCCTGATCATTTCGTAATGGAGAGATAGAGGTTGAATCCCAAAACAGGGTGCCATCTTTTTTGCGATTCAAAAGTTGTCCAGACCAAGTCTTTCCTTCACGTAAGAGGCTCCACATGTCAATAAAGGTATTGGCTGGCATTTCACCCGATTTTAAGATGCTGTTGTTCTGTCCTAGGAGTTCTTCCGACGAGTAGCCGGTCATCTCAGATAATTTAGGGTTGATGTATTCAATGACACCGAAAGTATCCGTTATCATCACGGCAGTAGGGCTTTGTTCTAAAGCTCTGCCTAATTGTCTCAAGCGTAAATGAGCATGTTGTGTCTCAGTAATATTGGTTCTAACACTGGCAATGCCCCCTTCAGCCGTTGGATTGTTGCTGGCTTGATACCAGCGACCGTCAGGTGTGTGTTCTAAATAGTTCTGAGTGGTATCTAAGGATAAAGAGATTTCTGTCGAAGTGGTCACCCCCTTTTCTTTATTAAACTGTTGCTGCGTTTGCCAGTCCAAAGTGCTTAGGTTGTTTAACCAGGGGTAAAAGGATAGCCAGCGCTGGTTGAATAACACCAATTTGCCGTCTTTATCAAACAGTGCAAAAGCCTCCGAAAGACTATTCACTGCGTCTTGAAGGCGTGTTCTGGCTTGTTCTGATTTAATGTTAAGTTGCTGTAACCGATTATACATCCCACCCAGTAATAGCATCAGTAAGATACTGAGCAAGAGTAGCGTGAGGGTAAAGGCTTCAGCATGTCGTGATTGCTTATGATAGTGATCTTGGTAACTCTTTTCTAATTGGCGCAGTAAATGATTGGTATCGATTAAATTAAAAGCATCGCGGTATTGGTGTAAGCGGTTTAAATGCCCCAAATTTTGATTGGCTTGAGCTGCAAATGAACTCAGAGCAGGATGATCATCTTCGAGTGTTAATTGAAAATAATCTACTTGAATGTAGAGTTCCGTCAAAATGCTAGGGTCGGGGAAAAGATGATAACGAAACAATTGACTCATCAAACGCGCGGCATCGTCGCGTTGTGGATGGTTGTCATCACGTAGTTCTTGAACCAAATTGGGCATAAAAAGTAATGCGTTGCGAATGAGTGCAGCGTAAAGCTTAATTTCTTCAGTTAATGCCGCTTTTTCGGTTTGGGCGAGATGATATTGAGTGAGCCATTCAGACGAGACAGAGTCTAGTCCTTGATAAAAGGCACCCTCTTTATTCAGGAGTGTTTGTAGCAGGTGATTCACTGACCTTCTAAGGCTGACCTGGGTGTCATATTGATTTTGAACACCTGTTGCGATGAGTAAGACTTGCTCATCCAGCTTGGCATCTAACTCACGTAGTTGTAAAAATTTATCCAATCGCTGCGTGTGTTCAGATAGTCCAATGGAGCGTGTTTGCAAAAATAACACAACCAAAACAGAGACAGTTAACATTAACAAGAGGGTAAAAGGTCGCATCAACATACTCATTAAGGAGTGTCCTTTGCTAAATCAAGTTGATTTAAGCGTGGGTGGACACCGACTAATGAGTGGATAAAGGCTGATATATACTCAACATCCTGAGTAGGAATCTCTCTTCCCAATTGAAACCGTCCCATCATAACAATAGCTTCTTCAAGCGAAGCCGCACTGGCGTCGTGAAAAAAGAAGGTTTTTAAGGCCGCTGTTCTTAAGTTAGGTACTTTAAAGACATAACGATGACTTGGATTTCCCGTCACATTGTAACGACCTAAATCGGCTTGCGAGATGGCATCACCTTTTAGTTCAAAATAGTTTTCGAGTGACCCCATTCGCGCGAACATGTTACCGCCAACATTCGCCCCTTGATGACAACTAATGCATCCGTAACTTCTAAACAGATCATAGCCTTTCAATTGCTGAGACGTGATGGCGGCATGATCACCGGCTAGCCATCGATCAAAAGGTGAGTCAGTCAGCAATAGGGTTTCTTGGAACGCCACCAGAGCCGAGCGAATATTTTCAGCGGTAATGCCATCAGAAAATTGCCGGTTGAAACGAGCAGTCATTTCTGGATCAGCAGAGAGTTTTGCAATGATAGTGGGCCAATCACTGGCCATTTCGACGCTATCATGAATAGGGCCATCGACCTGTTCACGCAGGTCAGCGGCTCGACCATCCCAAAATTGCGCAAGATTTAATGCACTGTTGTAGATGCTGGGTGACTTAACACGCCCTAATGCTCCTCCTACACCTACTGAGAGTGGTCTATTATCAGCGCCATGAGTAGCTAAATCATGGCAGCTCGCACAACTGATGGTATTGTCAGCCGACAGTCGCGTGTCATGAAAAAGTGCATCACCTAACTCAACTAAAGCAGGTGGTTGTGCTGAGGGCTGAGGTACGGGGAGAATGGGTTGATTTAGCCGCTACTCTAGGGCTTGAAAAAAAGACAACAAAAAAACAGCATCAAACTAAGATGCAAGACGTAGAAAGACTGTTTTCTTGACTTAACGACTTTGTTCACAGTGATTGTAATCGACCTACTTTACCAAGGGTAATCATTGAACTTCTAGATAATAAATTCAACTGCCGTGATGTCGACACTTGTTAAATATCAATAAAAATAGCAAAAAATTCAATATAACTAGTGTAGTTCATGAGCTTTACGATACCTACCTTGATAGTCGAAGATTTTATCTTCCACCTTCCAAAAATGTTTTTTTCTGTTTAGCTATCACAAAGTCTGGATGTTTAAATTGGTGAGATTGCTTAATAATCATGTCAAGCGTTGTGTCTTGATAAGTGCCTTGAAGGTATCGACGACCAAACTGATGCTTAAAAATTGAGCGTTGACCTTTGTTTTCCATATCAAAAAACTCTTTCAGAGTGTCACCTTCTTCATCATGGTAGGTAATCACTAAAGTGGAAGCTTGTTGCTCGAAAGTCATGCCAGCACAGCGCATCACTTTGCAGTTCTTGAGCGAAAGTGCTTGTTTGAGTAGATCATCAGGATCGATCAATAGCTTGTTACATTTTTCACAACGCCTCGCCGCAATATCATTCTCATGCTGACAATAGCGACACTCTTTAAATTGAAAACGGAAGTCACATTGCTTAGGTGGCGTTGACTCCTCATCAAGGCCGTGACAACGGCGACCAAAGTGTTCGGTAACATGGCCATCATGATCTACTCTTCCCCAAAACAGATTGGCAAATTGGCACTTAGGGCAAAACACCTGAACGGGAACGGTATCCGCAGCGGGTTTAGGTGAGCCAACTTCGGGGCTATAGAGATTAAAGCCATTCGCTGCGTAATCAATAATTAAGCAATCTTTTTTATCTGGGTATAGGCGTAATCCACGACCGGCTATCTGTTGATAAAGGCTGACGGATTGAGTGGGGCGTAAAATGGCGATTAGATCTACATGGGGGGCATCGAAGCTGTGGTCAAAACAGAGACATTAACCAGAAACTTGATCTTTTGACGTTTAAAATCCTCAATCAGTTGCTGGCGCTCTGTGGCGGGTGTTGTTGCGGTGATTAAGGCAGAAGCGTTTTCGGGTAAATATCGAAGAATCTCTTGTGCATGCTCAACGCTAGCGGCAAACATCATGACACCCTTTCTTGTGGCGGCCAGCTGAATCACCTCTTCAGTGATGGCTTGCGTCACACGTGGATATTTGGTCAGCAGTTGATTGACAGCCGACTTAGAGTGCTCTGAATCTGAAAAATCCACAGATGAAAAATCGTAGTGATGAAGCGCTGCGTCAATGCATAGAGGTGTTGTTAAGTAACCCTCTCGAATAAGTTGACTGAGTGGCAATTCATATATGCAATATTCAAAAGCTGGGCTCAAACTGTCACGGACAAAGCCCCGATAATCATATCGATAAATCCAACCTTGTCCCAGTCGATAGGGGGTTGCGGTCAGACCCAGTAACTTTAGCGAAGGGTTGTTTGAGCGCAAATGCTGGATGACCAGTTGATACTGCGTGTCTTTATCGGCATTGACACGATGACATTCATCAATAATCACCAATGAGAAGCGTCCAGAAAAGAGGTGGAGGTTGTGCGCCATCGATTGAATGCTGGCAAAAGTGATTTGATGATTTGTATCCCGTCGATTAAGCCCTGCTGAAAATATGCCTGCACGCAGTCCCAAGGCTTCATACTTGGCATGATTTTGTTCCACGAGTTCTTGCACATGCGTCAAAACGAGCAGGTTACCCTTAGCGAGTCTGGCTAATTCCGCGATCACAAGGCTTTTGCCTGCCCCTGTAGGAAGGACGATGATGGCGGATGCACGTGAGTGTCTAAAGTGTTGAAGTGTCGCCGTGACTGCCTGTTGTTGATAATTTCGAAGTACAATAGCGGTCATTATGTGGAATTATCTAATCTATGTGTGCCATATCACTGGCATCGTCAAAAGAATAAGGATCATCATGATAACAGTTGTAAAGGCGGATCTCACCCAAGAAGCACACGCCCAAGCGCTCATTTTCTTACTGAATGATTATGCTTGTGACCCAATGGGGAGGGGGGAGCTTTGCCGGATAAGGTTAAAGATCATCTTGTTCGCTGAACTTTTTAAAAAGACCTTTTTTTTCATAGCTTTATTGCCTTTGATCAAGGGAGCCCCGTCGGATTAATCAATCTAGTTGAAGGCTTTTCTACCTTTGCCGCTCAACCTTTACTCAACGTTCATGACGTTACGGTGCTTCGGAGTTATCGTGGAAAAGGAGTGGCTAGTCTCTTATTTAAAGCTGCCGAAGCATTAGCGGTTGAGTTAGGTTGTATAAAGATGACACTTGAAGTCTTAGAAGGTAACGAGCCCGCTCGTCGAACCTATGAACGATTCGGCTTTAAACCCTATCAGCTAGACCCTAAAGCAGGTATTGCTCAGTTCTGGCAGAAAAAAATGGTTGAATTGGCGCTAAATGTTCTGTTTTTTTCCGAATGAGATTTGGTATAGTTTGAAACAGATGAAGGTTGCTGGTTTTAAATCAGCCAGCCCAAGCAGGAGATCTCAGCGGGCTTACAGGAAGTAAGTCCGCTGTTTATACGGCACAGGGAGTTTATCCTTGTGCCGTTTTTCCTTCTAAGAAATCTTCACTGAGATAGAGTGTTTCATTACTGTTGATACCCACGCCTCGTGTCACAATATCCTGAGCAATTCCTTTAGCTTCTTCTAACGAGTGCATGGTGTAGGTGCCACACTGATATTCATTCAGTTCTGGAATGTCGTTCATCGACTTAACTTGAATGACATCTTGCATGGCTGCTGTCCAAGCGTCGGCAACCTGCTGCTCAGAGGCGTTCCAATCAGGCTCATGTAAAAGCCTGTCCGGCAACCCATGGGTGAAATATCGATAATTTCAACGTGATCACTGTTCAGGTGGTCACGCATGAAGCCGGCAAACAGATGCTCCAGTGTATGAATGCCTTTCTCAGACAAGATCTCTTGGTTAGGAATACAGAAACGAAGATCGAATACGGTGATGGGATCGCCAGAGGGGGTTTGCATTTTTTTTTTGCGGTTCTAACCGCTGGTGCATGCATACGTGTGTGGTCGACACGGAAGCTATCTAATAAAGGCATGAGAACTCCTGATTGATTTACGGCAAGGATAGTATAAATCTACTCTAGCATAATACGCATGAGACTAGTCATTTAGATGTACAGAGTAGCGGCTATGAGTGATTATGATCTATAGTTTACCCTAGAAGTACGCTGGTATTGCCGGTAAAGATAAACTGTTAAATGTGAAGGACTCTCTATGCTAACCGATCCGGCAATTAACGATCTGTTAAAAAATCTTGCAAAACTTTATGTGCAACGTTTGCCATCTGAGGCAGATCAGTTAGATGCTTTAGTCAAATCACTTCCAGATGCCGAAGTGTCACTTGACTGGTTAGAAAAATTACACCATCAACTCCATGGTATTGTCGGTTCTGCGGGTACATTTGGGTTTCATGAGCTTACTGATAGTGCTCGAAGCGTGGAAACTCATGTCAAAGAGTTGATGTCGATAGCGCCATGCACGCCAGCGTCAGTAGAGAGTCTGCTACAGCAGCTTCAGCAGTTATCTCAACAATTGAGAGAGATTGTTTACATAGACTCAACGCCTGCTCCAACCTTGATCGATCCTCCTAAATATTACCCTAAACAAACACAGCTTTGGTTGGTGGAAGATGATCCATTGCAAGCCGCTGAAATTTTGCGAGTATTAGACCAATTCAACTATGTTGTCAGATGGTTTGAATCTTTCAGTGAAGCTGAAAACGCGGCCCTCGAAGAGCGTCCAGATGGTTTAATCATGGATGTCATCTTTAATCGGGAGCAAATCAATGCGACTGATCGTTTAACGAGAGATTCCCCTCTGATTCGATTGGGTGTACCGATTATCTTTATTTCTGCCGCAGACTCCTTTAATGCACGTTTAAAAGCAGTGCGTATGGGAGCACTTGGCTATATGTTGAAGCCGCTTGATTACCCACGTCTGATTGATCGGCTGGAAGTGGTCTTGGAGCAAGAGCGACAGGTGGCCTATCGAGTTTTAATTGTTGAGGATGATGAGCTACAGGCGCAGCACTATGAGGCGATACTGACTGCCGCTGGTATGGTGGTTCAAACCTTAGCCAATCCTTTTGATATCATGGATAAACTATCTGATTTCAGGCCCGAACTCGTATTGATGGATATTCACATGCCTGGTTGTTCGGGTGCAGAGTTAGCGGGAATGATCAGAACTTATGAAGAATGGATTAGCTTACCCGTGATCTATCTTTCAGCCGAAACTGATTTAGATCAACAGCTTATGGCGATGGGTAGGGGGGGTGATGATTTTATCACGAAAACCATTACCGATAGTCGTCTAGTGGCTTCGGTTCGGGTCAGGGCGGCAAGATTTAGAAAACTTGATTCCTTAATGTCTAGAGATGGTCTGACAGGTTTGCTCAAGCACTCTCGAATCAAAGAAGCATTAGAAGTCGAAGTTGCCCGTTCTGAGCGCAACTCTCTTCCTTTATCTGTTGTGATGTTGGATTTGGATCATTTAAAAATATCAATGACACCCATGGTCACGCCGCTGGAGACCAAGTCATTCGAGCGATCGCCCACCTGTTAAGACATCGACTCCGTAAATCTGATTTGATTGGTCGTTATGGCGGTGAAGAGTTTGTGGTTATTTTGCCTGATACTAACTCGGAAATTGCTGAAAAGTTAATGACTGATGCTTTAAAACAGTTTAGAGATCTAATCTTTAAATCAGAGTCGGAAGAGTTTCAGGTTACCTTCAGTGCAGGCATAGCCTCAACAGCTGATCAAGTATCACCCGCTGCTTTACTCGCGGTCGCCGATAAGGCGCTTTATCAAGCTAAAGCTGAAGGTCGTAATCGAATTAAGCGCTTCACGCCAAGGAGCCGACTTGATGAGTGAAAGAGAGAGCAGCTATCAAGTTGATCTGTTATTAAAGCAACTCGCCGATGCTTTTTTGGCCGATCTTCTTGAGTATTGTGATAAAGCCGAAGCTGATCTCTTATTGCTTGAGCAAAATTTCACATTGAATGTGTTTAACCGCTTGTTTGGTTTAATCCACAGTATCAAGGGGTCGGGTGGTACACATGGATTTCCGATTATCAGTAGTATTGGCCATCAGTTTGAGTCAGTGCTGGTTGAGTGGCAAGAAACTCGTTCTAAAAAAAGCCCTGCCCATTTTGCTGAACTATGTTGATTTACTTAGACAAACCACCGCTTATCTTTCGACTGGGGCAGACCTTGCCCCATTAAAACAGAAGTTAGAACATCTACGCCTTGGTGTGAATCAAACGGCTAAACGTTTGTTGTTAGTCGAATCTTCTAGAATTATGCGCCAACTCTGTCAAGAAGTCCTTTCTGACCTTGGTGTTCAATTGGATACCTATGATGATGGCCTTAAAGCACTTAACGAATTACTTCATACCCGTTACGACTGTTTGATTATCGGTAGACAGTTGAACTCGCTTAATGGACCCGCTGTAGTCGCCGCCTTGAGAGAGTCTGACTCAGTGAATAAAAATATTCCGGTCTTGATGATTAGTACTGATGAGCGTCAACTCCCTGAGCATTTGAAAATATTAAGATTGTTACCAAGGACGCCCGCATTATCTGACGTTTTAGTGATTGAAATGGAAAAGTTGATGAAAAAACGTCCTCAGATTGAGGAAAGGTCACTTGGATAAGGCTTCAAAAGTAGATGTTTTGTCATCACAGCAAAGAAAATTTCGCCTCCTGATGGCCGTTGCGGCTTGTTTATTTGCCGCTGTCTTTCTAGCGTTGAGTATCTGGATAGTTCGAGGCACAGAAGAGGATCATCTGCTACGTGCCGCGAGAAATTATGCTAAAGCGATAGACTCCTTCCGCTCTTTTTATGCAGAACATATCGTCAGTCCTCTCGTTGGACACCCTTGGGTCATCATAACAGAACATTATAAAGAGGAGGGTGGCGCGATTCCAATCCCCTTCACAATGACTATGGATCTTGTCGAATACATGAGTCAGCGTGACATGACCATCAACGCCCGACTCATCAGTGACTTTCCGTTTCCTCAGCGTATGGATCGAATCATCACGGAATTTGATAAAGAAGCTTTACAGCAACTGAGATCTGATAAGATTCCTGAGTATTATCGTTTTACATCAGGTGAGCAAGGTAAAGAACTACTCTATGCCACACCGATTTTGATGCAACCAACCTGTGTCACTTGTCATAACAATCATCGAGACTCGCCTAAAAAAGATTGGCAGGTAGGTGATGTTCGCGGCATGCAAGTGGTTAGTTTACCCTCAAGTCAAAACGCATTTGCGTTGAGTGAACGTTTTGCTTATCTCATCGTGTTTGTTGTTTTGTCATTTTTATCGGCTCTGCTGGCATTGTTCTTGATGGATGGCAGAGTCAGGAAAACAGTCAGACTACTGCATGACCGTAACGAAAAGTTAGAAGCAACGACAATCGAATTAAAACAACAACAAAATGCCCTAGATCAACACGCTATCGTCAGCATGACCGACAGAGCGGGCGATATCATTTATACCAATCAGCATTTTAAGGATATTTCTGGTTACTCTGAAGATGAGTTGTTAGGGAAAAATCACCGCTTAATAAACAGTGGTTATCATCCTAAAGAAATGTTTGAGACCATGTGGAAAACGATTGCTGCTGGCAAGGTCTGGCACGGTGAAATCAAAAATATCAATAAATTGGGCGAACATTACTGGGTCAAAGCGACCATTATGCCCTTGTATGATTCCAAAGGTCAGATAGATCGATATATCTCCATACGAACGGATATCACTCAACAAAAACAGCTTGAACAGAATTTAAAGAAAAGTTACGAGGATCTCTATGCGCTGACCATGACGCTGGACGAAGCGAGAAAATCCGCAGTCTCCGCCAGCGAAGCCAAGAGTGCTTTTTTAGCTAACATGAGTCATGAAATACGGACGCCCATGACAGGTATCATCGGCATGACGGAGCTGGCTCTAGATACGCCTTTAACCGCTACTCAGCGTGGATATCTGGGTGTTGTGAAGTCGTCTGCAGATGCCTTGCTATCTATTCTTAACGATATTCTCGATTTCTCCAAAATTGATGCGGGTAAGTTAGAAATATCGGTTATTGAGATCGATATCAAAGATCTGTTGATGCAATGCCTGAAGCCAGCGGCTGTTCTCGCTCGGAAAAAAGGTGTCAGTCTTGTCGTTGATATATCGCCTCAATTACCTGATCGATGCTTACTCGACCCTGTTCGAGTCCGTCAGGTGTTGGTGAATATTTGCGATAATGCGATTAAATTTACACCACAAGGCGAAGTCCTCGTCACGATAGATTGGCAAACACTTGATGACCAAACAGGTGAGCTCATACTGGGAGTCCGTGATCAAGGTATCGGTATCTCTGCCGAACAACAGCAACATATTTTCCAACCCTTCTCTCAAGCCGATGAGTCCACCACGCGTAGTTTTGGTGGTACTGGCCTAGGGCTTACGATTACGGCTCGTTTAGTTGAGTTAATGGGCGGCGAAATAGGACTTGAAAGTGAGCTTGGACAAGGCAGTTTTTTCTGGATCAAGCTGCCAACTAAAGTGACCCAGATTTCTCCTCCTCCGATTCTCTCAAGTCAACCGAATGTGATACTCCTGTCCGATCGGCAAGCACACCTTCGAAGTCTTCAGGTACAGTTAGGTTCATTAGGCTTGATGTCTAAGGCTTGTGATTCAATTGATACTTTCTGGAAAGCTGTTGAAACCAAACAAGATCAAACGACCTACTTTATTGTCGAGCATTACCTATCGGGAGCCCTTCAAGGCATAGAGGTGATCAAAAAACTGATAGAGCAGGGGCATTCACTTGAGCAATGTATTCTGATTAGTGATGTATCGGGTGATGCCTTGAGTGAAACCGTCAATCAGATGGGTATTACGCATGTGGTCACTCATCCGCCGACTCGCTCCGAGCTATCGGAAATGTTGCTTCCCAACTCAACGATTAAAGCCGCTAAAGCTGAAGTTGATCTGTCATCTACGCTGAATATTCTTTTAGTTGAAGATAATAAAGTGAATCAGAAACTGATAACGACTTTGCTCGTGAAACGCGGTCATCAAGTGCTACTGGCTGAAAACGGGCAGGAAGCGGTGGCCTTATGCTTAGATGAATTGTTTGATTTGATTTTGATGGATATGCAGATGCCAGTTATGGGTGGAGTAGAAGCGACTCGCCTCATTCGTGAGAATGAGCGATTATTGCAAAGAAATCCAACCCCTGTGTTTGCGATGACAGCGAACGTGTTACCGACAGATAAAGAAGCCTGTTTAAATGCGGGTATGAATGGACACTTAGGAAAACCGGTTAAGTTAGCCGAGCTGGATGCTGTACTTGATGCTGTTAAGAGGACTGCTCCTAAATGAATAAACGACTACCGCGTATCCTGATTGTTGATGACACTTCATTGGAAAGAGTCAAATTAAAGGGCTACCTGGGTAAACGTGACTTTGAGATGATTGAAGCAACCGATGGAGAAGAAGGGGTTGCTCAATATCTCAAACATCGACCTGATTTAGTGTTGATGGATGTCAATATGCCGAAAATGAACGGCTATGACGCGATTACTCACATTCGCTCTTTGGAACAGGATATGGTCACACCGATCATTATGCTGACTGCTGACGATGAAATTGATGCTATTGAACGAGCGTTTGTTGTTGGTGCTAACGACTTTTTCCCTAAACCGATCAACTTTCCACTACTGCACCAACGTATCAGATATGCATTAAGAGATGCGGATAGAGAGCGAGAACTCAGAAGAGTGACCCGTCTGCAAGATACCGCTCGAACCCTAGCAGGCTTGGCCTTTTGGGAAATAGATATCAATACCAATGAAATGCGATGGTCGGAAGACGCCAAGGACTTGTTGTACTGGATAGAAAAGTTGCCAGACGTCTTTGAACAGGGTTTGTCAATTTTCCATGCTGAAGATAAACAACGTGTGATTCATACCTTTGCCGATGCTATTCAGTCAGGCTCTCGATTTGAGTTAGAAGTCAGGTCGCCCGGAAATCGGCAGGATCATCTGTTGAAAATTGTAGGACAGATGGAAAAGGAACAAAATCTTCTCATTGGCGCTTTTCAAGATGTCACTTCGCAGCGGCGACTTGAACAGCAAGCCAACTATCTCACCTTTCATGATTCTGTCACTGGCTTACCTAATCGAAAGCTTTTCAATCGAGACTTAGAAGAATGTGTCGAAGGCTTAGATCAAGGCGCCAGTATGTTAGTGGTTGGCGTGATCGAGATACTGAGGTTTCAACAGATCATTGAAAGCTATGGTGTCGAAGTGGCCGATCAACTGCTGGTACGTTTGGTTGCTCAGTTGCGCAACCATGCGCCAACGGATAGTTTACTCGGTCGTTTAGATGGAGGACTTCTGGCGTGGCGGGTTCGTTTAACTGAACAAACAAGCCATAAGGAAAATAGAAAAAAATACTGCTTGGCTGGTTTGAACAACTTAATCGTCCTTGGTTGTTAGCCGATCGCGAAACTTACTTGACCTTTACTGTTGGTGTTTGCCTTGCCCCTAGTGATTCTTCAAATGCGAGCGAGTTGCTCAGCATGGCGAATCGAACCCAACGTTTACAAAAACCGACGGCTAATATTACCTTGGGTTTTTACAGTAACGCTAAAGATGATGGTCTACAAAGTCGATTAAAGCTCGAAGCTGATTTAAGGGTAGCGGTAGAGAAAAAACAGTTTTATTTGGTGTATCAGCCGCAAGTGGATTTAAGTGCAGACAAAATCATCGGTGTTGAAGCGTTGCTGCGTTGGCGGCACCCGCAGGGTGAGTCTGTTCCTCCGTTTCGCTTTATTCCTGTGTTAGAAGAGATAGGCCTAATTAATGAATTAGGTGATTGGATTCTAGAAGAAGCCTGCCGACAGCAAGTGCAATGGCAAGCTGAAGGTTTTATGTTAAGAATGGGCGTTAATCTATCACCTGCACAGTTTGATCAAGCCGATTTGATAACAAAAATTGAAGCGATCATTCAGAAAACAGGGATTCATGCTCAGAGCCTAGAACTCGAAATTACTGAAAGCCTAGCGATGCACAATCCTGAAGCAACCATTGAAACCCTGCAAAAGCTTCGTCAGATGGGGTGTAAAATCGCTATCGATGACTTTGGTATAGGATTCTCATCCCTAGAATATTTACTTCGTTTCCCGCTGACGACTCTCAAGATAGATCGTGCTTTCGTGAAAGATATAACACGTTGGACGAAGTGATAGAGCAATTGTCAGAGCATTGACTTCACTCTGCCAAGGTCTGGGTTTGACGACGATCGCCGAGGGCGTTGAAACTCAACGGCAACGAGATTATATCGATGCGTTAGGCGCTACTGAGATTCAGGGTTACTTAATCTCCCCCGCCGATAGAGGCGGCAGCATTACTCTCGTTGATTCAAGACTATCACTCATCCATAAGATCATAAAATACAAAAAGACTAGGGGACGCAACGTGAATACATACTTTATCGCCGATCCATCGGTGGATGCTCTAAAGGCGCAGTTAGAGGTTATCAAAACTCAATCAGATGTGGCGACCATTTTAGTCTTAGCCGCAGATGAGAATGGCTGGACGCCCGAGCAACTTGATCCCCTAATCACACAAAAAGAGATGACTTTCTTAGGTGGTATTTTTCCGCAGGTGATCTATCAAGGACAAAACTACACTCAAGGTACGCTGCTGGTGACCTTTGCTGAATCTATGCAATGGTCATTAGTTGATGGATTAAGTCATTTATCTCGTGATTTTGACACTCCTTTGGCTGATCTGGCGGATGAATGGGATGAGCTAGATGGTGATGCGACACACCTTGTGTTTGTCGATGGTTTATCCACCTGTATCGCCACCTTTATTGAAGCCTTGTTTATGAACTTAGGCTTAGAGCAGAACTACTTAGGTGGTGGAGCAGGCTCTCTTAGTTTCGTTCAAAAACCTTGCCTAATCACCCCGACTGGCCTAGTTAAAGATTCAGCATTACTGGTGCGATTACCCTATGTCAGTGGTATCGGTGTTTCGCATGGCTGGACACCCATCAGCGAACCGATGAAAGTCACAGAGTCTCATAAGAACCATGTGATCAGTTTAGATTGGAAACCAGCGTTTGAGGTCTATCGCTCATTGGTTGAAGAGCATAGTGGTCAAACCTTCTCCGATGATAATTTCTTTGATATTGCTAAATCCTACCCTTTTGGTATCAGCAAACTTGATGCTGAATTGATAGTGCGCGATCCGCTCATGCTAAAAGACGCCACCGGGATGATCTGTGTGGGTGAAGTACCCGAAGGGAGCTTTGTTCGAGTACTTAATGGTACCGCCGAAAGTCTGATTCATGCTGCCTCTGAGGCTAATCAAAAGGCGCAGCAGGCGTTTCAGTCCGTGTCAGATTCGCCGCCGGAGCTTGCGTGTTTTATTGACTGTATCTCTAGAGTCTTGTTTATGGAACAGCGTATACTTGATGAATTCAAACAAGTGTCCGGTGATTACCCGTTATTTGGTGCGCTGACACTCGGTGAAATCGCTAATTCTGGCCGTGATTATTTAGAGTTTTATAACAAAACAGCGGTGCTTGGATTGCTATCCTCGGCAAGTAAACGCTGAGTTTTTCAAATAGATTGATGAGTAGTTAACTTGAGCCAGATAAACGAAACAGAACTTCTCTACGAAATTGCCTTATCCATAGGCAATAGTTTGCAGATGCAAGAGATGTTACGTCAATGCACCTCAACCATGATGAGGGTGCTCAATGCGAACGGCTGTGCGGTCTATAGTTTTCAGGAAGTCTCAACTCTTGATCACACTGAATATGCACACTGTTCGATGGCGTTAGCTTGGGTATCTGAGCTCAGTTTGCCTCGTCGTTTTGCTAAACAAGATGATATTCAGCAACTGTTGCATCAGGTTGATTTGCCGTCGGATCGAATGCAGATTAAGTCCTTCATGCAGAGTTTACCTCTGATAAACACGTTTGATGGTGTACATCGATACCTTTTTGCATTGCCTGACTTTGGGGTGCTACTGCTGCAAAAAGCTGAACAGCCGCTTAGTGATGATTTAAAAGCCTCCTTGCAAAAGCTGATGTCTAAACTCGCTGGCGCTGCCTTAGCTTGTCGTTATGAAGCGGCTTTAAAAGAGCAAATTAGAGCCGCTGAAGCAGCCAGTATTGCTAAAAGTCAGTTTCTAGCCAATATGAGCCATGAAATCAGAACACCTATGAATGGCGTCATCGGGATGTTGGATTTAGTGCTTGAAACACACTTGGATAGGGAGCAACGTGAACATTTAGACTTGGCCAAGCTCTCGGCGACAAACTTACTGGAAATCATTAATCACATCCTCGATATTTCAAAAATTGAGGCGGGCAAGCTGGATTTGCAGCCTGAAACAATTGATCTTTTTGAGTTAATTGGACTGACTGTCAAGTCGTTAGCGTCACGCGCTTGGGCTAAAAGTATTCAAATTCATTACGATATTTCTGAAAACCTACCGCAGTTTGTGGAGGCTGATCCTAGTCGTTTACGTCAAATCCTGACCAATTTATTGGGTAATTCGATTAAGTTTACTGAAGAGGGCGAGGTCACCCTGACAGTGACCTATGAAACTCAAACTGATGCACCTTATTTTCATATCCTGGTTGAGGATACAGGTATCGGTATTCCTGAAGATCGACTGCCCTTTATCTTTAATCCATTTGAGCAGGTGGATGGTGCGACCAATCGTAAGTATGAAGGGACTGGCTTAGGATTATCTATAACCCGTCAATTGGTAGAGATGATGGGAGGTAAGGTATCGGTTTCGAGTCGTTTAGGGGAGGGATCTCGATTCGAAATAGAGCTTCCCTTACCCCTGGCCAATCCGATAGAAGAAGTTGGCAAAGTTGATGTGGATTTGGCCAAACAGCGTGTTTTGCTTGTGGATGATGAACCGGTCAATAGACGCGTGATTGTCGCCATGTTGCAAAAGATTGGTGTGCAAGTTGAGGTATGTGCCTCTGGACCAGAATCGATCTACACGGCTCAGCAAGCTGTTAAATCAGGACAGCCTTTTGGCTTGATTCTGATGGATGCCTGGATGCCAGGTATGAACGGTTATACCACGATAGAAAAACTTCGTGATCAAGGATTATTAGCTGAAACTCGAGTGCTTATCTTAACCTCATCCGCGGAATCGGGTGATGCGAAGCGATGTAAGGATTTAGGGATATCCGGTTATATGACCAAGCCCTTAACACTGACCGAGTTAAGAGGTGCGCTGAAAGAACAGTTGTATCAGTTAGGTTATCAGCAGCAACCGGATACACCCAAAAACACCCTAGATCCATTGCAAGGGTTGAATGTGCTGTTGGCGGAAGATAATCCGATCAATCAGCGAGTAGCGATGAAGCTACTTGAGAAAAAAAGTATCAACGTCATGCTGGCGCAAAACGGACTGGAAGCTTTGCAAATGTTCAAAGCACATCCCTTCGACTTGGTGTTGATGGATGTCATGATGCCTGAGATGGATGGCTTAGAAGCCACACAGCGTATTCGTGAGTTTGAAGCCTCTCAACGTACAATGAAAGTGCCTATTGTTGCGATGACAGCCAATGCTATGCAGGGTGATAAAGAACGTTGCTTGTCGGCCGGTATGGATGGTTACGTTTCTAAACCCATCCGACCGGACCTGCTTTTTGCTGAAATGAACGAAATGATCAAAAAGTATGTTAAGGAAAATCAAAAGGTCAAAGCGGTATCCCTATCTCTTGATGATATGATGTTAGTGCTAAATGCTGACAAAACGCCCAGATTCAGTGATGTTGATGAAAGCCAAGTTAAAACTGAAACACTAGAAATGAGTAATCTTATGTCCATGAATGAAAAGCCTCTCTATGATTGGCAAGCGTCGCTTGAAATGATAGGTGGTGAGGAAGAATTGTACTATCCGTCTTGGAGATGTTTCTCCACGAGGTTCCTGAATATATGAACTCATTGCAACAGGAAATTCAGCAGTCTGATTTTGACAGTGCTAGTCGAACCGCGCATACGCTTAAAGGTCTTTTAGCAACCTTCTGTGCAGAAGAGGCTACAAATGCGGCATTGACGCTGGAGCAGTTGGCTAAAAAACAGATGGACTGTGCTGAGGCTTGGGTTGCCCTTCAAGGGGCTATTGAGCGTTTATTGCCTCAATTACAACATCGAATAGAACACTAATCTGTCGGCTAATTCATGTCTAGAGATCAATCGCGTTATTGTATTGCACTTCATCCTATCTGTGATCGTGACTTTAAACATGTCGCTGATGAACTTTTATACCGAGCACACGGTGGTGCGGTAAATGCCGATATCACAGATCCTGTCATCGCTACCGCGAGGGCATGTAGTACGGCATTTTACGAAATAGGCCTCCACGCTTTAGTAGGAGAACGTTTACTCTATCTGAATGTGTCTACCGATTGGCTGGCCAATCCCGATCTTCTACCGCTTCCCGTTGAGCAAGTGGTGATTGAATTACCTGATTGCGATTTTGATGCAAATTTTTGGCTGGATTTAAAAAGTGCTTTTGATAAAGGTTATAAGATTTCAGCTTCTGAGCAACAGCTTAAACGTTATGGCGAACCGCTTTTCGAACTGACGCATATCGTTAAAGTTGATGTCAGGAATAGCGATGTTTATGCATTGTCTCAAGCCTACAAAAACTCAGGAAAAACACTTTTAGCGAGTTTCATAGAAAGTTCAGAGAAGCTTAACATGGCCTTGTCGAGTGGATTCGATCTGTTGCAAGGTTATTTTTATGCCTTTCCAGAGCAGTACCAATCCAGTTCACAAACTCGTCAAGGTAACCGTGCAGCCGATCTAAAGCTGTTAAGATCTTTGTATGATCCCAATTGTGACATTAATCAAATAGAGTCGCTGATCGCTCAAGACCCACACCTGTGCCACTTGATCTTCAAGCGCGTTAACTCTGCGTCTGAACGTCGTGTTAATACAATTAACAGTATTAGCCAAGCGATTATGCTATTGGGGTTTGAAAAAATCAGAGCGATGGCTGCTACCCTACTTCTAGCTAACAACGAGCCAATTAAAAGGCTGCTGGTGTTCAAGTTGTTAGTCCGCGCTTTTCTTGCAAAGCAGTTGGCGCACCGGACACAAAATGTCGAGCCTGAAGTGGCTTTTACGGGTGGTCTATTTTCTTTTGATGGATCAGCTAGAGGGTGTTGAGCTAGATACTATTCTTAGTGAAGCGGGTTTAGATAAAAGCATTACAGAGGGTTTGTTGTTTGGTAAAGGCGAACTCGGTAAGATCATGAAAGTCATCGAGTCGTTTGAAAATGCTCGTATGGAAAAAAGGTCGGTTGCTTTAGTAGAAGCGTTAAATAAAGACTATCTTTCCAGTGTTGCCTGGGCTCAAGAAATGATGTCGTTAACAGATGATTAACCTGAGTCGGCTAAGGCTGCAGTATCCTGGATTTGAGGATTTGCCTTGCGAGTTTAAAACACATTATTGCCATATTACTCTTGGCTGTCGCTTATTCCTGCGCAGGTTTTCTGGTTGCGGGAGCTGGTTTGCATGACCAGATAGTGCCGTTATGGATACCTACGGGGATTGGTTTAGCGGCCGTGATCCGTTTTGGTTCGCCAATCTTACCTGGGGTGTTTTTAGGAAACTTGCTTTTCAACCTCCTGTTGCCCTTTAGTTTTCATCACCTGCTAACGGTCAACATGGTTTTATCTAGCATGATGATAGCGACTGGTGCTTCTCTTCATGCTGCGTTATCGAGTTTTTTGATTCACCGTTTTCAAGCCAATCCTCTAAGCCCACAAAATGTTAAAGGCTTACTCAAGTTTATTCTGTTTGCTGGATTTCTGACCTGTATCATCAGTGCCACCATTGGCACTGCGGCGATTTATCTCTTTACTGACAATCAGGGGACCGCTGGGTTTTTGAAAGATTGGCTCAGTTGGTGGATGGGAGATACCTTTGGGGCCATTTTAGTCACGCCACTCCTGTTAGCTGTTTTTGAGCTCTTTGATAAACAGCGACCCAAGCGCCAGGTGAGATTAATTGCTCAGTTAGCCATGGTTATTTTGGTTGTATTGGTCATCAACCAGTTATTTATGAATCATCTCTCGCAACAACTGAAACGAAGTTTCGAGCAAGACGTCAGACTCTTGGATGCGCAATTACAAGCCATTATTCAGCAAAACTTGGCCGATTTAAGTCACTTAGGTCAGGCATTTTCAGGTCCTATCGAAGCCAACCCTGTTGAGTTCAGAGCAATGGTGTTGGACATACAAGCGCGAAACCCCTCGGTGTTGGCTTACTCTTGGGATCCTATAGTGCTGCCAGAATACCTTGATGCGTTTGAGGAGAGAACACGGTATCTGCTTAATGATCCCAATTATAGTGTCTATGGTGACTCCCTATATCCTGATGATCCCCTTGTCCCTGTTCAGTTTGTGGAGCCTGTTGAATTTAACAGAGCGGCACTTGGTTTCAACTTATTATCAATAGAAGATAGACGCCGTTGGGTGATTGAAGCGCAAGAGCAGGGTAAACCCATTGCGACACAAATATTGAATCTCACCCAAGCACCAGACGAGCCGGGTATGCTGATTCTTCAACCCGTTTATAAGCTTCTAGATCAACAAAATCCGCTAATGGGCAATAAACAACTGACTGGGTTTATGGTGGGTGTGTTTACGATTGATCGTATGTTTTCCTCAGCCCTAGAATTGGCGGGCATTGAAAACATTGTTTTTGAGTTGTTTGAACAGGGAAGTGCAACCCCTTTCTTTAGTAACTATATGGGAAGTCTTGGACAAAATACGCTTTTTGATCAGTTTGAAATTGGTATTGCTCAACAAGTTTGGCAGGTTAGTGCGACAGCGGGTTCAACTTATTTTTCAATGAATCAAGCCAGCAATGCACAATTGATGCAAACCCTATTGGTACTGGTAGGTTGTATGGGCAGTCTGTTGGTATTAAGCATGCATGATCGTGAGCGACTGCTAACAAACCTTGTACAGCAACAAACACATACCCTTGCTCACCAAGCCAGACATGATCCCTTAACAGGTCTCCCAATCGCTACATGATTGGTTAACGGTATCTATCGCA
>JAJOJN010000134.1 GCA_021208565.1 Nitrincola sp.
TGAAAGAGCTTTGAGGGTAGAATTTATCATGGCGTATCACCTTCTATTGATTGAGATCTTGGTCGTGATCAACCAATAGGATACGCCATCCTTCTAAATCCTCGTACACCAGAAATCACTATAACTCGTGCTAGAGCCTTATTGCCGGCTTTAAAGCAACAGGGTATTGAGGTTGACTTTTTCTTTAGTGGGCGAGCTAAAGAGCGCCTGTTTGATATGCAGTGCTTTGGCGATTATCAACTGGCTGAAGGCTTTACCTTTGTAACGCAAGAAGGCAAGGTCAAGCCTGGGAAAACGCTCCAGAAAGCCAACATTAAACAGTTCTGGGTTGACGTAAAGCGCTTAGATCTATCGGGTTATGATCTGTTGTTAAATGATTTTGAACCTGTCTCTGCCTGGGCAGCAAAACAGCAAAAAAATTCCCAGTTTGGGTTTGGCCCATCAATATGCGTTGCGTTACTCGTTACCGGGTATTGAGAGAGCCTACTGGCTAAAATATGCCATAGATCTCTTTACACCCCTTGAGCGTTATTTAGGTGTTCATTGGCAAGCTTATAATCATCCTATCTTGCCGCCATTGATCACTCAGCCTCAGCCCTATAAATTGACGAGCGAAGCGTTTATCCTGGTGTATCTTCCCTTTGAGGCGACAGCTAAGGTTGTGGAGTGGTTGACACACTTTTCTGAAGTTCGTTTTGTTATTTATGCCGATGTGCCTGAAAAAGCGACAGTAGAAAACATCGAGATACGTCCCTTATGTCGACAAACCTTTCCAGAAGCTTTAAGTCAGAGCCAAGGTGTTATCTGTAATACAGGATTTGGTTTATGCAGCGAAGCGTTAGTCCTAGG
Organism: Nitrincola sp.; assembly: GCA_021208565.1. GTDB lineage: Bacteria > Pseudomonadota > Gammaproteobacteria > Pseudomonadales > Balneatricaceae > Nitrincola. The sequence continues at coordinate 850 of JAJOJN010000134.1, forward strand.
TAAAAAAATCCTTACCAAACCTCTCGCCGGTCAAATAGAACAACTTTCTAATGCGCGTATCTTAGAGAAGATGGGGCGTGCGAATGTTATGACAGAGCTAAATGATCAAGCATTGATTCGATGGTTGGACACAGGCGCACAGCAATGCATTCATTATCCAGATGTCGCTTCGGCTGTGGCTAAGTGGCTTGCATCCGGAAAAGATTTACAAGCAACACAGCTGACGCATGAACTATGGTCCGAAGTGAAATATTCAGCAGATTTATAGGCGAGAGTTAAGCTAGACCGGAGGATAAAATTGCTTGATCATGGAAGGTAAAGGGTAAAGAGGGCGCATGATCCGTCATACACCCTCTTTATTGGCTATCCTAATCCATGCGAACCCAAAACATCATGTTTCTGCTTACTGCATCCGTGGTCGCTGTACTTGCCGTCCTTCAATTCATTCCATGAACAGGAGATCCATGGGTGTTATTATGCCCGTCTGAGAAAAACTTGATATAGGAGTTTTTCCTAAAATACGATTTTTTTTTTCACTAGAGCTTTTCTGGTCTCTTAAGCTTTTGTCATATTGCTGTCATGATGGTCTTGTCTAATTGTAATCCTATAGGAGTTGAACGTGTCATTTAACAATAGTCAGCGTTATTTCCCAGAAACACGCATGCGTCGTATGCGCTCAGATGACTTTTCTCGACGTTTAATGCGTGAGAATCGTCTTACTCCGGATGACCTGATCTATCCCGCATTTGTGATTGAAGGCGAGAATGAGCGTGAGGCTGTCAAATCCATGCCGGGTGTTGAACGTTTAAGTATCGACCTCATGGTAAAGCAAGCGAAAGAGCTGGTGGCTTTAGGTATTCCTGCCATTGCCCTGTTTCCAGTGACGCCCCCTTCAGCCAAATCTGAGCTAGGTGAAGAAGCCTTTAATCCTGAGGGGTTGGCGCAGCGTGCTGTTAGGGCAATCAAAGACGCTTGTCCTGATCTTGGCGTAATTACCGATGTGGCCTTAGACCCTTTTACGACGCATGGTCAAGATGGCATCATTGATGAAAAGGGTTATGTTCTAAATGATCGCACAGTGGAAACCTTGGTAGCACAAGCTATTTCCCACGCTGAAGCGGGTGCTGATATTGTTGCACCGAGTGACATGATGGATGGGCGTATCGGGTACATCCGAGCTATGTTGGAAGAACAAGGTTTTGTGAATACTAAGATTATGTCCTATGCCGCTAAATACGCGAGCGCCTATTATGGACCTTTTCGTGATGCCGTTGGATCAGCGGGTAACCTTGGTAAAGGCAATAAATTCAACTATCAAATGGATCCCGCGAATAGCGATGAAGCGCTTCATGAAGTTGCACTTGACTTGGCAGAAGGTGCTGACATGGTGATGGTGAAACCGGGTATGCCTTACTTAGATATTGTACGCCGCGTCAAAGATGAATTAAAAGTTCCCGTCTTTGCCTATCAAGTCAGCGGTGAATATGCGATGCATATGGCCGCTTTCCAAAACGGATGGCTGGATGAACAAAGTGTAATGTTGGAATCGTTATTGGCCTTTAAACGAGCTGGTGCAGATGGAATCTTGACCTATTTTGCGGTCAAAGCCGCTCGGGCACTGAACTGAGGAGTTAGGAATGAGTGATGTGATCATCGATCAGGCAGAAGCAGAAGCAGCCGCCGCTGCCGCCTTGTTAGAAAGTCGTGAAATCTTACCCACGATTGAGCCGATCGAAGAAGTACCGGTCGATCTCAAAGCATCTGAGCTTTATATCAATCGCGAGTTGAGTCATTTGCAGTTCAACGTCCGTGTGCTTGAGCAAGCCTTAGACGAAGGCTATCCATTACTCGAACGTCTGATGTTTTTGCTAATTTTTTCGAGCAACCTAGACGAGTTTTTCGAAATTCGAGTTGCAGAACAGTTGCGCCAGTTAAAGTATGGTCGAGAGGATGTTGGCCCTGATGCGATGCATCCTCAAAAACTGTTGGAAAAAATCCGTGAGATTTGTGAAATCAACGTTGATCGCCAGTATAAAATCCTCAACGAGATTATGTTTCCAGCCCTTGATGCGCAGGGTATTCGCTTCTTAAGACGCGGTATCTGGACGACCGATCAGCGTCGCTGGGTAAAAGAGTTTTTTGAAGAAAAAATTGTCCCAGTGATCAGTCCAATAGGTCTGGATCCATCACATCCATTCCCTCGATTGATCAATAAAAGCCTTAACTTTATCGTTCAGCTTGAAGGTAAAGATGCTTTTGGTCGAGAAACGGGTTTGGCGATTATTCCTGCGCCTCGATCACTGCCCCGATTGATCAAACTACCGGAAGAGCTATGTGAAGCGGGTGATAACCTTATTTTCTTATCGTCTATTATTCACGAGTTTGCTGACGAACTCTTTCCAGGCATGAAGGTAAGAGGTTGTTATCAGTTCCGTATCACTCGAAATGCAGACTTAAGTTTTGATTTTGAAGAGATCGATGACTTAGCCCGAACCTTGCGAGGCGAATTGCACTCGCGTAAATATGGTGATGCTGTTCGTCTAGAGGTGGATCAGCGTACACCGGAGGAGCTAATCAGCTTCTTGATGGAAGAATTTAAGTTAGATAACAGTCAAGTGTACCGTGTAAACGGTCCGGTTAACTTAACCCGCCTGATGGCTGTGCGTGACCTAGTGGATCGTCCAAATCTTCAGTGGAAACCCTTTACGCCAGGTGTACCGGCTAAACTGAAAACGGATAAAGACATCTTTACGATACTGCGTCGTTCAGATCAGTTGCTCATGCATCCATTTCAATCCTTTACCCCGGTAATTGACTTGTTGCGTCAAGCGGCTAAAGATCCTGATGTGATCGCCATTAAGCAAACGCTCTACCGAACGGGTGTAAAGTCAGACATCGTGAACTCGCTTGTGGAAGCGGCGCGAAACGGTAAGGAAGTCACGGTTGTCATAGAGCTGCGTGCCCGATTTGATGAAGAAAGTAACTTGCAACTGGCCAGTCGCTTGCAAGAAGCAGGATGTCTGGTTGTTTATGGTGTGGTGGGCTACAAGACACATGCCAAAATGATGTTAATCATTCGACGTGAAGGCAACAACTTGGTGCGCTATTCACATCTTGGTACGGGTAACTACCACTCAGGAACCGCGCGTCTTTACACTGATTATAGCTATATCACCAGTGATAAGGATGTAGGTGAAGATGTGCATAAGGTGTTCCAGCAACTTACCGGTATGGGGAAAATTCAAAAGCTTAAAAAGCTCTTTAACGCACCCTTTACCCTACATGCTCGCATGTTAGAGTTGATGCAGAATGAAATACGTCATGTGCAAGCGGGTAAGGAAGGGCGAATCATCATTAAAGTGAATGGGTTAACCGAACCTAAGCTGATCCGCGGGTTATATGAAGCCTCTCAAGCGGGCGTGAAGATCGACCTGATTATTCGAGGAATGTGTCGTTTACGTCCTGGATTACCTGAAATTTCAGAAAATATCCGCGTGAGATCCATTATCGGGCGTTTTCTTGAGCACACTCGGGTTTACTATTTTGGTAATGGTGGTGATCCGTTGGTGTACTGTAGTTCCGCTGATTGGATGGAGCGTAATATGCTCAACCGTGTCGAGACCGGCTTCCAATTGACGGGTAAAAACGCCGAACGTATCTACAGTGAACTCGAGTACTATTGAAGGATAACTGCCAAAGCTGGGAGTTGAAATCAGACGGTAGTTATACGCTCCTGCAACCTGCAGAGGGTGAAGAGCGTTTTAGTGCCCAGCAGGTTCTCTTGGAAGAGTTTGCAAAAGTCTAAGTCGAATGAGATCGAAAAAACGATGGTCTTCAGATGAAACCATCGTTTTTGCTGGATGGTATAGGATAGCTAGTTTATATTACAGCCTTAGCTAAAACCTATACAAAAGGATCTGGCATGACACTGACTGAATTACGTTACATCGTCACGCTTGCTCAAGAGCAACATTTTGGCCATGCTGCTGAGCGTTGTTTTGTGTCTCAGCCGACGCTGTCTATTGCGGTCAAAAAACTTGAAGACGAGTTAGGTGTCGCCCTGTTTGAGCGCAGCAAAAGTGCTGTGCGCGTCACCCCAGTGGGGGAAAAGGTGGTTCGCCAAGCGCAAACGGTCTTGGAGCAGGCCGAAGCTATACGAGAAATGGCGCGTGCCGGAAAAGATCAGTTAGCCAGTCCATTGCGTGTTGGTGCCATTTTCACTATAGGCCCCTACCTATTCCCTTCTTTAATTCCTCAAGTACAAGAGTTGGCACCGCAAATGCCACTGTATATTGAAGAAAATATGACCGAAACGCTGCGTGGTAAAATTCGTAATGGTGACCTTGATGCGATCATCATTGCCTTACCGTTTAACGAGCCTGATGTCCTCACTCGCCCAGTTTATGAAGAGCCTTTTCAGATGGTATTGCCTAAAGGGCATCCCATGAGTAAGCAAAAAGAGATAGATCCAGCGGTCATTGGCGAGCTGCGTATGCTGTTGTTAGGTGAAGGGCATTGCTTTCGTGACCAAGTACTAGAAGCCTGCCCCACGCTGAATCAATCTTTTCATAATCAACATACTGTCACAGAAGGTAGTTCGCTTGAAACCATTCGTATGATGGTTGCTTCGGGTTTAGGTTGTAGTGTGTTACCTCAGTCCGCCATTGAGGGGCATCCTTCCAGTAAGCTTGTCGAAGTTCGTCCCTTTACTAAGCCCCAGCCAATGCGCTCTGTGGCTATCGCATGGCGAGCTAGCTTTCCACGTCCACAAGCGATAGAAATACTGGTTCAAGCCGTTCAGCGTTGTCAGTTCAGAGCGCCAAAGCTGGAGGACTGATGGCTGAGGTGCCAATCACTGATCTAAAAGGCGTTGGCACAGCGCTGGCACTAAAGTTAGAGAAGCTTGGGATCCGCAATCTACAAGATCTGTTGTTCCATCTGCCTATCCGCTATCAAGATCGGACACGTATTCGTCCTATAGGCTCACTGCAATTAGGTGAGGAGGTCTTGATAGAAGGAGAACTAAAGTTAGCCGATGTGGTGATGGGAAGACGCAGAAGTTTGCTCTGCCGCATACAGGATTCGACTGGACAGATTACTCTACGCTTTTTTCATTTCAATGCGTCGCAAAAAAATGCACTACGTCCAGGTGTAAGCGTCAGGGCTTTTGGTGAAGTAAGGCCTGGCGGAGCAGGTCTTGAAATGGTGCATCCAGAATACCAATTGGCGACTGCAGATAAAGGCATAGTGGCACCAGAACAAGCCTTAACGCCGGTCTATCCGATGACAGAGGGACTGACGCAGTCAAGAGTCAGGGCATTAGTTAAACAAGCCTTGGAAAAGTTAACCGATAGAGACTTACCTGACTATTTGCCTGAGAGTTTGAGGCGCGCTCGCGGATTGCCGGAACTACAGGCTGCTTTGCGCTATCTTCACCAACCACCACCGAATGCTGACCAGCAAGCCTTGCTTGCCGGTAGGCATCCAGCACAGCGACGTTTGGCGCTAGAGGAGCTTTTAGCACATCACCTGTCGCTGACCCGTGTTCGTCAACACATTCAACAGCAGGGTAGTTGGGCGATGCCAGAGGCCCCTACACTTGCCAATACCTTTCTGGCACAGCTTCCTTTTCAACTGACGGCGGCACAGCAACGCGTCATTGCAGAGATTAAGCAAGATTTGCAGCGTAACGTGCCGATGCTACGTTTAGTTCAAGGGGATGTGGGTTCGGGAAAAACCTTGGTGGCCGCCTTAGCGGCTGTTCAAGTGATCGCGGCAGGCTACCAAGTTGCGGTGATGGCGCCGACGGAAATCCTAGCAGAACAGCACTATCAAAACTTTAGCCAATGGTTTGCGACCCTAAATGTTGAGGTGGCTTGGTTAGCGGGAAAAGTGAAAGGTAAGCAGCGTCAACATCAACTCGCGCAGATCGCTTCGGGTGAGGCGGCTGTGGTGGTAGGAACTCATGCACTCTTTCAAGAGGAGGTGCAGTTTGCGCGTCTAGCGCTGGTGGTGATTGATGAGCAGCATCGTTTTGGTGTGCATCAGCGCTTAAGCCTGCGAGAAAAAGGTGCTGACGGTATCAGGGCACCTCACCAGTTGATCATGACGGCAACCCCCATTCCTAGAACACTCACGATGAGTGCTTATGCCGATCTGGATTGCTCAATTATTGATGAATTGCCTCCCGGAAGAACCCCGGTCAATACGCTGGTGATAGCTGACACTCGTCGTGAAGAAGTGATAGAGCGCGTCAAACAAGCCTGTACGCAAGGTCGTCAAGCCTATTGGGTTTGTACCCTGATAGAGGAATCTGAAGCGCTGCAATGTCAGGCCGCCGAGGTGACCGCTGCGCATCTGGCTGAACAGTTACCTGATCTACGTATTGGTTTAGTGCATGGTCGAATGAAACCGGCTGAAAAAGCGGCGGTGATGGCTGAGTTTAAGTCGGCCAACTTGGATTTACTGGTCGCCACCACGGTCATTGAAGTTGGTGTCGATGTGCCTAATGCCAGTTTGATGATTATTGAAAATCCTGAACGCTTGGGGCTGGCGCAACTTCACCAGTTAAGAGGGCGTGTCGGTCGCGGTTCTGTCGAAAGCTTCTGTGTTTTGATGTATCACCCGCCCTTGTCTAAGCAGGGGCGTGAGCGTTTACAAGTGATGCGAGAAACGACTGACGGGTTCCGTATCGCTGAAAAGGATTTGCAATTACGAGGGCCGGGTGAAGTCTTAGGCACGCGACAAACTGGCATGATGCAGTTTCGTATTGCTGATCTTGAGCGTGATGCCGATCTGCTGTCGGAGGTTCACCTGCTGGCGCAACCTTTACATCAGCATCCTAAGCGAGTTGACGCACTGATAAATCGCTGGATGGGCAGCAGCGAGAGCTACGCTCAGGTATAATCGCGTTTTGTTTTAGGTTACAGGATTTACTATGCAGCCCACTGAGCAACAATTAGAGATCATCACGCGTCAACTCGGGCGAAAGCCCAGAGGTATCGCTGCCATCGCTCATGCCACAGAAGAGGGGGTGCCTGTGGTGTTACAGATGCGTTCTTTAGTGGCGAATAAGCCTTTCCCTACGCTCTATTGGTTGTGTAGCCAAGATTTGGATAAAGCGATTGCGCGTATCGAAAGTACCGGTTGGATTAAGGATCTTGAGGCTGAGTTACTGCAGGATGACGCTTTACGTCAGGAGTACCATCAGCAGCAAACAGATTATGTGGCCCGTCGCTGGCAGTTAATGGCTGACGAAGACAGGCAAGCCATAGAGGCTCAAGGCTTTACGGAGTTATTTAACACGCTCGGAATCGGTGGTATTGCGCAATGGGATAAGGTGCGTTGCTTGCATATGCAATACGCGCATCATCTGGTTGCTGAAAACTTGGTAGGTAAGCGTTTAGACGCAGAATTTGAACTGAACAAATTAAGGATTCAGTTTTAACAGATCAGAAAACGAAACAGGTTGGATGGAGTTACCCATTCAACCTGTTCAGAAAGACTGCAGAAAACTTAGGCTTGACCCGTTAAGCGCTTATACTTCTCCATCAGCATCTCTTCAGTTTCGACATGATCAGGATCTTTGGGAATACAATCCACAGGCAGACTTCTACACACTGAGGCGTATCATAGTGACCCACACACTCGGTACATTTGTTGGGGTCAATTTCGTAAATCTCTTCGCCCGGATAGATTGCTTCATTCGGACATTCCGGTTCGCATACATCACAGTTGATGCATTCATCGGTGATGATTAAGGCCATTCGGCTACCTCATTGACTCGTCGTTATAGGTTATTGGTCTGATCGCAAATAAGCAATTAGTGCTTCTGATACGTCAGGATGTACAAATTTGCTCACATCTCCGCCAAGTGACGCTATTTCTCTAATCAATGTTGATGAGATATAGGTCAAGTGCTCAGCCGGTGTCAGAAATAAACTTTCGACATCAGGGCTTAGCTTTCGGTTCATATTAGCGAGTTGAAACTCATACTCGAAATCTGAAACCGCCCTCAGTCCTCTTAAGATAATATTAGCATTTTGCTGTTGAAGCAGATCAGCTAATAAGCAATTAAAGCCGACCACCTTAACATTCTTTAAGTGGCTGAGCGCTTTCTCAGCAAGGCTCACTCTCAGATCTAAGGGTAGTAAAGGTCGCTTTTTGGGGCTTTCTGCAACAGCCACTACCACTAAATCAAAAATTTTACAGGCACGCTCGACTAAGTCAGTGTGTCCATTTGTAATGGGATCGAAGGTGCCGGGATAGACTACCGTGTTCATAAGGCCCTCAGGGAGTCTGCTGAGTATTTGCGCGGATGTTAGCGGAAACCTCCATCCGGTACAAATAGAAAAAAAGCATTTGCTGAGTCGAAAGTGAAATATAAACTAATTCTTATATAATTTCCGTGTCGATCTTCAGTAATTATTGATTTACATCATCTCTATTGCAAATTTATGAAATTAAACGCGAATAGCTTGCTAATCGATAGGGTTTCATCCTAGATTTAAGGGAGTATCCAACAATTTAAAAATATAACTCTAGGATGTTCCATGCCGCGACGTACCAAAGAAGAAGCCGCACTCACCCGAGAAGCGCTCTTGCAAACGGCGATGCGATTATACGCAGAGCAAGGTATTCATGCCGTGTCCCTAAAACAAATTGCTGCCGCTTGTGATGTCACCCACGGAGCCTTGTATTGGCATTTTCGTAATCGTGACGACCTATTACAACAGCTCTATTTGGCGGCAGAGCAGCCCTATGAATCTCAATATATCGAGCAGCGTCAGTCTGTTAAGCAGGACCCTTTAAAAGCCTTAGAGGATTATCTCACTGGAGTGGTTAATGCTTATGCTCATTACGAAGCTTATTGTGACACTTACAAACTGTTTTTGACCCGTTCTGCCGTTCCAGAATTAATCGCGTTGCAGGAACAGATAGAAGAAGGGCGTCAGCAGGTGGTCGATCAGATCCACTATTTTCTGAAGCAGGCGAAAAAAGAAAAGCAATTAAGTAAAAAACTTCCCATCAAATCGGCGGCAAAAGTATTGGCTGATGTGTTAGATAGCCAAGTTCACGGCATCGCTTTCTCGGCGAGTGAAAGTCGCACAGCAAGTGACGCCATGTTGTTGATAGGGCTGTTGATGGCGGGTTTACGAGCCTGAACCTAGGGTTAGGATTCTTGACTGAAGGTCAAGGCTTCATCCTGAAAGTGTGTTTCATGCCTTAAATAGAGGCGATAGCAGACTTGTCCTGCCGTTTTTTCACGATAAAGCTCCCAGTTATCTGGAATGCCGTCTGGTATCCAGTCTTGCTCACTTTCGACGTAAATGAAGGCACGGTTGTTCAGTAACCCTCTCGACTCTAATAGGGTGACGGTTGGTGCTATCAGCTTGCGATTAAAGGGTGGATCTAAAAAAACCACATCGTAACGTGCTTCTTGATCGGCTATTTTAGATTCAAGCCAATCCAGTACCTGAGCAGAAACCACTTCGCCATTTTGTGCTTTGAGCAAATTGAGGTTATGCCGAATCTGGTAAACCACTTCAGGTGCTTGATCCACAAAGGTTGCTGAGGCGGCTCCTCTAGAAAGTGCTTCAAACCCTAGTGCACCACTGCCACAAAAAAGATCAAGGCAGGCTGAACCTGGAATGCTGGTTTGTAGCCAATTAAATAGTGTTTCTCTGACTCGATCCGGTGTCGGGCGAAGTCCTTCGATCTCTGGAAACGCCAGTTTTCGGCTGCGCCATTCACCTCCAATTATTCGCAATGTTGAACTGGATTCGGCTACTTTGGCAGGGCGTCTTGCAGCGCTATTACGTCGACTCATAAAAACTCATTACGTTTAAAAAGGTGTTAACTGAATGCTCAAACGCTGCGATTCCATGAGCATTTGCTGCGCTTTTTCAACTATTTGTTCATCCGTTAGTTGCTTCAGGCTCTCAGCATAAACTAGATCGCTACCCTTTGGAAAATTTAGTAATGCACTCATCTCAAACCACTCCTTAGATTGTGTAACAGCATGTTGAGCGGATTGAGGGCGCGGGATGACCTCTTCTCTGGTAGCGGAGATCAGTGCTTTTGATGCGGGATCTTCAAACCATTGCAGCAGTTGTTGATGCCATTCCTGGGGTTGTTGGCCATGCACAATGATTACAAAATGTTGATAAGGCGCTATGGGGTTCCAAATAATTCGAAATCTTTGGGTAGACTCTAGCTGCTGGAGGGCGATCTGAAGTGAAGCGACTGCCAATCTATTCAGGGCCAACTGCTCCGGTGTTTCAATTGGATTTAGGCGCCAGCCCAATAGAAAAGAAGGCTCCGTCACAAATCCTTTGAGTTCAATCTCTTGTTGAGCAGCGAGATTTACGAGATCTCCTTGATCAGGTGAAATGGGTTGAAATGCTGACTGCTCAAGAGGGGTTAAATCAGCGCCGCTTAAAAGCAGAGTCCAGTTAAGTGTAGGTGCTGTTTGGGCGCTATTGAGCAGCCAAGAGTCAAATTCGGCAAGTAGGCGGTTTTCTGATTGGCGCTGATCGAGTTGCCATGTGGCGATGAGTCGCTGTTCGTCGTCATAGTGATCGATGGATAACTGATTTAATTGATGCAATAACTCAGTCATCTGCTCAAGACGGGGTTCTTTGTTCATCAAAAAGCTAAGTTTAAATGTGGTCGCTCGTTGTTGCACTGAGGTAACAGCGCCTAATTCATTTCGCAGACTTGTTATGTTTTCTTGCTCAAGCCAGGTGAGCACTGCTTGCTCTAACGACGCATTGAATTTTTTGCTTGCCAAGCTCCAGCCCATGGGTACTTGAGTCATTAGCGTTAACTGATAATCCGAAAGGTCTGGATGAGAAAGGCGCCAATGCGGCGGCTCGCTTTGCCAGTGAATATCTAAAGAAGGTGTCTGCTTTTCACGACCTGTACTGTGCAGTAGAAAATGACGATCGGAATAATCCACATTAAAATGAAAAGATAGCGCCGATTGAATAAAGGTTTGTAAGTTGTTTCAGGCATATTCCTTCCGATCAGGTTTGTCAGCAGGCGGTCTGTGGTAAGATAACGCAAATTTTCAAACTATAGCCAATTTTTAGCCAGCGGACAGAATAGCTTTATGGAATCATTGAATACCTGGATGCTCAATATGGGCCTTGATCCAGCACTCTTGCCCTATCTTTTAGGTGGCGTTGCCATCCTTGTAGTGGCCATCTTTGTTTTAACTCGTAAAAAGCCTACTGCACAACAGAATCCTGCAGAAACGCCTCAGGTTAAGCCCGTTGAAGAGACTCCAACCGCTGAAGTTGTTCAAACAACTGACATCCACGATCAACCTGAAACAGGTCAAGATACCGAGAAAGACCCTGCGGACACCGCTGAATCAGACACTTTAGATTCACAACCTGTTGAAGTTGGCATTGTTGATTCAGCGCCAGTTGAAGCAGAGATTACGGTAGAAACTGAGCACAAACAAGCGATCAGTTCAGAAGAACTTCATGTAGAAGAATCATCTGTTGTTGAAGAGCCTCAAATTGCTGAAGAGCCGCAACTTGTTGAAGAACAAATTGTTATTGAAGAATCGCCTGAATCACAATTGGAGCCAGAGCCAGAGCCAGAGCCAGAGCCAGAGCCTACTCCTGCTCCGATTAAAATGCCGGAGGTGCCTGCTGAGGCTCCTGAGCAGCGCAAACAACGGTTATTTGAGCGAATCAAGTCAGGTCTGAGCCGCACTAAAGCGACCTTAACCAATCAGCTAAGCGATCTTTTCAGTAGTCAAAATGAAATAGATGATGACCTACTTGAGGAGCTAGAAACGCTACTGCTTATGTCGGATGTTGGTGTTGAGGCCACTACAGCAATCATCCAAACGCTGACGGAGAAAGTTGAACGTAAACAACTAAAGGACCCAGAAGCCCTTAAAGCCGCACTCAAAGCTGAGCTGACGGCGTTATTGGCGGCGTCTGAGGCACCTTTGGATCTATCGGATCAAGGTAAACCTCGCGTCATTCTTGTGGTCGGAGTAAATGGTGTGGGTAAAACCACCACCATCGGTAAGCTGGCGAAACGTTTTCAGCAGCAAGGCAAGTCAGTGATGTTGGCAGCGGGAGACACCTTCCGAGCCGCTGCTGTGGAGCAGTTGCAAGTCTGGGGTGAGCGTAATGATGTTCCGGTAATTGCTCAACACACAGGTGCAGACTCTGCTTCGGTCATTTTTGATGCCTTGCAGTCCGCGACAGCCCGCAAAACTGACATACTCATAGCGGATACGGCTGGTCGTTTACAAAACAAAGAAAACCTGATGAATGAGCTGAGTAAAGTCGTTCGTGTCATGAAGAAAATTGACCCTGAAGCACCCCATGAAGTGTTGTTGGTATTGGATGCGGGTACCGGTCAAAATGCCATCAGTCAGGCGAAACAGTTCCAAGAAGCTGTCGGCGTGAGTGGTATTGCGCTGACAAAGCTCGATGGTACGGCCAAAGGTGGCATTATTTTCGCGGTTGCGAAGCACTTTAACTTACCCATCCGCTTTATTGGGGTGGGTGAGCAAATTGACGATCTTCGTCCATTTAGAGCCGATGAGTTTGTTGAAGCACTTTTTGACTGAGGTCTAGCATGGCTGCGATTCGCTTTAGCAATGTGGGTAAGCGTTACGAGGGTGGCTTTGACGCGCTCACGGGGGTTGATTTTACCCTTGAATCTGGAGAAATGGCTTTCTTAACGGGCCATTCGGGAGCCGGTAAAAGTACCCTATTGAAATTGATTATGTTGATGGAAAGAGCGAGTCGTGGACAAGTGCAAGTCGGCGATCAAGATCTGAACTCGCTGAGTCGAAGAGAGATACCTCAACACCGTCGGCGCATTGGTGTGGTCTTTCAAAACCATCACCTACTGTTTGATCGCAGTGTGTTTGATAACGTTGCCTTGCCCTTGCAGATAGCGGGCTATGATCCGCAGGATGCCGCACGCAGAGTCAGAGCAGCGTTAGATAAAGTGGGTTTATTGATGCGTGAAAAGCAAAACCCAATTGCACTTTCCAGTGGTGAACAGCAACGCGTGGGTATTGCTAGAGCGATTGTTAACAAGCCTTCCGTTTTACTCGCGGATGAACCAACGGGTAACCTTGATCCCGAGTTATCTGAAGGGGTTATGCGTTTATTTGAACAGTTTAATCGTATCGGTACAACGGTCTTAATCGCCAGTCACGATATTTCGTTAATCGAGCGTATGCGCCGCAGAACACTGGTGTTACGGGGTGGGAGGTTAGTTGCAGATGGCTATTAAACCTCAAGAGAAAGCCTCACCGCGTGGTGCTCAAAAGCATCATGTGGGTCATCTGGATAAAAGTCGAGGTTGGCTTCGCCACCATCTTGAGGTTGCGGTACAGGCTTTTATCCGTTTAACCGTGACGCCTGTTGCGACCTTTATGACCTTAGCCGTGTTGGCGATAGCATTAGCCTTGCCTGGTTTTTTGTTTACAGTCGTCAATAATGTCCAGCAATTCAGTAGTGGTTGGGATACCAATCCACGCATCATGTTATACCTCGATGCGTCGGTTTCAGACGCCAGAGCTGAGCAGCTAAGTTTACAATTGATGTTACATGATGGCTTATCAGGCGTTGAACTGATCGACCGTGAGCAGGGGCTAAGAGAGTTTGCCAGTTATTCTGAGTTCGCGGGTATGCTCTCTCTACTAGATACCAATCCTTTGCCGGCGGTGATTTTAGTTCTACCTGCTGATCATCAAGCCTCCGCTTTGCAGCAGTTGCAAGGTGAACTAGAAGCCATTCCTGAGGTATCAGAAGCGGTGCTCGATCTGGAATGGATTCAACGGTTGAATGCCTACTTGCTCATGGCTGAACGTTTTAGTTGGGTGCTGAGTGGTTTGTTGGCTTTAGCGGTATTGCTTGTCGTTGGGAATACCATCCGCATGACGCTAGAAAGTCGTCGTGATGAGATAGTGGTCGCCAAATTGGTTGGCGCGACTGATGCTTGGGTGCGCCGTCCTTTTCTGTACTCTGGTTTTTGGTACGGGTTGATCGGTTCCTTATTTGCCTACGTACTGGTTCAGCTGTCGCTTTACTTGATTACAGGCCCTGCCAATCAATTGGCGCAGCTCTATTCCAGTAGTTTTATGTTACAGGGTTTGGATTTAACCTCTGGATTGATCCTAGTTTCCACAGGCACAGGCTTGGGTGTTCTGGGAGGGTTCTTATCCACTGGACGTCATTTAAGAGAGATAGAGCCAAGTTAGAAAGGACTCGTTTTTAAGACTTGATTTTTTGTGAAGAGACCGCTATTTTTCTCGGTCCTAAGCTAAAATTATATTAGCAAATGCTGAACTTTTCTTGGTTTATTTGGTCACATGATTAGCGAAAATTTCAGTCATCAAAGAGGTGAATACTCAATGGGTACAAACTTACGGGTTATTGAACATCTGTCACCAGGCGGCAATGTAAACGCCTATGTACAGACCGTGGGTGCGATTCCTATCCTCAATGCTGAAGAGGAGCGGGCGCTAGCTGAGCGGCTGTTCTATCATCAAGATCTTGAAGCGGCTCGCCAGTTGGTTATTTCGCATCTGCGCTTTGTGGTGCACATTGCTAAAACCTACTCAGGTTACGGCTTGCCACTGAGCGACTTAATTCAAGAAGGTAATGTTGGCCTGATGAAAGCGGTAAAACGCTTTGATCCAACAGTTGGCGTGCGTCTCGTTTCTTTTGCGGTGCATTGGATTAAAGCCGAGATGCATGAGTTTATTCTGCGTAATTGGCGTATTGTCAAAATCGCCACCACTAAGGCGCAGCGTAAACTCTTTTTTAATCTGCGCTCGCAGAAAAAAATCGATAAACTGGATGAACAATGATGAGGTCGAAGCGGTAGCAAAAGACCTGGGTGTTGATGCACAGGTGGTTCGTCAGATGGAAGGGCGTATGGCGTCTGCTGATACCTCTTTTGACGCCCCATTAAATGAAGATGACGAAACCGCATGGGCTCCAGCTCAGTATTTGGAAGACGAAGATGCAGACCCCGCGTTGCGCTTAGAAGCTGAAAACTGGGAAGAAGCCTCGCAAAAATCAGTTAGTGCAAGCGATGGAAAGTCTAGATCCTCGCAGCCGCGAAATTTTGAATCGTCGTTGGTTAGCGGATGATAAAGCGACTCTCCATGAGTTGGCAGCTGAGTACGACGTATCCGCGGAACGTATTCGTCAGCTTGAAAAGAACGCGATGAAAAAACTTCGTGACGCGATGACGCTTGTTGCCTAGCACTTTCCTGCCTATATCAGCACAAAGACCTTGAAACAACAAAGCCACCCATGCGGTGGCTTTGTTATACTTACCCTCATAAACAATTTTTCAGACTTAGCGTTAAACGCTCGATCGCCATTAGGACTTGAACATGACTGACACTACACCTCAAGACAACCCTTTTCCTCAGCGTCGTATCCGCAGTTTTGTTGTGCGAGCAGGCCGCATGACCGAAGGGCAGGAGCGCGGTTATCGAGAGAATTGGCCTGAGTTCGGTTTAGAGCTAAGTGATGGCGTATTGGATTATGTCGAGTGCTTTGGACGTGATGCTGCCGTTGTGCTGGAGATAGGCTTTGGCATGGGGGATTCTTTAATTGAAATGGCACGTCAAATGCCAGAGAAAAATTTTATTGGTATCGAAGTTCATCCGCCAGGAGTGGGGCGTTTGTTAGGTAGAATTAAAGAAGAAGGCTTAACCAATATTCGTGTTTACTGTGATGATGCTGTAGAGGTTCTGTCGCAATGCATCCCGGATAACAGCTTGGATGGCTTGCAGTTGTTCTTTCCCGATCCCTGGCCAAAAAAACGTCATCATAAACGCCGTATTGTGCAACCAGAGTTTGCCCAGTCGATTCGTCATAAATTAAAAATGGGTGGTCAATTTCACATGGCTACTGACTGGCAACCCTATGCTGAGCACATGATGGAAGTGATGTCTGGTGCAGAGGGTTACCAGAATGCGATGGGTGAAGGTGTCTACGCCGACCAACCAGAATGGCGGCCTGTGACCAAGTTTCAGAAACGTGGTGAGAATCTAGGACATGGCGTCTGGGATCTCATTTTCACTCGAGTGAACTAGTGTAGCTAAATACACTCACAAAAGCTGGAGGTGCTAGATGAACTATGACGGAATAAAAATATTCTTATTAGCACTGTTGTTTATCTTGGTACTAGTAGGTACTTGGATCGCTTTTGCTGAAAAAGACCCTGAGCTAGAGCGTGAAATCAGGACAGCCACTCAAGATCAGTTAGAACAGTGGTTTCCAGAAGCAATGACCTTGCCACCTGAATTAATTGGCTTTCAACGAGGAGAGTCTGAATCCACTGCACCGCAGGTCATATTAATTCATGGTTTAGATGAACCGGGTGGTATATGGGCGGAAAGCTTGATCGCGCTGGCTGATGCAGGAATTGAGGCTTGGGAGTTTCGTTATCCCAATGATCAAGCGATAGATCGAAGTACTGACGTGCTCGCTAAATACTGGTCGGAGTTGGATGAAAATGCATCGGTAATCCTGGTAGGGCACAGCATGGGTGGTTTGATTATCCGTGACTTCATTACTCGTTGGCGTTATCCAGCGGAGGGTGAGAGTCCACTTGCGGGCGCTAAGGTCACCGGTGTCATTCAAATAGGCACACCCAATCAAGGATCGGCTTGGGCAAGATTTAGAGCCTGGTTAGAGGTGAGAGAGTGGTTAGCTCATATTCCAGAGGGTCAGCTTTCGCCCTTTATCGGATTCCGTCAAGGAACAGGAGCCGCCAAAATAGATCTGCGTCCCGGTAGTCATTTTTTGAATGATCTTAATGCTAGAGTCTGGCCTGAACAGGTCAAACTAAGCATTATCGGAGGCAAGTTAAGTGAACCAACCAGTGCGATGCTGGATAATCTTGACCAGCTGGCTCAAGATTTGAATATTACTGATGTCCGCGAACGTATGGAAAGTTGGTGGGTAGAAATCGGAGATGACTTGGGGGATGGTGTTGTACCTTTATCGTCTCTATATTTCGAGGGTGCACCGGAGCCTATTCTCTTTCCTGCGTCTCATCGAGGATTGCTGATCACCATGCCACTATCAGAAGAGCCACCACCTGCAATTGCACCGATGATTGATATTATTCAGTCTTGGTTAGCTGATAAGTAACTGGGGTAAAGGGGTGACCAGTGGACACCCTTGATCCGTTATGATTGATTGGATTGACGGCGTTCTTGGCGTTTTTCTTGACGCTCGGAGCGAGAAACAGCGTTTTCTGAGCAATCCTTATTCCGCTGGCCTCGTTGTGCTTTTCGGTCTCTTTGACCGCCTTCTTGTCTTTGGGCAGTGCGTTCTGCTCGAAGCGCTTCAAGTTGAGCTTGCTGCTCTTCATTCAAAATCGCGTTTAAACGCTCTTTGATCTGAGCTTGTTGTGATAATTGAATGCGTTCTCTCTGCTCTTGAGTCAGACGAGCACCGTCACTCTGTCGCATGGCGCTTTGGCGAGCTTCACGAGATAGGTTTAACTCATTCCGCATCGTGTTAAAGGCCTCTTTTTGCTCTTCACTTAAATTTTAATTGTTCAACTAGGTTCAATCTAAGTGATTGCCTTTCGGTTGCTTCTGATCCAGCAAGTGCAAATGAGCTAAACATTAATGTCAACGTGAGTAGACTAATTTTTGTGACGCTTAAAGTTTTCATGATGTACTCCAATCTTTGCTTTCGTGAATTTGATAGTGAGAGTATGAGCCAAGGCAATGCTAAGTAGGGTTGCGAAAAGTAAAGTTGCGTAAAGTTGCGCTGAAGAG
Organism: Nitrincola sp.; assembly: GCA_021208565.1. Classification (GTDB taxonomy): domain Bacteria; phylum Pseudomonadota; class Gammaproteobacteria; order Pseudomonadales; family Balneatricaceae; genus Nitrincola. The sequence continues at coordinate 18,653 of JAJOJN010000134.1, forward strand.
ACTTAAATAGCGTTATGCTATGCTCATCTGGAGGACGATATGCAGACTCAGCAAACAACGACACCCCATCCAAGGGTTCTGATTATCGATGATGACAAAGCGTTAAGTGCGCTTTTACAACAGTATTTGAGTTATGAAGGACTGCAGATTGAGTTGGCTGACTCAGCCGAAGCGGCTGAACAATGGCTTGCGAGCCACCCACCTCCTGACTTGATCGTCTTAGATATCATGATGCCAGGCAAAACCGGTCTTGAGTTCCTGCAAGCACTACGTCCGGCGATTCAAATTCCGGTGATTATGCTAACGGGACGGGGTGATGAAGTGGACCGCATCGTCGGACTTGAGATGGGCGCGGATGACTACCTCGCAAAACCCTGCAATCCTCGTGAACTGCTGGCCAGAATAAGAGCAGTACTCAGACGCAGTGCTCATTTGGTGCCAAACCCAGTGGATCACCGAATCATCATGGCGGGCATTACACTAGACCCAGCTGTCCGAACCGTGACGCTGAATGAAAAGGTTCTGGACCTTACGGGAACAGAGTTCAACGTGCTACATACTCTCATGTTACATGCCGGTGAAGTGGTTTCGAAAGAGCAGTTAACTGAAAAAGTACTGCATCGAAAACTGACGCTCTATGACAGAGCTATTGATGTTCATGTGAGTCGTGTTCGCCAAAAACTGACTGAAGCTTCCGGGACGCCAACAGAGTTGATCAAAACAGTGCGCGGAGTGGGTTATCAATTGATTAAGGTGTCTGGATGAAGTGGTATCAAACACTTTTCTGTAAAGTCTTTATCGCGACCTGGTTGATGAGTGCGCTGCTGATCGGTGGTTTAGTTTATGGGTTGTTGCGGGCTAACGAAACGCATCATTGGCAGACGCTGATGGAAACCAGAGCTACCGGTTACGCTCAATTATTGATCGAGCGCCGTGATCGTGAAGGCGCGCAGTCAAGACGAGTAGAAGCAGACCGAAATCGCGTGCGTTTTCCAATCCGAATCACGACTTGTCCACAGGAGAGGTGATACATGATTTTCGAAGAGGTGAAACACTTGCCGACATTCAATCGATAGAATGGCTGGCGGACAATGGTCTGGCCTATCGGCTCGAGATTCCAAAACCTGAACAGCCCATGCATTTAGAACGTATGTTGCGCTTTTTGCTTTCCGTTCAGATGGCATTGATTTTAGTGGTGTCCATGTTAGTGTCTCTACTCGTCAGTGTGTGGGTCGTGAAACCCATCAATCGACTCAAAGAGTTCACACGTCGATTGCATGATGAGCAAAACTTTTCTCATCGAGCGGATGCCACGTTGAGTACGCGACAGGATGAAATCGGCGCTTTAGCCCGAGAGTTCAACCAAATGGCTGGCGTGATTGAAAAAACACTTCAGGCCAGAGAAGAGCTTCTCAGAAATGTTTCTCATGAGTTGCGAGCACCACTGGCACGCCTACAGGTGGCAACGGCGATATTGGAGCAGCAATCCACCCAGGTTGATCACCCTTTATTGAATCAAATCAATCAAGAGTCCGAGCACTTAACACAACTGATCGATCAACTCTTATCGCTTTCACGCTTGGATGATCTCGCTTTAAATGAATCTGAGCCGATTGATTTTGAAGTGTTTGTCACTGAGTTAAGACAAAAGTACCTAGTGCAATATCCTAATCACACCGTAGCGATTCAAGTAACACCTAATCCACTGCATGTGAAGGTTAACGCACAATTGCTGGAAAGAATCTTGGGGAACCTACTCGAAAACGCCCTGAAATATTCGCCAGAAGGTAGCTCCGTAAAGCTTGAAGCGACCCAAACTGAACAGCAGTTAGTGATCATTTGTGCGGATCAGGGCTCAGGCGTTGATGAGCATAAACTGGAAAAGATATTTGAGCCTTTTTATCGTGATAATCATCTTCCAAACGGTTACGGATTAGGACTGAGCATCGTCAAGAGTGGTGTAGAAAAACTCAAGGGAAGGGTAATGGCGAGAAATCTAGCTCAAGGCGGGTTTGAAGTAGAGATAAGGCTACCGAATCGATGAAACAGGTAGCCTTACGCTGTTAGTCTGTTACGACTAGAGTGCGTCAGGACCTGACTCACCGGTGCGAATACGGATAACCTGTTCTAATGGCGTGACAAAAATCTTACCGTCGCCAATTTTGCCAGTATTCGCCGTTTTAGTGATGGCTTCGATAACCTGCTCGGTCATGTCATCATCCACAGCCACTTCAATTTTAACCTTAGGCAAAAAGTCGACAACATACTCTGCGCCACGATATAGCTCGGTATGACCTTTCTGGCGTCCAAACCCTTTGACTTCAGTAACCGTGACACCTTGGATACCGATTTCGGAAAGGGCCTCACGGACATCATCCAATTTGAAAGGTTTGATAACCGCAGTGATCAATTTCATTGTTTAGCTCCTATAACCATGCCACGGGCAGATAACTATCAGGTGAATTCAATTAGCGTTAAGTATACCTGCATCCGACACATAAAAAAGGGTCACTATGGACCCCTTAGTATTTCAGTCGTTTTTAGCGATTATTTCTTGCTAGAAACAAACTCTGGGTAAGCTTCCATACCGCATTCTGCAATATCGACGCCTTCGTACTCTTCTTCTTCAGTGACACGAACACCCATGATCGCTTTCAGGATCGTCCAGACAATCAAGCTGGCAATGAAGACCCATGCGAAGATAGAGACGATACCAAGGATCTGTGCACCGAAAGTAGCATCGCTGTTGGTGAAAGGAACTACCATCACACCGAAGATACCGACCACACCGTGAACAGAGATCGCACCGACAGGGTCATCAATCTTCACTTTATCCAGCATCACGATAGAGACCACGACGATGGAACCACCGATAGCACCGATGATAGCTGCTGTTAGTGCAGTAGGTGCTAAAGGTTCAGCCGTGATGGCAACCAGACCTGCTAGCGCACCGTTTAGTGCCATAGTTAAGTCTGCTTTCTTGAACCACAAGCGAGCTAGACACAGAGCCGCGATCACACCACCTGCAGCTGCAGCGTTAGTGTTGACGAACACTTGAGCTACGTTGTTAGCGGAATCGATGTCAGACATTTTCAGTTCTGAACCACCGTTGAAGCCGAACCAACCCATCCACAGGATGAAAGTACCTAATGTTGCTAGCGGTAAGTTAGCACCAGGAATCGCATTGATTTGACCATCTTTACCGTATTTGCCTTTACGTGGGCCAAGGACCAGAACACCGGCTAAAGCAGCAGCAGCACCCGCCATGTGAACGATACCCGAACCTGCAAAGTCAGAGAAACCTGCCGCATCTAGGAAACCTTCACCCCAAGTCCAGTAGCCACTCACTGGGTAGATGAAACCAGTCATGACCACTGCGAAGGCTAGGAAAGCCCACAACTTCATACGCTCAGCTACAGCACCGGATACGATTGACATACAGGTTGCCACAAACACCACTTGGAAGAAGTAGTCAGCTCGCATGGCGTAATAAGGAGCGTCTTCATCACCTGACAGCACATCACCAATAGAGTTTTCACTACCGATCAAGCCACCAAAGCTTGGGAAAATGCCGCCTTCGGCAGAGCTATACATAATGTAGTAACCACACAGCAGGTACATGGTACAAGCGATGGCGAAAAGTGCGATGTTTTTGGTCAGAATCTCAGTGGTGTTCTTAGAGCGAACCAAGCCAGCCTCTAGCATAGAGAAGCCTGCAGCCATCCACATGACTAGCGCACCACAGATTAAGAAATAAAAGGTATCGATTGCATAAGCGAGATGTTTGACATCATCGGCTGTGCTAAGAAGAAGTTCTTCCATTGTTTAGCCCTCCATCAGGCGTATAATCAAAAATTCAGATTAGAGCGCGTCGTGGCCGGATTCACCGGTACGGATGCGGATGACCTGCTCAAGAGGCACGACAAAGATTTTGCCATCGCCAATTTTGCCGGTTTGAGCCGCTTTGCTGATGGCTTCTACCACCTGATCAACGACGTCATCAGATACCGCTGCATCGATGCGAACTTTAGGCAGAAAATCCACCACATATTCAGCGCCGCGATACAATTCGGTATGCCCTTTTTGGCGACCAAAGCCTTTCACTTCAGTCACGGTGATGCCCTGAATTCCGATTTCGGACAACGATTCTCTTACATCGTCCAGCTTGAAGGGTTTTATGATTGCTGAAACCAGTTTCATTGGTCTGACTCCCTATGGATACAAATTCATCAAGTAGTTAAGACGATTGCCTTAAATCCACTCGCCTTGATGTGTTTGATAGCGAAACTTGTGCCATCTTTTTAAAGTCCAATAAAAACATATAGATAGTTTTGTTTGTGGTTTTTGGATAGGGTTATATTGCAGTGCATCAAAGTTTGAAAAAGCTAAGATGGTGCGCCAAAATGGTGCGCGCACTCTTTTGGTGCGATTTTTTGATCAGCATTCAATCGGCTGGAAGGATGCGATAAAAAGATAAATAGGTTAAGCTAAAACCACATTTGTAACCTGTGGAGCGCACCCGATAATGATTCACCAGAAACTGGCCGAAGGCCTCTCAGAACAGTTCGCTCAATTCTTAAATGTTGCTAAAGAGTTACCTGGACAGCAGGTAGTGCAGCAGCAGCTTCAATCGATGCTACAGCAGACGTTTAGTCGTTTAGATTTAGTCACGCGTGAAGAGTTTGAAACTCAAAAAGCGGTATTATTGCGTACTCGTGAAAAGTTAGAAGCCCTAGAGCGTATGGTCGCTGAACTTGAAGCGCTAAAAGAGTGCGATACTCAACGCAACGAATCATAAGATCTGTAGTAATAACCCTAGTAAGATCTTTAGAAAGTATTTTATTAGCCAAGGAAGGCATGTATGTCACTCGCGATTGTTCACAGTCGAGCACAGCTCGGTATAACTTCACCCTCAGTCACGGTTGAAGTTCACCTCTCCGGCGGTTTGCCGGGAATGGCAATGGTTGGGCTTCCAGAAACCGCAGTCAAAGAAAGTAAAGAGCGCGTTCGTAGTGCGCTTATTCACGCCGGTTTTGATTTTCCCCAACGTCGTATCACCGTCAATTTGGCACCAGCCGATCTTCCTAAGGAAGGCGGTCGTTACGATTTGGCGATTGCCTTGGGTATTCTTCAAGCATCAGGTCAACTCAAAAGTCGTACCTTAGAACAGCATGAAATTGTTGCGGAATTAGCCCTATCGGGCGAGCTGCGCCCAATTCGCGGCGCTTTGCCTGTTTCCTTAGCCTGCGGTGATGCGGGTAGAACACTCATTTTGCCCGCAAGTAACGCAGATGAAGCGACACTCTTAGGCGAAACACCTGTTATAGCCGCATCACACTTACTCGACGTGTGTCGTTACTTGAGCGGGAAAGTGGAAGCGACTTTTCATCAGCCCGATAGCATTTCAGTCAAGCCAACAAACTTACCCGATCTTGCCGATGTAAAAGGGCAGTTTCAAGCACGCCGAGCCTTAGAAGTAGCCGCTGCAGGGCAGCTTAACTTGTTGTTTACGGGGCCGCCTGGAAGTGGAAAAAGTTTATTAGCCGCTTGTTTGCCCAGCATTTTGCCGGAACTGACTCTTGCTGAGCGCCTAGAGGTAGCTGCTGTTCATTCGCTGGTTGGATTGCCCATACAGCATGCCTGTCAGGGCGTACGACCCTTTCGAGCGGTTCATCATACCGCTTCTGCCGTCGCCCTAGTGGGTGGCGGAGCTAACCATCCTCGTCCGGGTGAAATCTCGTTGGCCACGCAGGGGGTGTTATTTCTAGATGAGATGCCGGAGTTTCCTCGACGTGTTCTGGATTTAATGCGAGAACCCATGGAAACTGGAAAAATTTTAATTTCCAGGGCGCTTAGCAAAATCGAATATCCTGCGGCCTTCCAGTTGGTAGCCGCAATGAATCCATGTCCGTGTGGTCATTATCAAGATGGAACAGATCGGTGCATCTGTTCACCTGATCAAATCCGTCGTTATCAGGGGCGAGTGTCTGGGCCGCTTATGGATCGGATTGATCTGCAGTTATGGGTATCGGCCTTATCCGCCGATACTTTGCTACAGCCTTCCGCAGCAGCTGAATCCAGTGAGCAGGTCAGACAGCGTGTTTCACAGGCACGTAAGCGTCAAGAGCAACGTCAGGGGTTTAGTAATCGCTACCTTCAGGGGAATGACTTAGAGACCCATTGCCAACTGGGTAAAGAAACGCGTGATATTTTGCTTAAAGCGATGAAACGTATGCACCTTTCTGCACGGGGCTGCCATCGTGTGCTTCGTGTCGCGAGAACACTAGCCGATTTGGATGATCAAGAGCGTATTCAACAATATCATCTATTAGAAGCACTGGCTTTTAGAGGTTTGGACACCAAGCAGGATCATGAAGCAGTTCAACAAACCTCTCTAGCGGAATAGGGCGGCTAAAATAGTAGCCCTGAGCCATAGAGCAATTATGTGCCGTTAAAAAATCTAATTGCTCTTTGGTTTCAACACCCTCGGCTATCACTTTTTTCTTTAAGTTGCGCGCCAAGCTAATGATGCTTCGGACGATTTCCTCATCACCTTCAGATTGGCCGATACCTGCGACAAAGCTCTTATCTATTTTCAAGGTGGATATCGGCAATTTTTGCAGCATAGCAAAAGAGGAGTAACCGGTACCAAAATCATCTAATGAGAATTCGGCCCCTAACTGGCTTAAGGATTCCATACAATAGACTACATGGGGCTCATCTCTGAAAAGAGCGGTTTCAGTGAGCTCGAACTCCAATTGTCGGGTATCAATGTGGTATTGAGCGATCAAGCGCTCAATAGTGCTGGCTAGATAACCATCCTGAAACTGCCGAAATGACAAGTTAACACCGATGTGTTCTGGTAAACCGGCAGCTTTTAGTATCTGCATGTCATAGCCAACCTGCTCAACCACCCAGTAACCGATTGGTACGATTAGGCCTGTTTTCTCGCTAAGAGGGATAAACTCATCAGGCGGTATCATTCCATGAATGGGATGCTCCCAGCGAATTAGGGCTTCTGCACCAATAATGCGCTGCGTATTCAAGCAGATACGTGGTTGATAATAGAGCCTAAATTGGCGTTTTTGTAAGGCGTGCCAGAGCTCAGGTTCTAAACTAATCGCTTTTTTTATTGTCCAGATCTCGGAGAGGATCAAAAATGGCATAACTATGACCGCGCAGTTTTTTGGCCCTGAGCCGAGCAATATTGGCATATCGAATGAGATCATCAAATTCATTGCACTGATCTGGCGACATGGCCACACCGATACTGCAATGAAGATGGACACTGTGCTCGTTCACCTCGTAGGAGGGTAGAAGTAACTCGATGATTTGCTCGATGACTTCTCGAGTTTTAATTTTAATATGATTACTAGGCGCTACCACAAGCAGCGTGAACTCATCGTTTCCTATCCTGCACAAATCACTTTTTCCGGTGCAGTGTTCCAAGCGGTCAGACAAAAGAGCTACTAAGCGATCACCAAAGTCATGACCATACTGATGATTGAATCCAGAAAAGTTATCGATATCCAGTATAATCAAGGCCAAGGACTCAGTGTCCTGCAGGTTTCTGAGTTGCTGCTGTAACTGATGATAAAAATGTTGCCGATTACCTGCTCCTGTTAAAGGATCTTGAGTCTGTAAGCGGATAAGGGTGTTTGGAATGCTCTGATCTACCGGGATCAACAGATAACTTTGCTGTTCTTCGGTAAGCGCTTGGTTAGCTTCTAGAAGGGTCTGACAACAGGTTACTGATGAGGCGTCGCTCTTCAAGGCAGACAAAAGATTGCTCGACGGAGTATCATGGCTGCCATCAACCAGAATTAGCTGAACATCAGGGGGTATCTTGTCCCTATCAACATCAAGCGGCATCAAGCAGTTTCCTTATTCAAAAAGCTGTCGTTAACATTTATTTTCTTTGCGCAATATTGAACATAGACGATTGTTTTAGATCTTGCTCAAAAAAAACGCTTTCCAGAGATTATCATGATGTTTTTATATTTCAAACATTTGTTCAAAACTGAGTGGTTTTTTTGTTAATGAATAAACTGAATCCTAGACAGGAAGAAGCCGTTCATTACATTGGTGGTCCTATGCTCGTTCTTGCTGGCGCGGGCTCCGGAAAGACCAGTGTTATCACACGAAAAATAGCCTACTTAATCCAAGTTTGTGGCATTGAAGCACGTCATATAGCTGCCGTGACCTTTACCAACAAAGCGGCTCGTGAAATGAAAGAGCGCGTCATGCAGTTACTTCCTAAAGGAGAAGGGAGAGGATTAACGGTTTCGACATTTCATAACTTAGGCTTAAATATCATTCGCAAAGAGGTCAAACAGCTTGGTTTCAAGCCGGGTTTCTCAATTTTTGATGACCAAGATACAAAAGGCCTGCTTAAAGATTTGCTCTTTCACCAAGATGAAGACACAGAGCAGGTAGCCTCGGTACAGCATCAGATTTCTAACTGGAAAAACGACATGTTAGATCCGCAGGATGCCTTGGCTCAGGCAAGAGTGCCTCATGAAATCTTGGCGGCACGAGCCTATGAAGCCTATCAACGACACTTGAAAGCTTATAATGCTGTCGACTTTGATGATCTGATTTTGATACCGGTCAAGTTGTTTAGTCAGCAGCCCGATGTGCTTGACCGCTGGCAGCGAAAAATTCGTTATCTGCTTGTGGATGAATATCAAGACACCAACCTTTCTCAATACCGTTTGGTACGACAGTTGGTGGGGGTGCGAAGTGCCCTTACCGTGGTTGGCGATGATGACCAATCGATCTATTCATGGCGAGGTGCGAGACCTGAAAACCTAGCGCGACTGCAAGATGATTTTCCAGGTCTCAAACTGGTCAAGCTGGAACAGAATTATCGTTCAACTGGGCGAATTCTAAAAGCGGCAAACATTCTGATTAACAACAATCCTCACGTATTTGAGAAAACACTTTGGAGTGATAAAGCCTTTGGCGACCCGATTCGAGTCCTGCATACCCGTAACGAAGACGCAGAGTGCGAGCGCATAGCCACCGAGATATTAGACAGGCACCTACGCGAGCGTATTCCCTTCAGAGACTTTGCTGTCCTGTATCGAGGAAACCATCAGTCCCGCTTGTTGGAAATGAAATTACAAAGCACGCAGGTGCCCTACAAGCTCAGTGGCGGCACGTCGTTCTTTGCCCGTGCTGAAATAAAAGATCTCATGGCTTACCTACGTTTATTGGTAAACCCTAGTGATGACAATGCCTTTCTTCGAATAATTAACTTGCCGCGCCGAGAAATAGGGCCTGCGACACTGGAAAAACTGGGTGAATACGCCTCGGAGCGTCACATCAGTTTATTTGAAGCCTGTGATGAAGTGGGTTTACAGCATGTCTTGCCAGCCAACGCCTACACCAGAGTCAGGCGTTTTTGTGATTGGATGCAGCAATTGCTTCATCGTTGCGAAACGGGAGACCCTATCGCCACTGTTCGCGACATGATTTTAGAAATGGATTATGAAAACTGGATTCGTGAGCAAAGCTCCAGTGATGCCGTGGCTGAAAAGCGAATGCAAAACGTCTGGTTTTTGGTTGACTCCCTCAAATCCACCTTGGAAAGACTACAAGAAGAAGATCCGGATGCGGGTATCAAAGAGACGATTGCACGACTCTTACTGCTCGATATGCTTGATCGACAAGAGGAGGAGGACGATTCGGATCGCGTACAGTTGATGACTCTTCACGCTTCCAAGGGGTTGGAGTTTCCTCATGTATACCTCATGGGTATGGAAGAAGAACTCTTACCGCACCGTAACAGTATTGAATCCGATACCATCGAAGAAGAACGTCGTTTAGCCTATGTGGGCATCACCCGTGCTCAAGTGACCCTGACTATGACACTTGCTAAAAAAACGACGTCAATTCGGAGAAGTCCTAGATTGCCTTCCGAGTCGGTTTCTGGATGAACTTCCACAGGACGATTTAGTTGTTCAAGGATTGGGAGAGCGTGATGTTCAAGCCAATGTTGCACGCGGAAGGGCAACCATTAGTTCGCTCAAAAATTTGCTGGATGATTTTTAAGGTCTGTAAACAAAACAGGCTGCGTCTGCAGCCTGTTTATTCAATCTATCTGATCAATTATCAGCATCGATCATGTATTGGATAGTAGCTTCCAGCTCTTCGTCTGAACAGTCGTTACAAGTACCTTTTGGAGGCATTGCACCGATACCGCTGATTGAAGTGGCCAGCAAGCCATCTAAGCCTTTTTCAGCAGCACGCGCACTCATTACACCCGAGCCATATTTTGGTGCTTCCAAGATACCTGTCGCATGGCAAGCCGCACAAAAACGATTGTAAATGTCTTGACCGCTACGAGCAGCAGCACCAGCGCTTGCTGTAGGAGCAGGGCCACCGAGACCACAAGTCTCATCACCCTCAACACAGATATTTCCATGGGGTTGGATGCGCTCAATGATGGCATCACGGTCAACAGCCGCATAGACGGAAGTAGCCAGAGCAACACTTAGCCCTAGAGTGCAGAGTGCAGAAGCAGCTTTTGCAGCAAGTTTATTCACGTTCAAGACCTCATCAATTTTAGGAACAGGTGGCGCATGCCTGTCATGATTCACCCTGAAACCATCAATCTACAGGGTCAAAGCAGACAATACCGCTATCATTAGGCAGGGATTATACCCTCAAAAATCCAATACGGAAATGCACCTGAACTAGTTCTTAGGGTGAATGTCTTGGCAAGCCTGAATGGAGTGCGTATCATTGGCGCCCTGTAATTAAGCGCCAGTAGCTCAGTTGGATAGAGTAGCAGGTTCCGATCCTGTTGGTCGGGGGTTCGAATCCCTCCTGGCGCGCCATCCGCTTTTTCTTCCGGTAAACCAAAGAACACTCAAGCAGTACTATTATAGCTTTTGCTAATATCTGCATTTGTTGCTAGGTTAACTATAAAAAAATGCCAAGGAGGGAGGTCAACATGAATACTCAAAAAATCCAAACTTTTATCAGTGTTGATGATGGTATTGATTGATAAATTATCCTTACTAGCAATGACTAAGGAATTCTTAGTAGTTCGGCTGGAGTGGAGTCATTAAGTACATCGTTGTATCAAGCACTATATATCAATAGGCCATAGGGTAAGTTCTGTAATTGCCACTCTGAGGCGGCAGTCGAGTTACAGAACCATCATAAGTGATGATCATGAGAAACATTTTAAAATCAGTTGATAAAACCGCTAAGGGTTTTAAAAAATCAGGTGTTATAGATAAAACAACGATGCGTAAGTTTGATGTAGTGTGTTTGACGATTGTTCATCAAGATCCCGCAGTGTATACAACTACCGAGGGTTTCTCGGTAGTTCAATAAGGCAAATAATTCTAGATTCATATGTTCCATCTTGGAACATATGCGAATAAAGCTCGCCAATTGCAGGAAGTTCCGAGGCAATTGGCAGGTCTAGGTTCGTGTAAAAGTTCGAGTAAAAAAAACACAAGCATCCAGCCAAATTTTTACCACAGAAAATGCTTCTCCGTTACCTCTGCACCCCGCTTTTTCATCAACACCTTACCTTGATGCACTGACATGAGTACATCACTCTGATTTCTCAACACCGTGTAATCATCTTCGCCATCCAGCAAGATGAAGTGAGCTGGTTTACCAACCTCAATCGCATACTTGTCACCTAGGCTAAGTGTTTTGGCGCTGTTCTGGGTAATCAGATCCAATGAGGTTTCGAAATCTTTACGTCCCATCATGTGGCAAATATGAAGGCCGAAATCGAGTGTCCGCAGCAGTTTGCCATTGCCTAAGGAATACCAAGGGTCATTAATGGAGTCTTGTCCAAAGCAGACATTCATGCCCGCTTCGTTTAACTCTTTCACACGCGTTAAGCCGCGGCGTTTAGGGTAGCTATCAAAACGTCCTTGCAGGTGGATGCTTTCGGTAGGGCAGGAGATAAAGTTAATTTCAGATTTTTTCAGCAGCTTAAACAGTCTTGAACAGTAAGCGTTGTCGTAGGAACCCATGGCAGTGGTATGGCTGGCCGTAACGCGTGAGCCTAGTCCGGAGTTGAGTGCTTCATAAGCCAGTACTTCAAGAAATCGAGAGTTAGGATCATCCGTTTCGTCACAATGGACGTCCACTAAACGGTTATATTTTTGAGCCAGTTCAGTCACTAACTTCATGGATTGTTCGCCCAGTTCACGGGTGAATTCAAAGTGGGGGGATGCCGCCGACTGCATCGGCACCGTACTCAAGCGCTTCCTCCATTAAGGCTAGGCCGTTAGGAAAAGATAACAGCCCATCTTGAGGAAATGCCACCACTTGCATCTCAATCTTACCTTTGACCTCGTCTCGAATATCACAGAGGGTTTTCAGCCCAACTAAGCTAGGGTCTGATACGTCGGCATGAGTTCTAACGAACTGTATGCCGTTTTCAACCAGCAGATCGAGTGTTTTCAATGCGCGTTGTCGGATGTCTTCTGTACTGAGCATCGGTTTTCGCTCACTCCAGCGCTGAATGCCTTCAAATAAGGTGCCGCTCATATTCCAGTTTGGATCACCTGCGGTCAGGGCTGCGTCCAGATGAATGTGTGGCTCTACAAAAGGTAAGGAAAGAAGTTTGCCTTGTGCATCAACATTAGCTGCGGTGTCTTGGATGTATGAGTGTTGTTGTTCAATGTGAGACCAAACTCCTTGGTCAATACTCAGTGAAAATAATTCAGTGCGATGACGAAGTCTGGCGTTAATAATTTTCATGTGTAAATCCTTAAAAAAGGTTTATCGATGTTAAAACCTTAGCATTGATGTTGAATGCTCACCGCAAATTAAAACATCTGTTCTAGGATAATCCGTTAACGACTGAATTGAGACGATTTCTTTCCACTGATACCCGCGTAATGTGAACGGATTAGGGCTATATCAGCATCGGCATTGCCTGTCGTGGTAAAGGTGCCCAAGAAACCACCGCGTTTACGTTCAAAATCCAGAAACCCCATCAGAATCGGTACACCAGCACCATGG
>JAJOJN010000012.1 GCA_021208565.1 Nitrincola sp.
AGGAAAGTACATGATCAACGCGTGTTACTTTGATCACGCCAAATGATGAGATAGCAATCATTAACACTAAGAGGATAGAAAAACCTAGGTATACACGCTGGACGATGGTCATTTTCTTTCTCGATAGGAGGTGTTAAAAGCATTTTAAACAAGATAAATATCGCATGCTTTTAATCATTATTCTTTGATTGACATCAATCTAACAGAAAATATGGAAGTTTAAACTATACTTTCTGCTATTTTTATTTTTTTTGAAAGTTGCTGTGTTTGATGCTTTAATCGTTTGTTGTGTAGGATGAATCTTCGAGATGTTGCTCGCATGCTAGGATTGACGATAAATTGCATTACTGCAAAGCCTGTTGTTGAAATAGAGTCAACACGCAGTTTGCAAGATGCCCTGACAGCCCTATCCCAAAGGGAAGTCCACTCCATTGTTGTGGTCGATCAAGATAGCTTGCGCATTCTGACCACTCAAGCATTGATTACCTTAACCCTGGCCGATCTAGACTTAAACACTTCGCTAGCCGATCTTGATTTGCCTAGGGTCAAGTGCATTAGAACAACCACCTCTGTCAGTGATGCCCTTGTACTTCTGCAAGGCAGTCATTCTCGCCATCTATGTTTAGTAGGTGATAATAAGCAGTTACAAGGGATTATTAGCTTTAGTAATCTTACAAGAGCACTTGATCCTGATTTTTCCTTCTTTGAACACGATATTAGTGTGATTGAGAGTTTGAGTGATTTCTGCCAGGTCACTGAACATGAAACACTGAGATCTGCCATGATCAAAATGCACTTGGCGGGACACTCCTCATGCGTGGTGAATTTTCAAGAGGGTCAGTTAGGTATCATTACGCAAACTGATATCCTTAATGCACTAAACACCAAGCAATCATTATCTATTCCGGCTGGGCAATTTGCCTCTACTTCGCTAACGGGTCTTTCAATTCGCAGTTCATTCTCACAAGCGCTGAGTGTTTTTCAACACTCTCAACACAAACGGCTGCTGGTCAAGGATGAGGCAGGGCAATTTGTAGGTTTACTGCACCAAAAAGAACTGATCGCTTTTTTAATTGATCGTTGGCGTGAGTTAGGCTTGCTGGAGGACGCCCGAACCGAGTCTGCTCTTCAACTTTATGAAAATGAACAGCGCTGGAAAGCGGTTTTGGAAGGGACTCAACAGGGCGTTTGGGATTGGAATACTGTTACTAATGAGGTTTATTTTCGCCAATCGCAAAGTCAATTGTTGGGATGTGATGATACTGACTTTAATAATCATCTTTCGGATTGGGAATCTCGAGTTCATCCCGATGATGCGTCAAAGGTATACGCCCGATCTTTATCTACATTTAAGTGGTAAAACCAGAATTTATGAATCGACTTATCGATTACTTTGCAAAGATGGTTCCTACAAATGGATTTTAGGTAAAGGACAGGTATTCACTAGAGATGCTGAGGGTAAACCGCTGCGTGTGATTGGTAGCCACACCGATGTCACTGAAGCCTATGAACAGAAGCTTAAATTAAACGAGCTGGCTGAAAATACGCCGGGTGTTTTATATCAATATCGGCTTAATCCTGATGGTAGCAGAGGTTTTCTCTTTGCTACACAGGGTATGAAAGATATCTATGGTTATGCACCTGAAGAGGTGATGAAGGATGTGAGTTTGATCTTTGACAGACTGCATCCTGACGATCTTGAAGCCGTGACCCACAGTATCGAATACTCGGCTAGGCATTTGTCGATATGGCATATTCAATACCGGTATATTCACCCCAGCAAAGGGGTAATTTGGCTGGAGGGGCAAGCTTCTCCCACCAGAATGCAGGACGATTCGATTCTGTGGAATGGTTACATCAACGATATTACAGACTACAAACAAGATCAGTTGTTGTTGGATAAAACGCGAAAAGATTTCGAATTAACCATGGAAGCCACCGATACTGGTTTGTGGAGTTGGGATTTAACGTCAAATCAAGTGACTTGGTCTGAGATTACCTTTCGACAGTTGGGTTATGAGCCAGATGAGTTCGAGATGTCGTTGGAGAAGTTCGAATCTTTGATTCATCCAGATGATCTCTTCAGAACCATGGATTATGTCAAGAACAGTATTCGTGAAGGTCAAACACTGGATGTTCAATTTCGGTTGCGCCACGCAAATGGATCATGGGTATGGTTCAAGCAGGCAAAGTCACCCTTACAGATCAGCATCATCAGCCACTTCATATGATGGGTACACATACCAATATCAACCACAGTAAATTAATTGAAGCTGAGCTGGGTTTAAATCGTGAAAGATTAATGCTGGCTACAGAGTCGGCAGGCTTAGCTGTATGGGAGTATGATGTAGAGCAAGGTAAGTTGACCTGGGATGACAAGATGTTTGAGCTTTATGGAGTCTATCCGCTCACCTTTAAACATCGTTTGCAGGATTGGCTTGACTTGGTTTTACCGGATAAACGTGAAGAGGTACTCAATCGCTTCGAGGATGCGCTTCAAAATCACTCAATACTCTCTTTTGTGCTCCCCATACGTCGGCCGTCTGATGATCTAATCTGTCATCTGCACTGTCAGGCAAAAGTTGTACGAAAAGTGAATGGTGCTGCGATTCGAGTGGTTGGTATGAGTCGTGATGTAACTGAAAGTGAGAATGCCGCTACTTTAGCCAAGTTTATCGAAGAGCGAAACACGCGCTACCGAAAAGCCCTTGATCAAATAGCCCTGACTATTGCGGCAAAGGATGAGCCTTTTTCAATTTTGGAATCGGCCTGTGAAAGTATGGCAAAAGCCCTCAAGGCTGACCGAGGGCTGGTTTACCGACTAGATGATGAAAAACAAACGATTTATGGGGTGACTGAGTGGCTTAATCAAAGTCCTAGTGATCAATTTCCTAGCATACTCAGTGATTATGACTTCGCTGTGCTCCCAAAATCGATCGCATATGTGAAAGAAACACATGATTGGATTGTCAGTCACCAACACTCCATTGATTCACACATTAAACAAGACGGATTGGATGTTTATCTTCATCAGGAGTTATCCATCAAATCCCTGAGTTGGTACCCATTTAACTTTTCGATAGCGGGTTTTCATTTACTGGGTTTCAATTGGTTGGACACATACTACGAACCAACCCTCGAAGATAAGCGCTTTATGGCATCAGTGGCTCAGCTTATCGAACTCGCACTGGTAAAAATTAAACTCTTAACGGAACAGCGATTAGTTGAGGAAAGGCTTAAGCTGTTCATGCAGGAATCCACAACTGCTGTCTTTGTAACCAATACCTTAGGTCAGTATATCCAAGTGAATGGGGCGAGTTGCCAATTATTAGGCTACACAGAAGAAGAGCTGCTAGCCTTATCAATCAACGATTTATGCCCAAATGGTTTTGAAGATGACCTTGAGAACATCAATCATGAGTTAATGACTAATGGGTCTGTACAAACTGAAACCTATTTAAAGCACAAGATGGGAAATTT
Organism: Nitrincola sp.; assembly: GCA_021208565.1. Taxonomy (GTDB): domain Bacteria; phylum Pseudomonadota; class Gammaproteobacteria; order Pseudomonadales; family Balneatricaceae; genus Nitrincola. Next base: position 3,481 of record JAJOJN010000012.1, read on the forward strand.
GATCCCGGTTGCGTTCAGTGGGGTTCATATTGAAGGCTCCGGGGTAATGGCATTTTGCACCGATCTGACAGAACGAAAAAGTTACGAAGATGCCCTAAAAGAAGCCTTACAGTCTGCTGAGCAAGCCAATAAAGCAAAATCTGAATTTCTCGCTAACATGAGTCACGAAATTCGAACGCCCATGAATGGCATCATTGGTTTGAGTGAGTATGCCGCTGAAATAAACGATAGCAGGGTGCTAAAAGATCGTTTAATCAAAGTGAATCAATCGGGTCGGCTATTACTGGGCATTATTAATGACATTTTGGATTTTTCAAAAATTGAGTCTGGAAAACTCTTTGTTGATGCACAGCCCTTTTTTACTCAACACTGTAGTCGATCACCTTCATACCGTTTTTGATGAGTTGGCGACGAGCAAAAATGTAGCGTTAATCATCAATATAGATCCGATTTTACATGAGGGATATATCGGCGATGAACTCAGAATCCGCCAAGTATTAACTAATCTTCTGGGTAATGCACTGAAGTTTACACACCAAGGGAGTGTTGTGTTAGAGATCACAAGAACGCCATCAGATGCTCAGCAACAGATCCTTACGTTTAGTGTTAAAGACAGCGGAATCGGCATTTCTCAAGCGCATCAGCAACGTCTTTTTCAAGCCTTCTCTCAAGCGGATTCAAAAATTACGCGCAATTATGGCGGATCTGGATTAGGGCTAGTGATCAGTCAGCGCTTATTGGAAGCGATGGGAAGCCAGGGTATCAATGTTATCAAGTGAGCCTAATAAAGGATCTGAGTTCAGTTTCAGCCTAAATCTAGAATTATGTACTGAAGATCAACTCGAGCAACTGCGAGCGCGACACGAAGAGATCGGCCCAACGAGTCAATATCATGGCAGAGTGTTGATTGTTGAGGATAATCTAATAAACCAAGAGGTGGCTAAAAAACCAACTGGAACGCCTCGGCCTAGAGGTTAATGTGGCTGATAATGGCGCTATGGCCGTTCAAATACTTCAAAAAACCGTTTACGATCTGGTGCTTATGGATATTCAAATGCCTGAGATGGATGGTTATGAGGCGACACGACTGTTAAGGCAGCAGGGCTACAGTGGTCCGATTATTGCTCTGACGGCGGCTGCATTAATTGAGGACCAGCATAAGGCGCTGGATGCCGGCATGAACGATCATCTCGCTAAACCTCTGGATTCAGTTATGCTCAGTCATTCACTGGCAAGGTGGTTGCCTCTGATTGTCACAGATTCCGAAACTGAAGCCTTACGGCTAGCGAGTGAGGTTGATTCGTTCAAATCCGATCAGCTATTGATTGATGTTGATCGAGGCATTCAGGTGCTATCGGGTAATAAAGCACTGTATTACAAATTACTCAGACAGTTTTCCAAACAGTTAGCGGAAGAAAAGCAGACTCTCTTGAGGGATTTAAACGGATTAGAGCCGGAAAATAGTCCAGAAACCTTTTCTGATTTGCAAAAACGTGTGCATAATCTGAAAGGGGTATCTGGTAACTTAGGGGTAAAAGGTGTTTTTGCTATTTTGGTTGATCTAGATCAATCACTTAAGCGAAATGAGCTGTTTGAATCACACAAAGTTAAAAGTTTGGCTAAGGTTATTGATGAGACCCTTGATGGTATCTTGAGTCTTCTTGATGATCCCACTAGCGTAGCGAATAAGGTGTTACCTACCTCTTGTCGGATGACTAAAGAGCTGAAACGTGATTTGCATGGCTTATCAGTCTCGCTTAAAGACAGTCGGTATATTTCAGATAAACATCTGAAGTCCATAGAGAAAAAATCCGGCTGAGATGAGTGGTGTTTGGCTCACTTTTTTAGAGACTGTGGAACAAATGGATTATGATCGAGCTGGAGTACTGCTTGATCAGCTAATAGAAACGCTAAAGGGGTAATCTCCTTAGTTAATGAGTAGTATCGCATGGGTAGGTCTGTTGAGGTGATTCGATATACAACACGTTTAGTGTGTTTATCTTTCTGTATTTTTTATTTGCCTAACTTTTCACGTTAACACTGTCAAAGCAGACAGCTTAGATGATTTCTTTGAGCGTCACAGTATTCCAATGCTTTGGATTGAGCCTGAAACTGGCGTAATTGTCGATGCTAATAAAGCCGCACAAGACTTCTATCAGCTCACAAGAGAGCACTTCAAAAAAAAACGGATTTCCGATATTAATATGCTCAGTCCTGATCAGATCAGAGCTGAACGAGAGCAGGCCGCGAGAGAGGGGCGAAACTATTTTATTTTTAGGCATCGCTTAGCCGATGGCGAAGAACGTACTGTAGAGGTTTTTTCTCACCCCTATGAACGAGGCGGAAGACCGCTTCTCCTTTCGGTCATACACGACATCACCGAGGCACGAAATTTGTCGCTCGGGATGTGGCATTATCAAGATCGTCTAGAAGAGCTTGTAGCACAGCAAACGGATGCCTTAACACAAAGAAGTCGTGCCATCCTGTTTTTGTTGATGACCGGCTTAATCATTACTTCGGCGATAATTTTCGCCTTAGTGTTTGTGATGCGGAAACGTCGTAAAGCTGAACAAGACGCCAAACATTTTAAAGCCATGGCAGATAAAGCCTTATTCGGCCATGTGGTAAATGATTTGAAAGGCAATATCATTTACGTCAACGAGTATTTTGCACTGGTACATGGCTTCACGCCCAATGAACTGATTGGTGAGCATGTTTCCATCTTTCATACAGATGAACAACGCCATGCGGTGAACAAAGTCTTTGATGAGTTAGATTTAAAAGGCTATTCCCACCCACTGAAATTTGGCATGTCACCCGAGAAGGTTACCAGTTTCCGATGCTCATGAGTGGTATGGTCATGAAAGGAGAGGGTGGGCAACCTGATTATATTGCCTCTGCGGCCATTGATCTTTCGCAACAGTATAGCGAGCAAAAACGCTATGAATGTAGTTTGCTTGAGGCAAAAGAAATTGCTGAAAAAGCGAGTAAAGCGAAATCTGAATTTTTGGCCAACATGAGTCATGAGATACGCACTCCCCTAAATGCGGTGATGGGACTCAGTGAATTGCAACTGAATGAGCCCATGACGGCC
>JAJOJN010000045.1 GCA_021208565.1 Nitrincola sp.
ACATCTAGCTTCATAAAGGTTAAAGGGGTGAATTCGCGAACGGCTCGCCGACATTCGCTCGATAACAGCTCGATAAACGCTGTGTATTTCAACGCACCTGTTAACGTATCCGTACGACTGATACGTTCCATCTCCTGCTCGGCCCAGTGTCGATATTCCGAAAAAGCCTGTGTCGTACGATTCAGACGTAGCGTCAATCCTATCGACACAAGGCTCAGCAGCACTGAAAGCACTATGAATAAAGTCTGAATCACTCTTTCTCCGTATAATAAGCTGGATTATCCTGCTGAATTAATTCAAGCTTATATGCTCATCGCTATAATGAAAAGCCTATAATAACAACTCTACGGAGACAGAGATGATTGATTTGTATACATGGGGCACACCCAATGGTCAAAAAGTATCCATCATGCTGGAAGCTTGTCGACTACACTACTCAGTTCATCCAATCGACATCCTCAACAACGCTCAGTTCGATCCGGCGTTTTTAGCGCTAAGCCCTAATAACAAAATTCCTGCAATCATCGATCCTGAAGGCCCTGAAGGTAAGCCTATCCAGCTTTTTGAAAGTGGAGCCATCCTGCTGTATTTAGCCGATAAAACGGGAGAATTCTTACCACCAGAAGGTGCTGAGCGTTATGAAGTCATTCAGTGGCTAATGTGGCAAATGGGTGGTTTTGGTCCTTTTTTAGGACAAGCTCATCACTTTAACCGGTTTGCACCTGAAAAAGTCCCTTACGCGATCAAACGTTATACTGATGAAGCCAACAGACTCTGGAAAGTGTTAGACACGCAACTCACCGGCAAGCGCTTTATCTGTAACGACCTAACTATCGCAGACTTTGCCGTCTATCCTTGGGCAATGCGCCACGAATGGCAAGGCGTTGATCGCAAAGCCTATCCCGCTGTCGATCAATGGATGAACGAAATGGCTGATCTTGCTTTTGTTCAACGCGGCATGCAGATCCCATAAACTGACTAACAGGAGTTTTTGTGCACTCAATCGCAATTATTGGCAGCGGCCCGTCAGGTTGCTTTCTAGCTGAAATTCTGGCCATGAAGCATCCTGCGATCAAAATTGATCTCTACGAACGCCTCAGCTATCCGTTTGGTTTAGCGGTCAATGGCGTAGCACCAGACCATCTTCATACGCGAAAAGTCACAGAGCAACTGCAAAAAACCCTAGATAGACCCCAAGTTACCTTGCACTGCAACACTCAAGTGGGTCGTGACATTAGCTATGATCAACTCAAATCAAACTACGATCGAGTCATCTTTGCGGTTGGCGCAGAACAAGATCGAAAGCTCGATATCCCCGGTGAAGAACTGACAGGTGTCTATGGTTCTGGTGTATTTACCCGCTGGTATAATCATCATCCGGATGCTCATCATTTAAACCCAGTTTTAGGCTCGAAAGTGGGTATTATCGGACATGGCAATGTCGCCTTAGATATCGCTCGCGTATTGGCTAAAACATCCCATGAGCATGAAAAAAGTGATTTATCACCCACCGTCAGATCAGCACTCGCCAACAACACCATTGAAGAGATTCATATTCTGGGTCGACGCGGCCCAAAAGAGGTCAGCTTTACCCTACCTGAACTGACTGAATTGGGTTCATTGACCCGAGCTCAAGTTTACGTTCCGACCGATCATGTCGATCAGGTGGATGTTTCTGATCTCCCCATGTCACAACAGAAAGTGATTCAGCAGTTACAACGTTTTGCTGAACAGAACCCGACAAGAACAACCCAAATAAAGATTCAGTTTCACTTTAATGCGACACCTTTATCGCTTCAAGGAGAAAACGGGCTTGAAGCCCTCAATCTTAAACATACTTTATCCGGTCAGCCGAGCACGCTTAAGTTGGATAGTCTGATTACCGCTATTGGTTATCAAACACCTCGAATTGACGGGGTGCCCTATGACGATGCAAAAAAACGCTTAGCTCATCACGATAGTCTGATAGAGCCAGGTGTTTACTGTGTCGGCTGGTGCCAGCGCGGCCCTCAAGGCGTCATTCCTACCAATCGAAGTGAAGCGATGAGCTTAGCCAGAAGACTGTTAAAAGAATTGGAGTAACTCTATGCTAATCGATGCCCAGAAATCGCGTTTACTTATTGTCGATCTGCAAAGCAAACTGATGCCCTTCATCCACGATCATGAAGCGCTATTGGATAACTGCATCAACCTGATCAACGTCGCTAAGGTTATTGGCGTTCCAGTCATCGCCTCCGAACAGTACCCTAAGGGATTAGGACACACGGTTGACGCCATTAGAGAACTGATTGCACAAGGCACCATGATGGAGAAGGAGTTCTTTTCCTGCCTCTCTGACGAAGGATGTCGTGCCACATTACAAGACAAAAACTTCTCGCAAATCGTGATCATCGGCACAGAATCACACGTTTGTGTGATGCAAACCGCTCTTGAGCTAAAAGCGACTGGACTGGAAGTGTTTCTGGTCGAAGACTGCGTCGGATCTCGTGATCCTCACAACAAACATCTTGCCGTTGAACGCATGAGACAAGCTGGCATCATTATTGTGAGTCGAGAAATGGTTGCCTTTGAATGGCTGCGTAAAGCCAATACAGACATTTTTAGACAGGTCAGCAAAAGCTATATTGTCTGAGCAGCGTCGATCACTACAACAAAGGACGAATCTGATTCAATAACGGAGTGGGTGCAATAACGCCATGAACAGCCAGCTCACGGCGCTCATTTCCCGCTTCATCAAAGAAAACCAAGGCAGGAGGACCAAATACCTGAAAGCGTTGATTTAACGCTCTTGAATCACTGTCATTTCGGGTGACATCCACCTTAATTTTCATAAAACCGTCCAAGCTTTGCTGAACCTGAGCATCCGCAAAGGTCACAAACTCCATCTCAGCACAAGTGACACACCAATCGGCATAAAAATCGAGCATCACGGGTTGATTAGCCTGCTTAGCATTCAATAACAAAGGTTCCAGCTCATCCATTGAGGTCACCACCTGATCAAATACCATAGGTGTCCCTTCAGCTGCACCGACTATATTCGACGACAAACCAACGCCTTGCAGGGGTTGCATAAAGCTTCGACCACCCGCAAACACACCCAGCAACAAGGCTAAACCGTATACCAACAAAATAATGCCCACGCCTTTCCATAGACGCTGCCAGCCCGTCACAGGAGAAGGCAAACGATCCAAAGCGCTCATAAACACCGCGGTAATAATCAAAATCACCGCTGTCAGCGTCATACTGACTTGTACAGGCACGATACGGTCCAACATCCACACGGCCAATAACAGCAACGCCACACCAAAGCCCGCTTTAATCGCTTTCATCCAACTACCAGCATGAGGCAGTAGTTTACCCGCAGAGGTGCCTACCAATAGCAAGGGAACGCCCATACCCATCGACATGGCGAATAAAGCCGCACCGCCAAGCAAAGGGTCACCTGTTTGACCAATATAAATCAACGCACCCGCTAAAGGGGCCGCCATGCAAGGCCCTACAATGAGCGCTGATAAAAAGCCCATCACCGCTACACCGGTAACCTGACCTCCCTTTTGGCTTCGACTCATCGAATTCAGTCGATTTTGAAGGCCCGAAGGCAGTTGCAATTCGTAAAAGCCAAACATCGATAGAGCCAGCAACACGAAGATCAACGAAAAGACCGAGATAATCCAAGGATTCTGAAAACTCGCTTGTAAGTTAGCACCGAAGAGCCCTGCCAACATACCGGCAATCGTATAGGTAACCGCCATCGCCAAAACATAAACACTCGACAAACCGAATGCTCTGCGCGTGGAAACACCTCCTTTTTGTCCAGCAATAATACTGGATAGAATCGGAATCATCGGGAAAACACAGGGGGTAAAGGATAAGGCCAACCCGGCGACAAAAAATGCCGTGAGTATGATCGGTACACTCTTACCACCCAAAAGGGCTACAAAAAGGCCATGCTCCGTAACGGGCTGCTCTAGAGTCAGATTTTCAGGTGGCAAACCGCTTGGCCAAGACAACCCTGCCGCCAATGGCAAGGTTTGCAAAGGCACAGTTTCCGTAACAGGTGGATAACAAATCCCCCCTTCCCAACAGCCTTGATAAGTAATTGTAACACTGGCGTTCTCAATCCCTTCAGCTGACGTACCGACCAACAGGTAAGAAACCGCCTGCTGCTTCCAGATGTCAACTAAACCAAAAAGCTCATCATTCTTGGGAACACCTAGCTGACGCCAAAGATCGACAACCTCAACACCCTCACTCACATCAACTTTCAAGTGATCGCGATAAAGGTAATAGTCATCGTGAATAGTCCAATTCAGCTCCAACACACCCGCTTCACCAACCTGGACATAAAACTGAAACGCTTCATGAACATGCAACGGACCTTGATCACGACTTGAATTCCCAAACAGCGAGAATTGCGCCCAAACGAAACTGGGAAATAGGAAAAGTAACCAAAAAATAGCTGGGGCTAAACGTCTGAACACAAAGAATCCTTAAATTTGAAGCGCTTCAACATGAAAACTATGACCATAGGTCAGTACTATTGTTCCAATTGTCTCTATTATACTTGATTCCCCTTATATGGATCGCCTCGATATGGTAAAAATACCTTTCGAATCTATCTGCTTTCAGGAATTTAAAGAGATGACCGACACACGCTTAGAAGACCTACATATTGAATCGATCAAACCGATCATCACGCCTCGTGAACTTAAAGCACGCTTACCGCTGAGCGAAACCGCCATTCAAACCGTTATCAAAGAACGCCAAGTCGTTAAAGATATCCTCGATCGTAAAGATAAGCGTTTAATGGTTGTTATCGGCCCCTGCTCTATTCACGATCCAGAAGCAGCACTGGAATATGGTCGACGCTTGAAAGCACTCGCAGAAGAAGTTAAAGATTCGCTCTATTTGGTCATGCGTGTCTATTTTGAAAAACCTCGCACAACAGTGGGCTGGAAAGGCTTAATTAACGACCCCCACATGAACGACTCTTTTGAAATAGAAAAAGGTTTAGAAATTGGTCGTAAGCTACTGATAGATTTATCAGACATGGGACTGCCACTGGCTACAGAAGCGCTTGATCCTATTTCACCTCAGTATATGCAAGACCTGATCAGCTGGTCAGCTATTGGCGCCAGAACCACTGAGTCGCAAACTCACGGAGAAATGTCCTCCGGTCTTTCTTGTGCAGTCGGCTTTAAAAATGGAACAGATGGCGGCTTAACCGTAGCCATCAATGCGATGCAATCTGTCGTTCACCCTCACAATTTTCTGGGTATTGATGAAGATGGTCAGGTAGCGATTGTTAAAACGCGCGGAAACGCCTATGGCCATGTTGTGCTTCGTGGTGGTAATGGCAAACCGAATTATGACTCAGTCAGCGTTCGCTTGTGCGAGCAAGAACTTGAAAAAGCGAAGCTCTCAAACAATATTATGATTGACTGTAGCCATGCTAACTCCAGCAAGGACCCTGCACTGCAACCGCTAGTCGCAGAAAATGCGGCCAATCAAATCCTAGAAGGCAATCAATCCATCATCGGTTTAATGATCGAATCTAACCTCGAATGGGGTAATCAGTCGATACCTGCAAACCTGTGTGATTTGAAATATGGCGTATCCGTAACCGATGCCTGCATTGATTGGAAAACCACTGAAGAGTGCTTGCGTGGGATTCATCAGAAGTTGAAGGATGTGTTGCCTAAGCGTTGATTAAAAAAGCCCGCAGAGTTAGATTTCTCTGCGGCTTTGTCATACTGACCTACTGATCAATATTGATGTAACCACTTTCGACCAGATGAGTAATAATTGCCTCATCCGTAGTCATCGAAGTTGTATCAATACCCAAATCGGTGAAGGACACTCCTTGGAGGGTGATAGTCTGCGTAACGCTACCTGCACCTGTCGGTGTCAGCGAAATCACTGTATCAGCACCATCATTAATCTCACTGATACTGATGTAATTCGTAATCAGACCTGACTCTTCACCTACCAGCAGATCTGCCAAATCCAGCACATCGCCCTCAGTCGGATTAAAGTTCAGTACGGTATCGTCGCCCTCATCACCGAAATTCCAGACAAAGATATCGACTACACCATCTTCACCCACCAACGTATCATCTGCCGGAGTGCTCTCCTGTACATTGACCGGCATATTCGCAACGCCCTGCAGATTAATAGTGAGGGTAGAAGCCACCTGGTCACCATCAGCATCGGTCAGATAGTAGGTGAAGTTTTCCTGCCAATTGTCATCCTGCGCCATGCCATCCCGAGCCTCACGACTCATAACGTAGGTGTAGGTTCCGTCAGCAGCAACCTCAAGGTGACCGTAACTACCCGCTATTATGCCACTGGCAAAACGCTGTATCAGCACCACCGCCATTGTCCCAAAGAATGGCATTCATAAGTCGCGGCACCATCGGCACCAAAGCCGGTCTCCACCTGTCCTTCAACTTTTGGCAAATCATCT
>JAJOJN010000016.1 GCA_021208565.1 Nitrincola sp.
TTGTCTGGCGACCATAGAGACGTGGAACCACCTGATCCCATCCCGAACTCAGTAGTGAAACGCGTCATCGCCGATGGTAGTGTGGGGTCTCCCCATGTGAGAGTAGGTCATCGCCAGGCACTTAATACGAAGAAACCCTTGTCACAACGTGGCAGGGGTTTTTTATTGGCTGCTGTTCAGTGTGTTTGATTGTAATGTAACAGCCAAAGATGAACTCGCAGTTTAATCGCTTAAACGGTAGAATAGATTACTAATTTACTAGGTTATTGTGAGCGCGCTATGTCAGACACTATACTTTATTCACTAATTGCATTCTTTATCATCGTTTCACTCCTATTAGCAGTACTGATTTATAAAATTATGGCAAAAAATAAAGCTGAAGCGATAAAGAAAAAAATTGTCTGAAAAGAAATATCAAGAAGAAGCGCTTAAGCATAAAAACTATCTGATCGAGAGTATACGAGTCATTTCACGAGGTATTCTTGATGAACAGTGTCCAAAAATCGAAGGTTGTATACGCTTAAAAGTATTAATAGATAACTACTCGCCTCAATTACATCAGCAAGATGATTTACAAGTAATTGAGCTCATTTATGCTAAAACTTCGCATATACCGACACTTGAAAAATGGAAAAGCTTATCAAAGGGTGAGAAGCTTAACTTTCAAAGTGAGATGGACAGCATTGAGAATGCGTTTGCTGAAAAAATTACGAAAGCTGCAAGGTTTCTAAAAGACTACCCATTTGAAGCGAGACACCATTAATGGAGTTCTTCATCGTATTCATAGTCAGTGCTTTCTTTTTATTGCTTATTGGCGTTGCTTTAGCTTTCGGTAAGACACCGAGTTATCGTCCTGATAGATCTTATGTATTGGGCCTGATTAAAGGTATAGAGAATCAAACGACAACGCCACAAGCTTGGGATATGCTGATAGGTTACCCTATTAGCCATGATCCTGAACTTGAAGAGATTCGGCGGCAATTAGTGGCTATGCATGAAGGTACAGATGGCTATAAACCCTCTAGGGAAGGTATTAATGGTTATATTTATGATAGAGAGTCTCGTGAGCGATTGCAGCAGGTCATTATCAAATTAGAAAAATTGATTGAGAATACGCCTGTCACAAGAGAGTTTTGAATTCAAAATCTTTGTAAGTTACTCACTACTCGACTCAATTGATTGTATGCGCTCCAAATATTGCGGATATCTCTGCTGAGAACTGCTTTCTTCAAGCGTTCTGCTACTAACTCAATTTCAGGTTGGTCAAATAGACCTGCAAAACCATAAAGCTGATGTGCATTTTTAGCTAGACTTTCATAATCTTTTGCATAGATTCGTGATTGTATTTCATCTAATTGGCGTTTAATTTCTATATAAAATTCTGATTTTGATGTTGTAATGTTTTTTGCTGTTTCAGTATTTGAGTCTAGTGAGTGGATAATTCCGTATAGTTTTTCGATATTTAAGGGTTTAAGTAAAACGCTTTGAATGCCAATTTCATTTAGCATTTGTTGTTCGCGCGAAGAGATGTTAGCTGTAAGTGCTATGATGTTAGCTTTGGGGTTCTCTTCTAAGATAATGCTAGATGCAGTAATACCATCCATATCGGGCATATTGATGTCCATTAAAATGATATCGGGCATTTTGGATCTGACCGCTTCAATTGCTTGCTTACCAGTTGTTGCTTCGCGGGTTTGTATGCCTGCCTGTTTTAAAATCCTTTTTACAAGGAGTCTGTTGTAGTCATTGTCTTCAGCAATCAAGACATCCAGTATTGTAAGATCGCGAGAATTTATTTCTGTACTTACGCTAAGCTCTTTTGAGTGAACAACAGCTTTTATCAATTGGTTGGACGACAATGGCTTAGTCAATATGAGACCATTAATAGATTTGATTGAATCTCGCCTGATGCTCGCAGGCAGTAATACAATGATTTTCGAAGTCGGAAAATGTTGTCTTAAGGCGTCATATTTTCGATGAAGAAGTTCTAAGTTGTGGTCGTTTGAAGGGTGGCTCAATATTATATGGCTGTAACTACTCTGTTGATTTAATGCATCTTCAATTCTATCGAAGCAATCGTGTTCAATACTGTAATATTTGAAGGTATTGGATATACTCTCTTTTGAAGCGCTTATTTTTTCAATCAATAAAACGTTATAATTCTCATCGAATTGATGTGTGCTAATTTCATCGAAATCGTCAACTTCAAAGGGTTCAATTTTTTGCTCTATTGGAATCCTAATCGAGAAAGTTGTACCTGAGTTTGAAGTGTTTTCAAGTGTTATTTCACCCCTCATGAGTTTGACTAATCTAGATACAATCGCTAGGCCTAATCCAGAGCCACCATATTTACGACTAATGCTGTTATCTGCTTGAGTGAATGACTCGAACATTTTTTCTTTATAGTTTAAGTTGATGCCTATTCCGGTATCTTCTACATAAATAAGTAAAGTTTTATCCTTGAGATAATGTGTTGTTAGCTTTATGTAACCACTATCGGTAAATTTAATAGCATTACTTATTAAATTAGTAATCACCTGCCTAATGCGGGTTGGATCACCAACTAAAATACTTGGTAAATTATAGGTTTTATCCAAAATCAACTCTAAACCTTTGGAGTAGGCCGCAGGTGCATGCATTTCTAGAGTTTGAGAAAAGAGTTGTTCTGGGTTAAAGCTAATCGATTCAAGTTCAATCGCATCTGCTTCAAGTCTAGTGAAGTCCAATAGGTCATCTATTAATGTAAGTAGTACCTGAGAAGTGTGATCAATAATTTTTAAGTAGTGAGTTTTCTCTTGCTCTGTGCTGCCATCTTGCATCATCCGTGTAAAACCGATGACAGAAGTCAATGGTGTTCTTAATTCATGACTCATTCTGGCCAGAAAGGCATCTTTAGCTCTATTGGCGTTATCGGCTTTCTGATGAGCCTTCATAAGTTGGTTATTTTTATTTCTAGCTCTTGTAAATCTGATCGAGAGTGCTTGTGTTGCTTGCGTTATTCTAGCCTCCATTTGCTGGTTGGAGTCTTCTAGAGATCTAGCTAATTCATTGATACCTTCTGCAAGCTGGTTAAACTCTTGCGTACTTGATCCCTCAGCGCGTGCTTGTAAGTTTCCACGTCTTAACTGGCTAATTACAATAGAAAGGTTTTTGATCGGTAAACTAATTTTTCTACCAAAGTAGTTTGATATTAAAAATGTTATTAAAAAGCCTGCAAGTATAATGAATGTGCTATTTCGGATAATTTCATATTGCTGATTTTTAATCGGTAAGTCTGAAAAGATGATGGTAACCCAGCCCATGATTTCACTGTCAATTGATACGTCTGCTTGTGGGCTATCATTCAGGGGTTTGATTGGTGTTGGTTTTACCGGTTCAGTAAACACCAAGCATCATGAGTCTGTGTAATGCTTGCTGGCGGTATGCTTAAAGTGATATCGAAATCATCTTCCCTATGAATAATTACAAAGTCCTGATCCATAAAAATAACATCGATGACAAGTGGGTTATCCATCAGTTGCTGACTGAGTGGTGAAAGTTCAGCAGGGTTGTTACTTAAAATGCCAAATTCAGAAGCAGCTGAAAGTAGTTTGCTAAACTCTTGGCCTTTTTCTACCATACTTTGCTTTGCAATTTTAATTTGATTGTACGTAAAGAATAAGCCTAGTATCAGTGTAATTAACAGCATCGGAACGATAGAGACTAGATGAACACGTTCTCTAATATCATTTTTCATAAAAGGCCTCATGGTGAGATCTCTTTTAGCTGTTGGTGCAGAGTTGCTTCATCAGGTAATGAAAGTCTTAGTGTTCGTGCTGTTGATCTGTTGATATCTACAGTAAAGTCATCTGGATACGCTGGTTGAATTACATTTCCGGTACTAAAGTAGAGTTTCAATGCGTTATATGTTTGCTCTGCTAATTGAGCTGGTGTGCTATATATAGATACCACAGCTCCTGCATCTGAATAATTTTTTGAAAATCCAATTAAGGGGATTTTATTTCGGAGTGTGATATATAAAGCCCACCTCGAAATACTTCGATTGAAATTTGCGTTATCAGAAATAGCTAAAAAGATATCACTTCGCTGAATTAAAGGCGTTAGAATTTGTACGGGATTCTCATCATCATCAATAAATGCGTAATGTGTTATAAAATTAGCGTTTTGACCCTCGGTTTCAAAGGATTCCCTTTGAGCAATCGAAATCCTGCCAAAAACTGTGCCTATGGTTTCGGCATTAGGGGAAACTAATCTTGCCAGTGCCATCTGGCGCGATATTGGTTGATCCATAAATATAGCCGTAATATTTTCAGAGTCTGTTTTATTGTACTTCACCCTCAATGCTTTAAAAGTCTGAGAGGGTATCAGACTACAGAACACTACGTCTGCAGAAGAGGCAGTAGCAATACTTTTATCACATGCTCTAGTACCAATCGCAACTATTGCGCTATGTGTTTTAGTTGATTCATCTCTTACGAAATCACTAAAGAGTACTGTGCTGCTGATAAGGTTTGTACTTTGTTCTAGGTTTTGAGCGATTTCTTTATGTATAGATTGATCTTCGCTTAAAACTATCACGAATTCATTAGCGTGTAAGATTATAGAAGTGAACAAGGCCATTAAGAGAGTTAGTCTCTGTATGAGCTTAATGAATCCTTTCTGAATATTCACCTTGTCACCTAATCCATGGTCACATTAAGTTGAAGGAAGGCACTGCGAGCATAGCGGTGATCCTTATAGAATGTTTGATAGTCAGAGTGAAAGGCATTCCTGATAATTGCTGAAACTTCAGCCGTATTGTTGCCTAATTGCCATGCTTTCCGACTCTGATATCTACTCTTTGATAACTAGGTTGTTCTAAGGTTGTATAATTATTTTTCCAACGCACATTGTCTATAAAATAGTAAGTTGTACTTAAGTTTATATCATGTGGCAAGGTTAAATTACCTAATAGTGATAAAGTATGTCTTGGAGCAAGTTGTCCACCACGAAAGTTGCTAATTTCGCTATTTTCATGATTGCTTTGGTTCCAATTGCCAACTTGATTATTAAGGTAACTATAATTTAATAAAAACCATAATTCTTCTAGGGGTTTTATTTTTAACTGTGCTTCAACTCCACGATTTGTCCAGTTACCAATGTTCCTTCTTTGACTGTGTAACCTTCTAGATATAAAGCAATTGCTTCTGAAATGTTCTCATTGAAAAGTCGAATGTCGAGTGATCCATCTAGATTCGAGAATTGGTGGTAAAATCCAGCTTCAAGTGTTTTATTAGTCTCTGGTTTTAGGTTTTCATTTGAAATCTCAATTTGATTATGATCCGTAAGTACAATTCCAAAGTTGCCATAGCGTTCGAGTAATGAGGGAAGTCGTTGGCTGTGACTGTAACCCACCCGCAAACTTGTTGATGGTGCCAGTTGGTAATTAAATGCTAAGCGAGATGATGTTGCGTTAATTTTGTTCGATTGATATTCGTGCATTAATCCAAGATTCGTCGTTATTTGGCTATGCAGTAATATTTCCGTACTGTTGAACAATCTTATTCGGTCACTGCTGCTCTTAGCTGATTGAAGTAATACAGGACTTGATGCGGTATCTCTTCTGAATCCGATACCTGTAAAGGTTTCAAGTTTGTTTGTATGTTTTGTCGAGAGAGCTACATCTAAATCCCATAAAGATGTACTGCCATGCTCTCGATATCCTCTCAGTTGAGGGTTTTTAGACAGAAATAATTCAGCTTCTTCAATAGAATTTTATTCGAATGATTCTGTAGAAATTAAATACATCATTAGCATTTGGTTTTCTTTCATCTATGTTTAAATAATTGTGATATGCATTAATGTGTAATTGTGAAGTTGGGCTTACAGTTCGAGTCCAGTTTAAATACTGAAAGTTTGCGGTATGTTTTTGTTTGGGAAGATAATACTCGTTTTCAGATTTTCCAAACTGATACAAATACCCTATGGTTGATAATCCATTATCATATCCAAGACTTAAGCTAATAGTGTCATTAATAGAAGGTGTCCAGACCCAATCAGCATTAATATAGTGTCTTTCTATACGATCATTAAAGGTTTTATTACCATCACTTTTTTCTGTAGATGCACTTATTCTGTAAAAAGCACCATCGATCTGAGACGAGTGCGTTAGGTTAGCCTGTGTCGTACCGAAAGAACCATGTGATAATCTAGATGTTAACTGAGGCTCGCTCATCGGAGACTTGGTGATAAAGTTAACGGCACCCAAAAAAGCATTTGAGCCCTGTGTTGCCGAATTAGAGCCTCGTATTATTTCGACACGATCTATATCGTCAATGTTAATGCCTAGCGTATGCCACAATACAGTTGAGAGTAAGGGTAAATAAACAGATCGGCCATTAACCATGATTTCCAACTGATTCGGGAACTGATCATTAACACCATGGTAGTTGGCTGCTTGTCGATTTGTGTTCAGATGAAATACTTGAAAACCAGGCGCTAGGGCTAATACATCCGCAAGTGTTTGAGCACCAGATGCCTTGATAATGTGTTGATCTAAAACGGTTACTGAAGCAGGCGAGTTGTGTGGGTTTTGCTTTAATCGAGTTGCCGAAGTAAGGACTGGAATTTCACTAAAGAATGCAGCCTCTTTTAAGAGGGCAGCCTCTGTCGAGTAAGGTAAACAAAACATCACGAGTAGATAACAGAGCCCTTTGATTGATTGAGTTGGCACTGTTAGTTTTGTGACAAGTTGATCGTGTGTATCATCCATTAGGATCCGTCCACTAGCGTCGATCATTCCAGAATCTATTGAGTCTAATTAGTCATATTTTAAACGAAAAGTCGCAAAAATACGACGCTCAAAATCATGGTAATCATAAAACTCTTGATAGGTTGGGCCGAATGCATTTTGAATAACGAGTGCGGTTTCTGCTTTGGTGTGAGCACTAGGTTGCCATGATTTCGAAATTCTTAAATCGGTTCTGTTATAGGCATCTCTCGTGTCACCTTTGAACCAGTGCATTTGGTCAACGTAGTAGTGTGCTGCGCTAAGATGGAGATCTTCTTTAGGACTCCAATGGACTAGAGCGGAGGCCGTGTGACGAGGTGCTAGCTGGTTTCTTCTGATAAAACGCGAGCCATTGTCGAACCATCTTTCGTGTTGTTAATATAGGTGTAATTCAATACAAACCAAAGATTGTCTATTGGCTGAATTCTGAACTGTACTTCTGAGCCCTGATTAGTCCATGATGAAATATTTTGCTCCGTCCTAACAGTCTTACTGCCATCGACTTGAGGTATAGATGAGTTCAAACGATATGTTTCGATACCCTTAGTGATCTTCTCGTTAAAGATACGAAGATCAAGGTTTGCTTTTATATTCTGAAAGTCATACAAAACACCTATCTCTTTACTGTTAACTACCTCGGGCTTTAGTGAAGAGTTAGGACGTCTGACGGCGTTGAATATCTCGTTATCAAAACCGTTGTAGTAGTATGTGGTTTCCCCGTACGACTCATATAATGATGGTAGACGTTCACTTCTGCTTAACCCAGTTCGAAGTGTTAAATTTTGAGTAAGATGAAAATTTATTGCGCCTCTTAATGACGAAGCTTCTGATCTTGATTCTTCTTTTTCATGAAGTGCTCCGATATTCAGTGTTACGGTAGCATTGGGTTTATAGCTTGAGTTAACAAAAGCTCTGTAGCGTGTTGAGCTTATATTTCCGCCGTCAAATAGTGTTCTTCCTTTACCTGCATCTTTTCTGATGCCTAAGCCAGCAATTGTTGAGATGTCATCCTGTTCATAAATAACAGATAGTTGTAGATCTTCTTGCCTCGTTGTTCCATTTTCTTCATAAAGTCTAAGAGTGGGTGTGCTGTTGATACTGTTGACTATGCCGTTAATCAAAATACACTTTTTCTCTTCCCTGCTTGGTAGTAAAGAACAATTATTGAAGAGTTCGGGTTGTGTTGACCATAATGGAAACGCTTCATAATTGCTGTATTTTAGCACCTCGCTTGCTGTGGGGCGTTGCTCGTTTAAACGTAATTCGTTTCGATAGCCTTCAAGCGCGAATGAAAGAGATTCACTGATATCACGATTCCAAATAATGTGTTGAAAGTTTGACGAATAGTCTCTTTCTCTGGTAACGATGCTCTCTAGACTCGTTGCGTTTTAAAAGCACCGATAGTAGTGTAACCGCGATCTACTCCAGTTCTAATCTCAATTTGATCTTGGTGGGTAGGCATGAAGCTGCCGCTGAAGTTGAGGTAGTGTCTTCTTGCGCCATCTGCGAACTGTTTACTGCCATTATTTTCTTCATAGGCGTAAGACAGTCGGTAATGTCCTATGGGTGTGACTTCACTAAACCTCAAGTTTGTATTTTGAGTATCGAGTGAACCTAATGTAATGGATGAGCCGAATCTTGATTCCGTAGATGGATGGCGAGTAATGATGTTGATGGCACCCAGAAACGCATTCGAGCCATGTGTAGCTGTATTAGAACCCCTAACGATTTCAATTTTTTCAATATCATCTAGATGTAACCCTAGAGAGGTCCAATCTGGTGATGATATGAAAGGCATATAAACCGACCGCCCATCAATCATCACTTCTAATCTTCGAGGAAAGTCGTCACTGTGGCCATGATAGGTTACTGCATACTTATTGGTATTGACATGAGCTACTTGGAACCCTGGGACTAGTCTAAATAAGTCTGGAATTGTTTGCGCACCTGATGCTTGAATCATGGCTCGGTCTATTACCGTCATTGAGACTGGAGCGTCGCTCAGATGTTGATTAAACCGTGAGGCTGTCGTCACGGTGGGTATATCAATCAACAGCGCATTTTCATCCAGCATACCTGAAGCGGAGTAAACGTTTCCAGGTAATACAAACATTAAAAAAAGCAGCTAGATGTAAGGGTTGGATTTTATGGATATCAGTCACATTCAACAGCCTTGGATTGAAATGAGCTGTTCGATTAGTTCGAACAGCTGCCAGTGTTAAAAACCCAATCCATGAGTGTTTGTTGCATACGCGTACCATGTCCCAGATGTGCTTCAGGGTGGTTGATCAATAATACCACCATGACATCTTCATTACAGCGGTTTCTGACATAACCGGTTATGGCTGAAACTTGATTGAGTAGGCCTGTTTTAAGGTGCATCTGCCCAGCTGAAGGGCTGTTACGATACTGTCGACGTGTCGTACCATCGACACCTGAAATGGATAGTGAAGAGACAAACTCGGGGCGTCTTGGGCTGTCCCAGCCAACTTGTAGGATTTGTCCTAGTTGATTGGGTGAAATACGAGCGACGCGACTGAGCCCTGAACCGTTGTCAATAAACATGCCTTGGGTGTTGACCCCGGCTTCACTTAATACCTCAATTAATGAAACACGGGCTTTTTCAAGTGTAGCGGGCGGTCCCATTCGGCTTGCACCGACAGCAAGTGCCATGTGTCGGGTCATCACATTATGGCTCCATTTGTTAGCCACTTTGATTAAGTCAGCTAAGGGGCGTGAGTGATGTACCATCAGTGTATGGCTATAGTTTAAGGGCCCCCCTTGGTGGCTTAAGATGTCTCCCGTTAGCTCTCCACCCCATTGAGCCCAGTGAAGTCGAAACAGTTCTGCAGCATTAAAATCGGGCGCAACGGCACTTCTGAGTAATTCGTAGTTTCCGCAATTAACGGGATAAGCACCACTAAGGGTGACTTGATTATGCCCTACTTCATAGCGAATACCACGCTGCCAAGCATCACAGTTGCCACTGCCTCGCGTTAATTGATTGTTAATTCGTAATCCTGGTAGTGGTGGTTCAGCTTCAACTCGAATTGAGTTGCCCTCTGGGATGATGTGAAAGCGAATTGCATTTGAATTGACATGCAGCGCATAGGCTAATTGGTTGTAGGCTCTATGAGGCTGGCCATCAAAAGCTCCTGGATCTTCAGGAGGGAGCATAAAATAGCTGGCATCTAAAATAACGTTACCTTCAATTCGTCTTAATCCAGTCATACGTTGCAAGTCACGAAGCATGCGCCAGTGCTCCTCACTCACCGCTCCGGGATCTCCTGTGCCACGAATAATTAAATCGCCTCTCAGTACCCCATTTTCCACGGGTGCTGTCGATCTAAAACTGGTAGGCCAAGTGTATGCAGGTCCCAGTTCCAGTAATGCTGCTAACGTGGTTGCAACTTTGATAGTGGATGCAGGATTAAATAAACGATCAGCATTGTGAGACACTAAGGGCGTGTTGCTGTCTACCTTCTGTACCCAGATACCCATGGAGTCGGCAGGTAAAGACTGGGATTGTATGGCTTGGCGCAAGCTATCAGGCAGTTGCGCCTGAACCGAGGTGCTTATTAGAGCAGCTAGAGCTATCGATACGCAGCGCTTAATAAAAACGGAATGGGTAACGATTTTTAGAGTCATCAAGGCTCTCCAGTAAAAAGGATAGAATGCATTATCTCAAAGCGAACGCCAGACACAAGCATTGATGGAGTTTTCATGGACTTAAGTTTTATCGTTTTATAATGAGTCGGTTGATGGAGATCTGCTATGATGGTGTCAGTTTTGTGGAGTCATGGATATGAATGAACAGAAATCTCCTCCGGTCATTATTGAATCATCGGGTCAAATTCGATTGAGTGGGGAGTGGACAACAAGCTATTTAAAGCAGTTGCAAAAAATCTCTAAAGATAAGAAGACGTTATCTGTTCAGCAAGTCGATATTTCTCGACTGGATACTAACGGTGCTAGGGTGTTGCTTGAGATTATTGGTGATAGATCTGAAAGCTGGCCCGAAGGTTTAAGTAAAGAACAGCTGGGACTTTTGTCTTTGGTGAAGTCGAAGATAGGTCCAATTCCTAATGAGCAAACGGATGATAACCTTCTCTCCGCTTTAGGAAGACAGGTTTTTCGTATTTTTCGTCACGGGCGTGAGTTGCTGGATTTTGCAGGTCAACTCACGGCATTAATTGTGAGTTTGTTACGCCATCCGCGACAACTCAAAGTAAAAATGTTGCTAGATGTCCTGCAGCGAGATGGTTTGAACGCTGTTCCTATTATCGCTCTCTTAGCGTTTTTGTTAGGTGCCGTTATCGCTTTTCAGGGCGGTCTACAGCTGGCAACCTACGGAGCTAATATTTTCGTTGTTGAACTTATTTCTCTGATTATGTTGCGAGAATTGGCGCCGTTAATTTGTGCCATTATTGTTGCGGGACGATCTGGATCGGCATTCGCGGCTCAGTTGGCGACGATGCAGATGAATCAGGAGGTGTTGGCGTTAAAAAGCCTAGGGCAAGATCCGTTTGCTTGGTTGGTGTTACCAAAACTTTTGGGCTTAATGCTTGTGATGCCGTTACTTACGGTTTTGTCGATGGTCACTGGTATTGGTGGCGGTATGGTTGTCGCCATGATTCAGTTGGATTTAAGCCCTGTTGAGTTTATTCAGCGGTTTGGATCTGTCGTTGATCCTATCCATTTCTGGGTGGGTTTGATCAAGGCACCTGTATTTGCATTATTGATCGTCAATGTTGGCTGTATGCAAGGCATGCTAGCTAAAGGGGGTGCCGAAGCGGTTGGGCACAGAACTACGCGCAGCGTGGTTCAAAGTATATTTTTAGTCATCATCGTTGATGCACTTTTTTCAATTCTCTTTGCTCAGTTAGGATGGTAAGCATGCATGAGCCTAAAGTGATCGTAGAGTTGAAAAAGATCGCCACCCAATTTGGTGAGAATATCGTTCATAAAGATCTCGACTTGCAAATTCTTGAAGGGGAGCGTGTCGCGCTAGTCGGTGGAAGTGGAACAGGTAAGTCTGTTTTATTATCTGAGATTGCGATGCTAAGAGAGCCTGACTCTGGCGAAATTGAGCTGTTTGGAGAGCCCATTACTCAGATGAGTGGTCGGCAGTTGCTCGCTCAACGTCAAAAGATCGGTATGATGTTTCAACAGGGCGCACTATTTTCGAGCCTAACCGTGTTAGAAAATATTATGCTTCCGATTAGGGAGCATCAACGCGTCAAGGGTGAATTATTGAAAGATTTGGCGATGCTCAAGCTTAGATTGACTGGCTTGCCTGAACATTCGGCTCATCTTTATCCGCAATCCTTGAGTGGTGGCATGCTAAAGCGAGCCGCGGTTGCAGAGCTTTGGCTCTGGATCCGCCTTTATTGCTTTTGGATGAGCCTACAGCAGGGTTAGATCCGGCGGGTGCTGCAGCCTTTGATGAAATGCTGTTAGAGTTGCATGCCGCGCTCAATTTAACCTTGATTTTAGTCACTCATGATTTGGATTCAATTTGGACAGTGACTGACCAAGTGGCATTTTTAGGTGAGCGAAAGGTTTTGGTTAAGCAGCCCATTGAAAAAATGGTCAAAGATTCACACCCAGTGATTAAAGCGTACTTTGCTAATGAAAGAGCTAAGCGTGCAATACGACAGGAGCTTGTTTAATGAATCCAAGGATTAACTATACCCTCGTAGGGGCATTTGTCATTTTATTAGTAGGCCTAGGGATTGCGATGCTGGCGCTGATGACACGTGATGATCGTCAAACCCAGTGGTTGCCTTACGTTACCTATTTCAATGAATCCGTTGCAGGGCTGAATGAGCGAGCTACTGTTCGTTTTTTGGGTGTGCCAGTTGGTGTTGTTGAAAGTATTACTTTGGATACTGAACAAGAAGGTAGAGTGAAGCTAGGCCTGCGTATTGACCCTAGCGTGCCGATTCGTGAAAGCTCTGTTGCGAGTTTACAGAACCAAGGTATAACCGGTTTACTTTTTGTGGAGATAAAAAGTGGTGATAATGACTCGCCCTTGTTGACCACATCAACATCCGATCCGGCGATTATTCGTAGCAGTCCATCTAGACTGCTTCAAATATCTGAAGCGCTGAATGAAACACTAAGTCGATTCAATCAGTTGTCTGATAATCTATCTGAGTTGACGAGTCATTTGAGTGCGCTCAGTGATGATTCAATGCGGCGACAGTTAGATAGTCTAATCAATTCGATGGTCAGTCTGAGTCAAACAGCCGAAAGACAATTAGATCAAGTTGATACGCAAACTTGGGATAGACTGGCCAAATCCATGACAGAGCTAGCTGATTCACTCACTATACAGAGTCAGGCATTACCAGAAGAAATGGCATCCTTCAGGCAACTTTTAGCGGATAACCTCGATCAAACCAATCGCCAATTGATGGCGATGTCGAGAGACAGTCAAGTACTTGCAAGAGAGTTAGCCCCCTTGATTCGAGAAACACGAGCGCTGAGTGAATCGCTCATTCGTCAAGGTGATGTATTGATCAGAGGAACCGGTCAACTTCCAGCCGGCCCAGGAGAATAATCTAAATGAAAATGAAGTTTGTACCGCTAATATGTTTGTTTGGTCTAAGCATCAGTCTAGTCGGTTGCAGTGTACTGCCTGAGGCGGGACCCGCACCCGTGCAATTGCAACTCATGTCTAATGTTAATGAGGATAGAGTCGCTGAAACAGTTTGGTCAGCTGATAAAGGCACTTTAGTCATTGAAACACCACAAGCGACCACCGCGTTAAGCAGTCGTGCCTTATGGTATCAATCTGGAGAGCATCAACTGACACCCTTTAGAGATCATATCTGGACTGAACCTTTACCCATGCAGATAGAGCGTTTAGCCGCTGAATACTTGGCCACGAACCTTAAAGGAATCAATGTGTTGACCGATCAGCCGGGTGTCATGGCGGATTACCGTTTACGTGTTCATCTTCATCAATGGCATTTAGATCAGACTTCCCAGCGACTTTTAGTGGTGATCAACGCCGATCTACTTCAAGAAAATGGTCAGCCCGTGGTGAGTTGGCAGTGGCAGCAATCTGAAGCCTTGCCTGATGTGTCAGCGCAAGGTTTAGCAGCGGCTGGTCAAGTATGGTTGTACAAATGGCTGGCGGAATTAAGCGATCGTCTGTTACCCTATCTACATTAATCAGTAATATCTAATGTGAATCGAGGAATCGTTATGTCTCATCAACTACCGGTCATGCGTCAACTTACGGATACGCTGAGTGCCTGTGCTCAGTTGACCAAGGAAGATATCAAAGCCTTAGCCGATGCCGGAGTGAAAACGTTAATCTGTAATCGACCTGATGATGAGGAGCCTGATCAACCTGCGGCTTCAAGTTTACAGGCTTATGCCGAGAGCTTGGGGCTAGAGTGGTTTTTTCAGCCGGTGATTTCGGGTCAAGTTGAAGATGCTCAAGGCGATGAGTTTGCTGAGATTCTGTCCAAGGCGAAGACTCCCATTGTTGCTTTCTGTCGGTCTGGAGCACGTTGTGGCATGTTATGGGCTTTAAGCCAGCGTAACCAACAACAGCCGCAAGCCTTGGTCGAGCACCTTAAAGCGTCAGGTTATGATATGCCAGATTTCTTTGCTCGCTTGATCAAATAACGTCTAATTGAGGCTCTACAATTGTCCGCTAATGAATATCAACACCTTAGACTGAAGTCTGCGCTTGGGGTGTTGATAGCGGGACATAGACAGTCTCGACTAACTCAGAATTGGTTGCAAAACAAACCTGAAAGGTCGTTATCTTTACGCACAGAGTTACAAAAATTACTGCAGTCTATTGCATCCTCAGCTAAGGATGCATTTGCAAAAGCCCCTAATATCTATCTCGATAAAACCTGCCTGTTCAAGTTAATCACCGGTGAAGCTACTGGCGTTGATCACCTCGCCAAAGAGATTGCAATCGACGCTGGGTATGAGTTGACGACCATCTCTGCTCAAGAGCAAAGTTCACCACCAGAGCGTGAAGAGATTAGGCGTATTAGTTTAGGCATGCAGTCTGCTCTAGCTGAGCAAGGATTATCTCAGGATGATTATTCACTTAGAGATAATCTAGCGCTGAGTTTTTCTGATATTTTGGTCGCGGTTTGGGATACGCGAGAACCACTCATTATTACCAGTGGAACTGCACGTATTATTCGCACGGCTTTAATGCGGCGCAAACCGGTATTTATCCTCAAATTAGACCCGTCACTAGATCTACCGCAATTATTAATTAATCAACCGAATACCTTAACTGATGCACATTTATTAGCGCTTGAAACCTTATCGAGTGACAAAGAGTCGCTTCTTCAGTACTTCAGAGTTGTGGAGTCAGAGACGCATCTTAATCAAGCGCTTCAAGACTGGATGAGCCTTCTTTGTTGCCCTTTCTGCCTGCGATTCAGCAAGGTAATACAGAAAATCAGCGTTTAATTAGAATTGCTCAACAACCTTCGCTCCTGGGTTTTATCTTGTCATGGTTTAAGTATCTGTTGTCAGGGGCGAGACAGACTAAACCCTTGAGTTTGCTGGCATGGCTTTCGGGTGCAAAGTTATGGTTGCAAGTGATGCTAAATCCGCCTAATCCTTCGCAATCTCGTCGCTTGTTAGAGATACTCACTCGTGATCAAGACGCGCTCAGTTTGAAAGAGAGGCTGATAGGGCGCTTACATCTTTTTTTGCTCAGCGATAGCAAGAGTCAACTTCGGTGATCTCAAAGCATCTTTAAGGCTGCCCGGGCGACCAAAAGGGTATCAAAAAAGTTATTCCAAAACGAGCTGATCAGCATCCCATTCTTGAACCGGATTTAGAGCAAGTGTTCAGCTGGGCGGAAACTCAAGCCGATTGCTTTGGTAGACGACATCGTGATGGCATCTGGATGATTTATTATGCCGCGGCGTTTTGCCGTCTTTTGTGCGGTCGCCGGTGCTTTGAGTATTTGGCCAGCCAATATGCCCGGCTTAATCATGATATGGGCAGTATGTGAGTTTATTCTGTTACGATTTATTGTTGGTCATGTATTACAAGCTCGTTTCCGCGATTGGCATGGTCACTGGATGAGTTACCGCTACCTCGCTGAGCAGTTGCGCTATTTACGAATCGGCTATCCTTTGTTGGTTCTTCCTCAAGCTTTTACAAGGCCCTTCTGGAGCCCTAACCCGCGGACCGGATCTGGACAGTTAACCAGTGCAGAAAACTGGTTGCTACAGCGAGTGTTAATTTCGACAGGCTTCCCTGTAAGTGTTGAGGACCCTCAACGATACTGTCTGGCGGAGCATAATGAAACTATGGCAGTGTACCTAGAGCAAGTCCTTGAGGAGCATCGTCGTTACTTCAGTCGCAGCCATCACAATTTGCACCGTGATCATGTGTATTTACATCGACTAGCATTTGGGCTCTTCTTTATTACGTTTTTGGCAGTGAGCTTACATTTCTTTGTGAAAATCTCTTGGATACTCATTTTTACTGCGTTCTTTCCCGCTTGGGGTGCCGCTATCCATGGTATCTTGAGCCACAATGAGGTGGTACGCATGTCTTCCTTGGCGGGGCAGGTCTCGGGGCAGTTAGCTATTCTGCATGATGCCTGTGTCGATTTTCAAAAGATGTCAACATTGCGAATGGACTCAACTGAATCGCAGCGTTGGCGTCAAACTCAAGAGTTACGAGAGCTCTTTGCTACGTTGACTAGAATACTTTCGGATGAAAATCAGCATTGGCGCTCTTTGAATCGACATAATCAAACAGACCTTCCCGCTTAGCTCAAGGATTACTGAACGGCACCAGGAGGGATCTCAGATAAGATCTTTCTATCTTTACGGTTGTACTGACTGATACCAATACCTAAAAACACCAGACAAACGGCAAACCATTGCTGTGTATTGAGTATTTCATTTAAAAACAAATAGGCAAAGAAGAGTGTAAAGACCGGTATTAGATTAGTGTAAACCGCAACTTTACTGGCATTAGCCTTACTCAAGGCGTAATTGTATAGACCGTAGGCGCCTAATGTGGAAAAAACACCTAAGTAGGCGATATAAGCCAGTATTTCGAGAGATACTCCTGTCGGCATTGGCATGGCGAGCGCTAAGGGGAGGAAAAATACCGCACCAAGCAGGGTCTGTATGGCGGTTAAAAACAGTGGGCTATAGCGATGTGTTAGTTTCTTGACGACAAGCGTATAACCTACGGCGCAGATCATTGCCATTAACTCAAGCGAGTTCCCTAGCAAGGGGTTAGGTGCATGAGCGCTGATATCACTGCCCCAAGACATCCAGATGACACCAATAAACGCAATGACAAATCCTAGCCACTGGTTTTTAGTGACTTTTTCTTTAAGTAATAACCAAGCCCCTACAGCCACTAATAGTGGGAGAATGCTGGTGATCATCCCTGCTTGACCTGCGCTGGTGTATTTGAGTGCTAAACTTTCAAATATAAAGTACAAACAGGGCTCAAACAGAACCATGGCACCAAGCCATTTCCAGTCACCCTTTTGATAATTAAACCCTTTTCTCCAAAGAGGCAATATCAATAAAAAGACCAAACTCCCAATCACCATGCGTAAAAAAATAACTTGCATGGGGTGGATGGCATCAACAGCCACTTTTAGCGCGATGAAAGAGCTTCCCCAGATTGCCATGGCCAAAAGTAAAGCTAACCGGGCTCGCCAGTCGATAGATGATGAATGCATGAGGTATTAAAAGAGTTCCAGAAGGTGTTTGTCAGACAGTGGTGTTACATCTACAGCGACAGAAAGGAGGTCTTTTCCGCCACCGTTCATGACGCCTTTAAGGGGTGTGACGTCAGCGAAATCTCGTCCCCAACCTAAAGTGAGATAGCGCTCGTCAGGAAGGGTGCCGTTAGTTGGATCTATTTCTAACCATCCCCAGCCTGGAATACCTACGGCAAGCCAAGCATGGGTGGCATCGGCTCCTTGCAGCTTAGGTTGCCCCGGTGGAGGTAGTGTTTCCATGTAGCCGCTGACATAGCGAGCAGGTAAACCAATTGAGCGCAGGCAGCCAATCGCAAGATGAGCGAAATCCTGACAGACACCGCGCCGACTATTGAGAACATCTAACACGGGTGTTGCAATGGTTGTATGCTCCGGATCATAGATGAAGTCAGTAAAAATTTGCTGATTAAACGCTTGAATCGCTTCAATAATCGGCCGACCTTTAACGAATGCTTGTTGAGTATATTCTGCTAGAGCCGTATGACTCTTTACAAAGTCAGAATCTAACATCATTAAATGGGCATCTTGAATCAGAAGGTGGTTCGGGCTTTCAAATTTAAGCCGTTCAACGGCATCATTCCATGTTAGATGAAACGTTTTCGGTGGCAATTGTCTGGGTAGTGTTGTGATACGACTGGTCAGGGTCACTTCAAGGCTGGAATGTAGCTCTTGAATACTAAAGTAACTCACGCGATTACCAAAAAAATCTAAACGCTCTCTTAACCGAACCGGCTGAGGGGTAATGCTTAACTCAGCCGAGTTAACCTGTTGCCAGGGCAGATCTCTTGGAAGTAAACGCGCTTCGTTATGACTCAGTGTGACATCACTGCTGTAATCGTAGCGGGTTGTGTGAACAAGTTGATATTTCATGTTGTCGTTATCGTTTTATGATTGCATGGTCACAAGTTGAATAGGGGCTTCAACATGGCTAAAGTGACTGTGTGATATAGCATTGGTCAGTTCAGATAAGGGCTGAATCAACTGGTCTAGGAGTTGCGATAACACCTCTCTAGATTCTTCACTGCTCTCAACTTGGCTAAGTCGATCAATATCAACCAAGTGCAAAGCACTGGTCGCTTGAATAACCAAACGTGATTCCAGATTGCGATAGGGTGAACTGGTGGGTTGAGGTAGACGTTGAATCTGTCTTTCGAGACGTTTCAGCATATAGCCTACCGATCGAGGATTAGTTTCATCAAATAGCAGTAGATCCAGTATCGCACTTGGGTGGAGTTGTGAGCGGTAACGACGACGATAAACAGTAAAGTTATCGGTTGTGGCTAGTACGACTTCACAAAGAGGGATACCGGGTTGCCTAGCGCTGAGTAACGCGAGCTTGAGTAGTTCCAGTGTCGATAAAATACGTTCGATAAAACGCCCAATGTCGAGAAAGCGCCATCCATAATGGTGGGGCATGGTTTCATTACACAAACCAAAGAAAGCCGCTAGATGAGTGACGACACCTTCAAGCTGGCGCTGGCCGACAATAATACCTTGAGTTCTCGGCATATCATTAAAACGTTGCCGTAAATTGTTGACCGTGCGCCAAGCATCATCACCTAAGTGATCTCTGACTGAGCGACAGTTACGTAAGAAGTGATTGAATAGCCAAGGCATACCATCAGGATGGTGTTCTTCAAAAAAGCTCTAAAAGACGATTACGGTAACTTAAATAGAGTTGTTTATGTCGCGTGGTGTCATCTACTTTTTCCGACTCATCCGGAGAGGGTTCAGGGAACTGAATTTCCAATGCCGTAAAAAGATCAGGCAGGAGGCCGCTTTCTTCTGCGGATTGATCCTCTTGCAAAAACCGACCTAAAGTTTCTCTCAAAAGCCTTGAGCGGATATCAAGACGTTCACCATAGCGGCCCATCCAAAATAAGCTATCGGCAACACGACAAGCCAGATCTGTGCCATCGCGGGTGACGACGATTGGACCGTTAGCTTGTCTTAACATACTGATATGGGGTTGTGGCACAGGTGCCATGACCCATATATCTTTAACCGTTCGACTTTCCATCAACAGAGTGCCAGGCTCTCCCACCCAAGCTAATCCACCGGGCATAATGCGATAGCGGCGCTCTGAAGCTTCGATAAAAAGGTGATCGGGTTCAATCAGACTAAAAAAGCGTAGATTAACGTTTTTAGGCTCGAAGGTATCGGTTCGCACGTTATAGGTTGGTGAGGTCGCGGCATTCAGTTTCGCTTGAGCAACATAGCGATAAGGCTTAGCTTGTAGTTTATCCAGAAGCTCCAGCAACTCAGCATCCGTTAATTTTTCGGGGCGGATCACCTTGGCAGGTTCGGCGATATCTCTTAACAGCCAAGTGCCTGGTGAGGTTAAAATTTCGGCTAAATCCTCTTTTTTACCTGCCCAGAGTGTTTTGCGGTGCTTAATAATTAGTGGCTCGCCCAGAAGCGTCTGGCAAATCTCATCAAGAAACGCAGCCAGTGCCGGATTCTCTAAAATGCCTGTACCCAAGGAGTTAGCGATTTCAACTTCTCCGTCACGCGCCGCTTGTAACAAGCCGGGTACGCCGAGTAAAGAGTCGCCACGAAGCTCTAAAGGATCACACCAAGGATCGTTTATTTGGCGAACAATAACATCAACTTGTCTTAATCCACCAAGTGTTCGCATGGACACTTGTCCATCTCTCACGACCAGATCGGCACCCTCAACGAGTGAAAAGTTCATGTAATTAGCTAGCCAAGCGTGTTCAAAATAGCCGGGGCTTCCGGGGCCTGGTGACAGTAAAACGATGTTAGGTTGTTCTCGTTGACTGGTGGAAAGCGCCGCGAGGGCACGATGTTGTGCTTGTAAGAAACCAGCTAAACGTTTTAAGGGTGCTTCCCGATATTGGTTGGGAAAGGCGCGCGCCAAGGTGATCCTGTTCTCCAAAGCATAGCCAGCACCAGACGGCGATTGTGTCCAGTCACAAAGCGTTTCCCACTCGCCCGAGGCATTTCGAATCACATCGGTACCATGCAAAAAGAGCATCGGACGACGAAAAGATTGATCGCTGACGACCGGCAGTAGGTAGCTTGGAAAACTGTGAATTAGTTCGGCGGGAATGAGCCCTTGAGTGATTAGAGTTCTTGCGCCATAGAGATCTTCGGCGATCGCTTCAAGTAGTCTCGAACGCTGCATCAAACCTTGTTCAAGTTGTTCCCAGTCATGGGTGCTGATGACGTAGGGGAGGCTATCCAGTTGCCATGAACGCAGTTGACCGGGGTCATCTTCGTAGGTGTTGAAGGTCACACCATTTTCATGCAGAAGGTTCTGAGCTTCTTCGCATCGATTGCGTAGAGTGTCACGATCAAGCTTTGATAGCTCTTCGAGAACAGGCTGCCATTGCGAGCGTATCCGTCCCGATTCATTGAGTAATTCGTCATAACCCTGTGATGCAAGGGTTTGACGGCTTTCAAGGTAAGCCGTCAAACGCTGCTGCATATCACTATTGAGCAGGCTAAAGTCCGTCATGTTTACCGTATTCAGTGATCAAAAGGGTTATCATATCTCAGACTCGCCCGGATTGCTGTGATTGTAACGCAAATCCAGTGTATGAGGATATTCTCCTGGAATCGCTTCAGGTGGAATATACAGCTTGCCTTGAGTATGACCTTGAGACCAAAAGCGCGATAAACGTCTAGCTTCTGCTTCATTGGCATTGATGGGGAAGCTTTCGTAGTTTCGTCCAGCAGGGTGAGCAACGTGATAAGTACAGCCACCAAGAGAACGTTGGTTCCAGCGATCAATCAAATCAAATACTAAGGGTGCATGAACGGGAATCATCGGATGCAATGCAGAAGGTGGCTGCCAAGCACGGTAGCGAACCCCAGCAACTGCTTCAGAATTAACTCCTGTGGGTTGTAATGGAACTCGACGACCATTACAGGTCAGCAGGTGTCTCTCCGGATTGAAGCCAAATACTTTAACTTGCAGACGTTCAACGGATGAATCGACATAGCGGGCAGTGCCACCACCACTGACTTCCTCTCCCAAAACATGCCAAGGTTCAATGGCTTGTCTTAATTCTAGGCGGACCTGATCATAAATGACTTCTCCATACTGAGGAAAACGGAATTCGAGGAAGGGCTCAAACCATTCCGGATTGAAATCGAATCCAAAACTGCGCAGGTCATCTAGGATGTCTAAAAGATCGTGCCATAAATAATGCGGTAGCATCCAGCGATCATGCAGTTCCGTGCCCCAGCGCACGAGCTTTTTCCGGTAGGGACTACGAGTAAAACGAGCCACTAAAGCACGAATAAGGAGTTGTTGCATCAAGCTCATACGAGCATGGGGTGGCATTTCAAAACCACGCAACTCCAATAACCCCAGTCGGCCAGTGGAAGAGTCTGGTGAAAAGAGTTTATCAATACAGAACTCTGCTCGATGGGTGTTGCCCGTAATATCGGTTAATAAATTACGCAATAAGCGATCGACCATCCAAGGTTGAGGGACTTCACCAAGAGGCATTTGTTGAATGGCAATTTCCAATTCATAGAGTGCTTCATGCCTCGCTTCATCGATACGTGGTGCTTGACTGGTTGGTCCAAGAAACATACCGGCAAACAGATAGGAAAGGCTAGGATGGTGTTGCCAGTAAGTGATCATACTGGTCAGTAAGCTGGGGCGTCGTAGGAAGGGCGAGTCCGCTGGAGTGGCGCCGCCTAGCGTGACGTGATTTCCCCCGCCAGTCCCCGTATGTCGTCCATCAAGCATGAACTTTTCCGTACCAAGACGAGATAAACGCGCTTCTTCATAAAGACGCGTAGTGGTTTCGACCAAGTCTTTCCAGCTTTTCGACGGCATAATATTGACTTCGATGACACCAGGATCTGGTGTAATCATAAACTTTTCGATACGCGTATCAGATGGTGGTGGGTATCCCTCTAAACAAACGGGTAGCTTCAGTTCAGCCGCTGTATGTTCTATGTGTACTAAGAGTTCTAGGTAATCTTCTAGCTCTGCCAAGGGCGGTAAAAAAACAAAGAGTTTGCCCTCTCGAGGTTCGATACAGAGAGCAGTATGTAACACCGACTTCTGATCTAAATCAGCATGCTGTTCTTGCAGAGGCTGAGATTGGCTTGTTTCCGTTAAGGGCTGACGGCATTTGTTGTTGCAAAGCACTGTAGCGGGTCGCCACTTCACCGTGAAGATCGGGTAGAGGCGGCTTCAGCTCAAAGAGAGAGGCTGGCTGATGAAACTCTTCTTTCCCAGCAAGGGGAAGTTCATTAAGGGGGAGCGATAACCCATAGGTGAATCACCGGGAATCAAATAGAGACGACGTCTACGAACTTGCCAGTCACCCGATATCCAAGTTTTATCGCGCAGGTTTCTACTTAGAGGAAGTGTAAAGCCGGTGATTTCATCCAAGCCCCGTTCCAAGAGCTGGGCCAAGCGACGTCTGTTTTCATCAGACTTTAAATCCTCTTTACTGAGGTCAATATCGACGGGCTGTTTTCGTTCTAGCCAGAGATAGTAGTAAGCATCTTCAAAACAGGGAATTAAGTGTTTTTCCTTGATGTTAAGGCGCTGTACAAGGCGTTTAGCAAAGAGTTGAGCTTCGTCTACCGTCACTGCATAGTCTTTGTACATATCGGCTAGCCACTGGCTATCTTGCCACATGGGTTTGCCATCTTTGCGCCAATAGCAAGCCAGAGCCCATCGTGGCAAAGATTCTCCGGGATACCATTTTCCTTGCTGATAATGAATCAAACTTTGAGGTGCAAAATGAGGGCGCAAACGTCGCATGAGCACTTCGGCTAAACGTCGCTTGTTAGGCCCTTGGGCGGCAATGGTCCATTCAGGCGCATCCATATCGTCGATAGAAACAAATGTGGGTTCACCACCCATCGTGAGTCTGAGATCTTCAGCCTCTAAAACGGCATCGACTTTCTCACCTAATGCATTAATGTCAAACCAAGCTTCTTCTGTATAGGGCTTGGTTACCCGAGGATCTTCGTGAACTCTGTCAACCGACATGTGGAAATCAAAGGTCACTTCGCAAGGTTCGGTGGCACCTGTAATGGGCGCTGCGCTCGAGGGATCAGGCGTTGCGGCTAATGGAATATGTCCTTCTCCTGCAAACAGCCCTGAGGTTGGGTCCAAACCTACCCATCCAGCACCGGGAATGAAAACTTCGGTCCAAGCATGAAGGTCGGTAAAGTCTGTCTCTGTTCCAGAAGGACCATCAAGGGCTTTGACATCAGCGGTGAGTTGGATGAGGTAGCCCGAGACAAAGCGTGCTGCAAGACCTAAGTGACGTAAAACCTGAACCATAAGCCAGGCAGAATCACGACAGGAGCCTAAACGTTTCGTTAAGGTTTCTTCCGCCGTTTGGACACCCGGTTCCATACGAATGGTGTATTCAATGTCCTTTTCCAGTTGTTGATTAATGCCCACTAAAAAATCAACGATGGCAGTCGGCTTATCCGAAATCTGTTCCAACCACTGCGTTAGCAATGGGCCATTTTCGGTCACTTCGAGATAAGGTGTTAACTCTTTTTGCAGGCCAACAGGGTATTGAAATGGGAATTTTTCGGCATAGTCCTCAACAAAGAAGTCGAAAGGATTAATGACCGTCATGGGCGCTAAGAGCTCCACACTGACTTCAAGGTGATCTATCTTTTCGGGAAAAACCAAGCGCGCTAAATGATTACCAAAAGGATCCTGTTGCCAGTTGATAAAGTATTCGCCACCGGAGATCTTGAGGGAATAAGCATCAATGGGCGTGCGGCAGTGAGGTGCTGGCCTTAATCGGATTAAGTGCGGTGATACTCCCACCGGTTTGTCAAAGTCATAGCGGGTGGTGTGCTTCAGTGCAACGCGAATCGTCATGGTCAGGTATCCTGCTGAACAAGTGGGCTAATAAAGACTATGATGGTTCATCAGCAATAGATATGCCACCTGTAAATGAAAATTCTTGAAAGTCAGCCTAGAAGGGGATTTGAAGGCTGATCAAAATAGATCTAGAGTAAAGAGGGGAGGTTGAATGTGCCCATCTAAGAGGCGCGTTACGCACTAAATGAGTGCATGTGAGTCTTAAAGGTGCGCGTTTCCGGTGTGTAAGCCTTATCAATTAGCGGTTGCTAAATTTGGTATAGCATTTGCAGGGAAAACGTTATCGTAATAATGTTAACAATGGATACACGCTATGACAAAAGTGAACTGGCAAGATTATGCGTGCAAGGGATTTTATGATGAGTTAATTGCAGCACCTGGAACCCCTCGTCCTGAAGCGCAAATGTTGTGTGATTATTTTCAAAACTTAGAAGCCTCTGAGCTGATTGAACACAAACATGCTGTTGATGTTGCGATTCAGACCATGGGTATCACTTTTACGGTCTATTCCGATGGCAGCATGATTGATCGTGCTTGGCCATTTGACCCCGTTCCACGAATTATCCCAAGGCCTGAATGGGAAAAAACCGCAGCTGGTCTTCGTCAGCGTGTTCAAGCCTTAAATATGTTTATCGACGACCTCTATCATGATCAACGCATTATCAAAGATGGTGTGTTTCCTGCTGAAGTGTTAGCTCAGTCTGTCAATTTTAGGCCTCAGTGTGTGGGTATATCACCACCACACAGTGTTTGGGCACATATTTGTGGTTCAGATCTGGTTCGCGACAGCGATGGGACGCTTTATGTTCTAGAGGACAATTTAAGAGTGCCTTCAGGCGTTTCCTATATGCTTGAAAACCGAAATGTAACTAAGCGAGTCCTACCTGAAATGTTTGCCACGGGGCAAATACAACCCGTAGATGATTACACTGATCAGCTTTTTGATATGTTAGCGAGTATGTCCCCTCGCCCAGGAGATGACCCGCAGATCGTTGTGTTAACACCGGGCATCTATAACTCCGCCTATTACGAGCACTCTTATTTAGCGCAACAAATGGGCGTTGAGCTGGTTGAAGGCAGTGATTTAATTGTCAGCGATGATGATTGTGTGTACATGAAAACGGTCGATGGTCTTCAGCGTGTCGATGTTATTTATCGGCGTATCGATGATATGTTCCTAGATCCTGAGGCTTTTAATCCCGATTCAATGCTAGGTGTTCCCGGTCTGATGCGCTCATGGAGAGCGGGTAAAGTGCTTGGCCAATGCACCGGGTGCAGGAGTCGCAGATGATAAGGTGGTATATGCTTTTGTCCCTAAAATCATCAAATATTACTTAGATCAAGATCCGTTAATTCCAAACGTACCCAGTTACCTGTGTATGTTTGAAGATGATCGAGAGTATGTTCTCGCTAATCTAGAGTCTTTGGTTGTTAAACCGGCTAATGAATCGGGCGGATATGGCATGTTGATAGGACCTCATTCAACGAAAAGAGAGCGCAAAGCATTTGCTGAGTTGATTCGATCCAATCCAAGAAACTATATGGCACAACCGACCCTAAATCTTTCTACTGCGCCGACGCTATGTGGTAATGCGATGGAACCGAGGCATGTTGACCTCCGTCCTTTTATCCTATCGGGTGGTAGTGAAACTTATGTGACAACGGGTGGCTTAACTCGAGTGGCAATGACGAAAGGGTCGTTGGTTGTGAATTCTTCCCAGGGTGGTGGCAGTAAAGATACCTGGATTGTTGATGTGAAAGAGGGCTAAAAGATGCTGTCAAGAGTCGCAGAAAGTGTTTACTGGTTAGCCCGCTATCTAGAGCGTGCAGAGGATACTGCCCGTTTGATTAGTGTCAACAGCCATTTACTTTTGGATTTTCCTAAAGCAACGCGATTAGGTTGGTCAACTTTAGTCACCATCACGGGAAGTGAAGAAATTTTTGATAAGCATTATGAAGAAAGAGATGAAGTGAGTGTGCTTAACTTCTTATGTGGAGACCGTCGTTATTCTGGATCGATTATTTCCTCATTGTCGGCCGCTCGAGAAAACTTGAGAACCACGCGAGATGTCATGCCTCAGCGTATCTGGGAAGAGGTTAACCAACTGTATCTTGCCGTGTCACAACAAGCGGACTCAGGCATAAACCCGCGTAATCGTGATGTTTTTCTGAATCGAATTATTCGAAGTTGCGAAGCCGTTAATGGCATGATTGAAGGGACGCTCAGCTACACCCAGACGCGCACTTTTTTGATGCTGGGGCGTGAGTTGGAAAGAGCTGATATGACCACCCGAATCATTGATGTGCGGTCTGCAAATCTATTGCCACGCAACTCAGATGATTCTACGCCCTTTGAGACCTTGCAGTGGGTGAGCGTTTTAAAATCTTTAACCGGATTTCAGATGTATCGTCAACATGTACGTTTGCGTGTTCGCGGTCCTGATGTGTTACGTTTTCTGCTTCAGGATTGTTATTTCCCAAGAGCGGTTGCCTGCTGTATCACACAAATACGTCGACAGTTAGAAAGTCTTCCTGGAAGTAGTCAAGCCTTGATTGCCGCGCAGCACTGCTTGGATCATTTAACTGAAGCTGATGTCTCTGTTTTGGCTAGTGAGCCTGACAAACTCCATCAATATATTGATGATATTCAGGTTGATATCAGTCAACTGCATGATCAAATTGCAGATACGTGGTTCCGTTTGGTGGAAGAAAGTCGTGTTCTGGCTGAGTTAAGTCAAAGTCAGAGTTAAACTTATCGGATCACAATAGTCTTAAGTTGTCTCGACAAGTGTGTGCCATCTAACGACAATATGCGTTTTAATTAAACGATGAGGGAGCTAGATGGCACACGAAGATCACCTGAAGAGCATTAAGAAAGCAGTAATTCTGTACCTCTTTCTTGTGCTGGCAATGCTGTGGGTACCTGCAGCCGTCTATCTGGATGTTGTCATTTTAAAGCATGGAATGCCTGAATACGGTGTTACCGAGATAAGCCAAGAGCTTTCATTGCTGGTGATTACATTGCTGTTTTATTGGATGGCGATTCGGTTATCCCATCAACGTGGATTTTTACTCCTGGTTGCCGGTCTTTTTTTTGAGCATGCTGATTCGCGAATTGGATAATATCTTTGATCTTATTGAGCATGGTTTTTGGAAATATCCGGTCACTGGTGTGGTTCTGATCAGTTTTATACTGGCCGGTATCTTTCGTTCCACTGTTCTACCTGCCATGGCTGAAGCAAGTCGTTCTCATCCTTTTGCTTATATTCTGACTGGGCTTGCCGTTGTGCTCTTTTTTAGTCGCGTTTTTGGAACAGGGTCTTTGTGGGCAGCGGTGCTGGATTCAGGTGCAGGTGTGGTGGCTCCCGCGCTGGTCAAAAACGCAGTGCAGGAAGGGTTAGAGCTTTTGGGTTATCTGATTATTTTGTACGGTTCGGTACTGTTTGCCCGCCAGTATTGGCAGGCGGACAAACAGGACTGAGTGGCAGCCGATTAACCGGCACGATTAAAGAAGGTTCTACCTGCCGTAAAGGCTCCAATCAACAGGATGGAGCCTAGGGTCGGAATCAAGTAACCATCAATTTGAGGAATGGTTCGCAAGAATACGAAGGCAACCGCCGTGGGTGCTACAAAACGTACCAGGAATTGCCAGATCTGGAACCATGTATCGTTGGTGGCCATCTCTTTCAATACTTCCTCTCGAGTCAATGCCCAGCCAGCAAAGAGGGCAATCAACAATCCGCCTAAAGGCATGAGGATATTGGTCAGGAATTCAAGTACATCGAATGGTGAACGGTTGAACCAAGCATGTGTCAGCGTACCTTCGGACCAAACATTGAAAC
Organism: Nitrincola sp.; assembly: GCA_021208565.1. Taxonomy (GTDB): domain Bacteria; phylum Pseudomonadota; class Gammaproteobacteria; order Pseudomonadales; family Balneatricaceae; genus Nitrincola. The sequence goes on from JAJOJN010000016.1 coordinate 28,215, forward strand.
TGAATACGGTAGCTAAGCCTAATAACCAGCAAAGGGTAACCATCAATCCCACCGCCTTTGGGCGACTAAATCCAAAGCGCTCAACCAGATAGGCAGCGACGGGCTCAATCAATGAGATAGATGAGGTGATAGCCGCACCTATGACCAGAATGAAGAAAACACCACCGATTAACCAGCCAGCTGGAAGCTCTGCAAAGGCGATAGGCAGGGTGACAAACATAAGCCCTGGACCTTGTCCGGCTTCTAAACCACTTCCAAAAACCAGCGAGAAAATCGCGATACCAGCCAAGAGTGCAATCACAGTATCCACAAACGCGATGGAGATAGCGGTTCGGGTAAGAGAGGCTTCACTGGACATATAAGCACCATAAGCCATGATCGCGCCCATGCCTAAACTCAAGGTAAAGAAAGATTGTCCCATCGCTTGCAACCAGCCTTCCAAACTCAAATCAGCGAGATTGAAGGTAAAGAGAAAGCTCATCGCAGCACCCACGTCGCCCGCAATAATGCCGTAGCCCAGAACAATCATGAGAATGACAAATAGGGCAGGCATCATAAAGCGTAAACCGCTTTCAATCCCTTTATGAATGCCAAGTCCGACAATCACACCCGATGCGGCAATAAAGAGTGTGTGATAGGTAATCAATAAAGCTGGAGACGCGAGTAGATCACCAAATGATTCTCCGATCTGACTGGCATCAGCTCCTACTAGAGAGCCAGAAAACATCAGCCCTGTGTAGTGAATCGCCATCCCGCAATAACCGAATAAAAGCTAAGAATCACGAAAGCAGCCAAGGCACCCATCCAGCCGATCGCCTGCCAGTTGCGACTGGTGTTGTGAGATTCAGTTAAATGCTTCATCCCCATAATCGGGCTTTTACGACTGGAACGACCGAGCAAGGTTTCTGCAATCAGAATGGGAATGCCGACAATCGCAATGGTTAAGGCGTAGACAAGAATAAATGCACCACCACCGTTTTCGCCGGTGAGGTAAGGAAAGCGCCATAAATTACCTAAGCCAACAGCTGAACCAACTGCTGCTAGCAAAAAGGTTCCTTTATGGGTCCAAATTTTGGTTGAACTCATGGTGAGAATTCCATTATTAATTTAAGACTAAGGGAGGGTTAAAGCTTGGGAAGTTTACATGAGTTTGATTAACTAGTCAGGTAATCCTGCGGAGTTAAGTCAAGTTTCTAGTAAAAAAGTAACGGGGCCGTCGTTACACAGTGTAATTTGCATGTCGGCGCCAAAACAGCCACTTTCAACATGAATACCCTTGCTTTGCAGGACGTTAAAAAATAATTATAAAGACGCTCGCCATCAGCCGGAGTCGCGCCCTGAGAAAAGCCAGGACGAAGCCCCTTTGGGTATCCGCAACTAGAGTGAATTGAGAGACAAGGAGTAAAGATTTGTTCTGTTGTAACAAGCTCTCATTCATTTTGCCATCAGCATCGGCAAAAATTCGATAATTCAGAATCTTGTGCAACAGTTTTATCAGCCTGTTCTTCGGTGTCTGATTTTTCAACACCTAAGAACAGTAAAATACCGGCATCAATAGCCCCAACCGTTTGACCTTTGACCTCTACCGATGCGTGTTTTACGCGTTGAATGAGTCCTTTCATATCGTTAGGCTTTTTGTCTCGCAAACTGATCAGTGGCACGAATAAGATTATCGGTAATACCCGGCTCAAAAGCTGAATGACCAGCATCACGAATAATATTAAATTCCGCATGGGGGATGGCGCGATGCAGATCAAATGCCTGCTCAATCGGGCAGACTACATCATAACGCCCATGAACGAGGGTGATAGGGATATCTTCAAGGCGATGTGCGTCCTTGACCAATTGGTTATCTTCCATAAAACATCCATGATAAAAGTAATGGGCTTCAATTCTCGCCATTGCCAGCGCAACGTGGGGCTCACCAAAGTGTGCCGCTAAATCCGGGTTGGGCTTAAGGGTTGAACAGCGACCTTCCCAGACAGACCAAGCTTTTGCCGCCGCCATACGCGCAATTTCGTTATCTGAAGTCAGGCGTTGACAATAGGCCTTGAGTAAATTATGACGCTCTTCAGCAGGGATGGGTTGCAGATAGTCCTGCCAGTAG